>JBKCEY010000428.1:0-1454 GCA_046304115.1 Burkholderiales bacterium | reverse complement strand
ATCTCGAGGTTCTGGATGGTCTTGGCGACATCACCCATGTGACCCGACATGCGCTTGCCGGGAAACACACGACCCGGATCCTGCGCCATGCCGATGGAACCCGGCACGTTGTGCGAACGCGAGTTGCCGTGCGAGGCCCGGCCTGAATTGAAGTTGTAGCGCTTGATGGTGCCGGTAAAGCCCTTGCCGATGGAAGTACCGGCAACGTCGACTTTCTGCCCTGCCGCAAACACGGTGGCCGCAACGACCGAACCCGGCTTGAGATCGGCCAGCGCTTCGGGCTTGACACGGAACTCACGCAGCTCGGTACCTGCCTGGACACCCGCCTTGGCGAAGTGACCGGCCTGCGCCTTGGTGACTCGGGTAGGACGGCGGGTGCCATAGGCAACCTGCACCGCAGTGTAGCCGTCGGACTCGACGGTCTTGATCTGGGCGACGCGATTGTCGGACACGTCGAGCACGGTCACGGGCACGGAATCACCGTCGTCCGTGAAGATGCGCATCATGCCGACCTTGCGACCCAACAGGCCAAGGCTCATGGTTGTTTCTCCGTTCCCGACTGCAATTGGCCGGGTGAGTGTTCACACAATCAGGGCTGATTCAGCCCGACGGTGCTCGAGGGTGTTGCCTGACAAACCTGCATGGCCCTCAGTCGGGTCATGCAAATTGCAAAGAGCCAAAGAGTATAGCTGCGGTTTTGGCTCTCTGCAAGCGAAAACAAATTACTGCAGCTTGATCTCGACGTCGACGCCCGCGGGCAGGTCGAGTTTCATGAGGGCATCAACCGTCTTGTCGGTCGGGTCAACGATGTCCATCAGGCGCAGGTGGGTGCGGATCTCGAACTGGTCGCGCGAGGTCTTGTTGACGTGCGGCGAGCGCAGGACGTCGTAACGCTGGATGCGGGTGGGCAGAGGCACCGGACCCCGAACCACAGCGCCGGTGCGCTTGGCGGTCTCGACGATCTCGGCGGCCGACTGATCGATCAGTTTGTAATCGAAGGCTTTGAGACGGATGCGGATCTTCTGGTTCTGCATGGGAATTCCTTGAAAAGAGCGATGGAGACAGCGGGCCAGACCTGCCGCTCCGGGAAGGGCTGCACCTCGCGGCGCGACCTTCGCAGGGGATGCGACTCCCGAGCGAGGCCGCCGCGAGGCAGCCGATGCGAACCGGATTACTCGAAGATCTTGGCGACGACGCCGGCGCCCACGGTACGGCCACCCTCACGGATGGCAAAGCGCAGGCCCTGCTCCATGGCGATCGGCGCAATCAGCGTGACCACCATCTTCACGTTGTCCCCAGGCATCACCATCTCGGTGCCCTCGGGCAACTGCACCGAGCCCGTCACGTCCGTCGTACGGAAGTAAAACTGCGGCCGGTAGTTGTTGAAGAACGGCGTGTGACGCCCGCCCTCATCCTTGGACAGCACGTACACCTCGCACTCGAACTTCGTGTGC
>JBKCEY010000427.1:0-9193 GCA_046304115.1 Burkholderiales bacterium | reverse complement strand
GAAGGGGCCGGCCTCAAAGCAGCGAGAGCCGTTCGCAGGCCCTGGTAGCTCGAGAGGTCATTGATGCGCCAGGTCAGGGCATCGGGCAGTCCATCGCAGGAGCGAGCCTGCGCGCCATGGGCGAGCACGAGCTCATCAAATCGCAGTGTGCCGCGGGAGGTTCGCACCGTGCGGCTCGCCATGCTGACGCCCGAAACCGCGGTCCTGGCCAACAGACGCACACCCAGACGCTCGGCAGCCTGCAGGCCGGTCTCGCGGGGCAACGCAGCCGGGCTCACACCCTGATGCAGTGCGACCGACAGGCGAGGCTTGTCGTAGCGATCGGCCGAACAGGCGCTCACCAGCGTGATGGGCAGACTCGCGCTTCGCGCACGCAATTGCTCAACCAGCGCCCAGCCAGCCGTGCCGCCGCCCACGATCACCACCCCGGCCTTGCCGTTGCGTGAGTCCGTTCGCTGACCGGTGGCCATGGATGCGACCACGGCGCTCGCGGCTGACGCCATCGGGACCAGCGCCTGCATCAATTCGAAGTCCGCCTTGGTCACGCCACACAGCGGGCAGGCCCAGTCCTCGGGAATATCTTCGAAGCGGGTACCCGGCGCAAGGCCACTATCGGCATCGCCCAGGGCCTCGTCATAGACCAGGCCGCAGGCGCGGCAGATGAATTGACGGAATTCGCTCGTGCTCATCGCGTTGTCCTTTGCGAGCTGGCCTGAATCAGGCCGGCATGACCGGTTGACTCAGGCGTGCAATCTCTTTGCGAAGATGCTTGATCGCGGGTGTCACGATCGCCACGAAGTGCGACTCGCGAACCCGCCGCTGAACATCCGAGCTCATCAGATACCCTCGCGCGCCGGCATGCAGCAGGGCCGATTGCGCAGCACGCAGCGACAGCTCTGCAGCATGGGCCCGCGCATCGAGCACCTCGATCAGGTGTTCGGTCTCGGTGGCATAGGGCGTACGGGCCAGTCGCAGGATGCGGCGCGTGAGCTCATCGAGTTCGGCCTGCAACTGGTCGGGGCGATCTTCAAGATACGCATTGACATGGCCCAGCGGCGATTCGACCTGCCACATGGAGTCAATCGCGCCTTGTGCCACGCCCAGGCCCATGCCGGTCTGCAGGAGCACGAACGCACCCCGAATGCGGCCAATGAAGGGACGCACCGGATCCGCCACGCAGTTCTGGTCATCGACCCGATAGCCTTCGAAACGCACCGCCCAGGTGTTGGTGCCTTCCATGGCCGAGAACGACGGACAGTCTCGCAGACTCACACCGGGCGCATCGCAACAGGCGATGAACATGATCTCGCGCGGCGCCCCCTCAGGGGCATTCTCCACCTGAGCCACGGCACCGAAATAGTGATCGGCGCCCAGGTTGCTCACCCAGGGCAACGTGCCATGGATGGCATAGCTGCCATCGGACTGCTGGCGGGCCTTGAGCAGAAACTTCTCGATGCCGGCAAAGGTCTTCATCGGGTTGCTCATCCCGGTTGCGCCCAGTCGCTCGCCACGCGCATGACGAGCCAGCCAGGCACCTCCCAGATTCGGGTTTCCGCTTTGCTCCATGTAGATGCCACAGACCAGATGGCACCACATCATGAATCCGGTGGCACCACAGACCCTCGAGACCTCGGTCATGGCGCGGATGGCCAGACCAAAATCGGCCTGCTCACCCTCAGCGCCGGTCAGGGCGCGATCATCCTGATGCGCCCCCAGAGCCCCGGCAGCGCCCAGGCTGCGCAGCACCGCCTCGGGATAGGTGCCCTTGCGGTCGATGTCGCTGGCCAGCGCGGCCAGCGGGCCCTGGGTGATCTCGCGCACGGCACGCATCACCCCCTCATCATGAGACCGCTCGATGGTCTCGAAGGATTGCGATCCCCCGGATGATTCAAGCCCGGGGACAGATCCGTGATGTTCAACGGCCCGCGTCAATTCCATCGGCGCATTCATGATCACTCAGCCATGTCGATCGAGAAGGGGATCGGATTGCGCATGCTGTTGGCCACTGGCGAATAGAAGTTCGCATGGCGCACGATTTCGTCGAGCGTTTCGCGGCTCGCATCGCCCTCGATCACCACCTTCACGCGGATGGCCTGAAAACCCATCTCGGGCGGCGTCTTCTGCAGCGCACCGCCCGCACCCCAGGCGGCCGGATTGCCGATGTCGCCTTCCAGGAAGAGTTCGAGCTTGCTCAGTGCAACCTGCTTCCAGGTGGCCACGGCGGTAATGCCCACCGCCAGGCAGCCGCCCAGCGCCGACAGCACGATCTCTCCCGGTGCGGGAGCCGTGTCCTGACCGAACAGATGCAGGGGCTCATCGACCACCACAGGCGCGTGCTGGCCCACATAGCTCAGGGTCCGGTATTGGCCCTCGGTCACGGTGTGGACCTTGTTGGTTCCGCGGCTCGCGGGATTGTTACGGCCCTTTTCGGCGAAGGCCATCAGGCCCTCCCGATCGATCGGACGCAGATAGGTCTTGACGGTCGTGGGCGAGGTTTCCTGAGCAAGAACAGCAGACATGAGAGGCTCCAACTGAATCGGTGGTTGAGTGACCGGAGCGAAGCGACCGATTGCCGCTCACTCCGGGATACCCCACCCTCAGTGCAAGCCCCGTGCCACACTTGAAACCGCTGATTCAACCGGCCTGAACGGGGTCATACGGCCGCATTGGCGGTTTAATGTCGAACTTTGTCACTCAATGTTCGACAGTGTTTGACAATGTCAGGCCGTGATGTCGCCACCGATAGGCGAATTGGCGAGGGGTCAGCCCCAGCGCCCGGGCGGCCCTCGACTGATTGCCTGCATGCTGGCGTAGTGCCTCGCGCAAGACCTCGGGTGCATGCGAGTCGATCGAACGGTAGTCCCTCAGGCCAGAGCCAGCGTCGGCCCATGGCACAGAATCAACCGGTATCGGTGAGGCGGGTCGTGTGTTCGTATCAGACTCATCGGAGGCGGTGCTGGCCCAGGCACTCAACTGGGCGGCGCTCACCCGCGGGCTGTCACTGAGCAACACGCTGCGTTCGATGAGGTTGCCCAGCTCCCGGATGTTGCCGGGCCAGGGCTGCTGCTCGAGCCAGGCCAGGGCCTGCGGCTCAAGATGCACATTGCGCTGATGCTCCTGATTGGCGCGGTTCAGGACATGCAAGGCAATCATGCGGATGTCCTCGGGTCGTTCACGCAGCGCAGGCAAGCGAATCGGCACGACATTGAGCCGGTAGTAGAGGTCTTGCCGAAACCGCCCCTGCCCGACCTCCTGCAGCAACGGCCGGTGCGTAGCCGCCACCAGCCGCACATCGATCGCAATCTCGCTGCGCCCGCCCAGGCGCACGATGGTGCGCTCCTGCAGCGCACGCAGCAGCTTGGATTGCATGGCCAGAGGCAACTCGCCGATCTCGTCCAGAAAAAGCGTGCCGCCGTGGGCCCGCTCGAACCAGCCCGCGCGCGCACCAGCCGCACCCGTGAACGCGCCCTTGTCATGACCAAAGAGTTCGGACTCGAACAGCGTTTCAGGAATGGCTGCGCAATTGACCTTGATGAAGGGGCCATCGCGACGCGGGCTGGCCCGGTGCAGCGCCCGTGCGAAGAGCTCCTTGCCCGTGCCAGACTCACCCAGCAGCAACACGGTGGCATTGGACTGAGCCACGCGATCGAGATCCTGCAGGGCCCTGAGCAAGGCGGGTGAGGCGCCCACGAGACCCTCGCGCGCCGTCGAGGCGGCCAGCGCATCGCGCAGCAGCAGGTTTTCGGCCTGCAGGGTTTCGGTCTCGCGTCGAACCAGCATCGACAACTGCAGGATCTGCCCGGTGAGTGTCGCCAGCAACTTGAGCAGGGCGACGTCATCGCTCAAGGCCCGCTGTCGGCTGCGGATGCGATGACAGGCCAGAACTCCCACCGTGCGCCGGTTGATCTCCACCGGAAAGGCGAGGAAGGCCACCGTCTGCGGCGGCAGCTGGTCGCGGGTCACGCTGCGAAACAAGAACCGCGGCTCCTGATCGATATCCTGCACGATGGCCGCCTGCCCGGTGGCAAGCACCAGACCGGTGATCCCTTCGCCCGGCTCATAGCGGCCTCGCTCCATTTCGGTGCGTGTCAGGCCGTAGGCATGGCAAATGCAGGCACGCACACCGTCCCGGGATCCTGCGCCCTCTGGGGGCCGGGGATCCAGATCATCCAGCAGGACGAGCCGGCCCCGGTTGAGCCCCAGCAGTTCGCTCAGCAAATGCAGCATTTCGCGCAGCACCACATCGGGAGCCAGGCTTTTGCCCACAAGCTTGAGGATCTCGGACAGGAGCAGGCGTTCCTGAGCCAGACCAACATCCGGCGCCGAGCGGGTTTTACGCGGTGCATTCATGCAATGACTCCTGCAAGAACCGATCCACCCGGCGCTAGACCTCCGAACCACAGGGTGCAAGAATGACTCCGAAGTGGGCATCAGACCCCCGTAGCTGTTGAAGTCATCAAAACAACTCACCCCAAGGAGACGGATCTCATGCTCATCAATGCACCCCGCAGACGTGTGGTCACATCGATCGCCGCAGGCGGTCTGGCCACGACCGGTATCGTCAACGCCCAGGCCCAGCCCTCCAATTGGCCACAACCCAACAAGCCGATCCGGATCTTTGTGGGCTTCGTGCCCGGAGGCACGACCGACCCGTATGCGCGGGTCTATGGCGAGGTGCTCAGCCGCAAGCTCGGCGTGCCTGTGGTCGTTGAGAACCGACCTGGCGCAGGTGGCATGGTCGCGCTGCAGACCCTGGCCCGCGAGGCACCCGATGGCCACACCATCGGCATCACCACGTCGAGTTCGCTCTGGGGTGCCCGTGCGCTCTACAAGAAAATGCCCTATGACGCCGACCGCGACTTCGCGCCGCTGGGCTGGTTTCCGGTTGGGCCGCTGCTGATGGCGGTGCCCGCCTCGCTGCCCGTCAACAGCGTGCAGGAATGGGTCGAGTACGCCAAAAAAACGCCAGTCACCATGGCGAGCTACAACCCAGCCTCAGTGCCGCATCTGGCCGCCGAGGAATTCAACAAGCGCTATGGCACCAAGGTCAATGTGGTGCACTACAAGGGTGAAGGTCCGCAGTGGGTCGATGTGGCCACCGGCGTGGTGCAGGCCGGTATTGGCAGCTATGTGGCCCTCACTGCCCATATCGCCCGGGGCTCGGTCAAGGTACTGGCTTCGGTCGGCCCGGAGCGCTCGCCCAAGCTGCCTCAGGTGAAGTCCTTTGTCTCCCAGGGATTTGATGGCGAAATCTTCCGGCTGGCCGGCGGTCTGCTGATGGTTGCACCGGCAGCCACCCCCGAACCGATTCTGCAGAGGATCTCGCAGATCTTCAGCGAGGGCAGCGACGATCCCAAGGCAGCCTCGCTGCGCGAAAACTTTGCCATTGAAGACAAGCCCACGACCCGTGACGAGGCCGTGCGCAAGTGGCGTGAAGAGGCACCTGTCTGGATCAAGCTCACGCAGTCGCTGGGCATCACGCTCGACTGAGTCCGGTGGGCGCAGACTCGCCACATGGAGGCAGGCAGGCCCGGGCTCGCTCGGTTGCTGCGGGCAAGCCCGGGGGCGCGCCCTGAGGCTCAGCCCCCGACCGGCACGTAGCGGTCCTGGTTGGCCTGGAGCCAGTGCTGCGATGCGCTGGCGTCATGCTGGGCCGGATGAAAGTCGGTGCGCAGGTAGTCCTTCCAGGCGCCGAACATCTGGCGGGCAAAGCCCTTGCGCCCCAGCAGGAACGACGCCGCGCTCTTCCAGGTGGACAACCGCCACAAGGTACGGTCGGCCTTGAGGTTCTGGAAGGTCTGGGTCAGAACATCGTTGACGAACATGATGCTCACCCTGCGGAACCACTTGAGCCGCCAGGTTTCATCGCCGCCCAATGCCTTGTACAGATCAAAGGCAGTACAGCGATGCTCGGCCTCTTCGGCGCTGTGCCACAGCCACAAGGTGGCCAGGCGAGGGTCCTGGCTGCCCAGCCACTGCGGATTGTTGAGCATCCATTCGGCCAGGATGGCCGTGAAATGCTCATTGGCGGCCGTGATGCCAAGTGCGTGCCTGACATCGGCACCCTCGAGGGCTTTCATGCGAACCTCGGCCCTGGGACCCCAGGCATTGTGCAGGCCCAGTGAAGTCAGATGGTCGTTGTACAGGCTGTGCAGGCGCCGGTGCGTGGCCTCCTGACCGATGAAGCCCTGCACCTCGGCCCGAAAGCGCTCCTGCTGATCGGCCGGCAACTGCTTGAAACCCGCACGCACAGCGTCGATGAAGAACTGCTCACCCACCGGAAAGCTCATCGACAGCGCATTGAAGAAGGCCGTGCGAAAGGCATCACCATCACACCAGTGGCGATCGATCGGGGCTTTCATGTCGATCAGCAGGCGGCGAACAACAAGGTCAGTCATGGCGCACTCCAGTGCAGGTTCGATGGCCCGTTGCAGGCCGTTCAACTCAAACGGTACTCTTCAGTACCAATGCCGTGATCTTGCCTTCATTCATTGGTACCGTCAAGTACCATTCATCCTATGCCTGTGCAAGACAGTTCCCCGACACCGACAGACAAACCCGATCCGAGCGGTCACCGCCGACGGCTGCTCCAGGGCATGGCCCGCTCGGTAGCTGCCAAAGGCTACGTTGAGACAACCCTGGCCGATATCGTGCGGCAAGCCAATGTCTCGCGCCGCACCTTCTATGAGCACTTTCGCGACAAGTCCGATTGCCTGCTTGCCCTGTATGAGGCGGCCAATCGAAGTGCCCTGCATGGCGTGCGTCAGGCCATCGACCCGCAGCAGCCCTGGCCACAACAGGTGCAGGCCGGTCTGAAGGCGTATTTCAGTCAACTGGCAGCCAACCCGGTGCTGACGCGGGCACTGTTCATCGACATCCTGAACCTCGGTATGACGGGCCAGCAGGCGCGCCGCAAGGCCTTCGATGAACTGGCCGAATTCATTGTGGAGGTGGCCCGCCCAGCCGGCCAGGCGCGCAGCCGGCTGCCGAGAGACCATGCGCTTGCCGTGGTGGGGGCGATCAATGAACTGGTGCTCGAGCGGCTCGAGCATGAGATGAGTGGGACCCGTGCAGCGCGCAAGCTCGAGGCCCTGGCTCCGCTGTGCGCGCAACTCGTGCAGCGTCTGGCGGATTGAGCCGAAGACCTGAGACTGGCTGTGGTTTCGGTACGCGCCTGACTGAAAGTCGGCCACCGAATTCAGCGCTCACACCGTGCGCGCAAAGTCGGGCTATATTGCCGGGGCAGTGGATCCCCGACTCACCGTTTGAGCGGGCCCCGCCACTTCATTCCCCATGAACGCACCGCCGGCCATGACCGGCCCTGCACCGAGGAGACCCCCGTGACCCTGTTTTCACGCCCCCCCCAGGCAAACCCCCGTCGCATGCAGCCTCTGGCTGTCGCACTAACCGCAGCCGCTTTGACGCTTGGATTGTTCGCAAACACGGGCGCACGCGCCCAGGCCCAGGACTATCCGAACAAGCCGCTGCGCTTTGTTGTGGCCTCGGCCGCAGGGGGTGTGGTCGACATTCGCGCCCGACGCTTCGGGCAGCGCCTGACCGAGCTGCTCAAGCAGCCCATCGTGGTTGACAACAAGCCGGGCGCATCGACCACGATTGGCGCCGAATTCGTGGCCAAGAGCGCACCCGATGGCTACACCGCGCTTTTTGGCGGAAACACTGAAACGGTCTGGGTCAATGCGCTCGAGATGCAGGCCCGCTATGACCCGAACAAGGACCTGGTCCCGGTGGCGCAATTCACGCTGGGCTACCCCGTCATGGTGGTCAATGCTTCCTTCGGCCCCAAGACCCTGCCTGAACTGGTGACCTGGGCCAAGGCCAATCCGGGCAAGCTGCTCTGCGGCACGGCCGGTCATGGCACTGGCCAGCATTTCACCTGCGAGATACTCGCCCGCGCTGCAGGCATCAAACTGCAGACGGTGCCCTACAAGGGCACAGCCCCGATGCTGCAGGACACCGCATCCGGACAGGTGAATATCTCGATCGGTTTTCTGGCCGAAGTCGATCGTCAGTACATCACGCCGGGTCGCGTGATTCCGTTGGGTGTGCTTGGTCCGCGACGCCTCGCGCGCTTTCCGGATCTGCCCACCATGGCCGAGCATGGCTACCAGAACTTCGAGCTGCTCTCCTGGACCGGGCTCTTTGTACCGGCCGGCACGCCCCAGCCCGTCATCAACCGGCTCAATGCCGAGATCACCAAGGTCGTGAGGGAGCCTGAGTTCGTGGAGTGGCTCGGTCAGACGGGCAGCGACGTGGTGACACCCACGCCGGAGCAGTTCCGCGACTTCGTGCGTACCGAGATGGCCCGCTGGAAGGCGCGCGCCGACGAGTACGGCATCAAGGCTGAAAAGCAGTAACGGTTGGAAGGCAGGCGGCTTCGGCGTGTTCGGCCCAATCGAGATCACGACGGGTAAGTCCGCCAGCATCATGGGTGGTCAGGCGGATTTCCACCCGGTTGTACACATTGCGCCACTCAGGATGATGATCGAGACGCTCGCTCACCAGGGCCATGCGGGCCATGAAGCCGAAGGCCTGCGCAAAATCCGCAAAGCGGAATTCACGCTCCAAAGCCCGCCCCTGATCGACGAGTTTCCAGGCGGCCAGTGAGTCTGGAAGGGTTTGTAACGACAGGAGTGGATCGCGGGCTGGGGGCATGGTGTCGTTCCGATGAACACTGAAGTGTCGAATCAATCTGAAGTGTCGAATCAATCTGAAGTGCCAAACCCGCACGACGCGTCGAACCCATCCGGTGAGTCGAACCGGCTCACGGTCTCGATTCCGTTCATGCAGGCACTGCGCTTCTGGCTCAAGCTGGGCTGCATCAGCTTTGGTGGACCCGCCGGGCAGATTGCCCTCATGCATCGCGAGCTGGTTGAGGAGCGTCGCTGGATTTCGGAGCAGCGCTTTTTGCATGCCCTCAACTATTGCATGGTGTTGCCCGGGCCCGAAGCCCAGCAGCTGGCGACCTATCTCGGCTGGCTGATGCACCGTACCTGGGGAGGCCTCATCGCGGGGGGGCTTTTTGTGCTGCCTTCGCTGATCCTGCTGATCGCCTTGTCGTGGGTCTACATGGCCCTGGGCGATCAGCCCCTGGTGGCGGGCATTCTGTATGGCATCAAACCCGCCGTGCTCGCCATCGTGCTGCAGGCGGCGCATCGGCTGGGTATCCGAACCC
>JBKCEY010000426.1:0-3190 GCA_046304115.1 Burkholderiales bacterium | reverse complement strand
ACTTCATGGCGCAGCCAGGCCTGGTCGGGCCGGTTTTCGTTGCGCCGGTGCCAGAACATGTCCACATGAACCACCGGCATCTCCAGGGGCAACCGACGCCAGGCCAGCTGACCCGCAATGCCGGTGGAGCCGATGAAATGGTGGGGCAGGATGGTGAGCAGATCCGACTGCGAGACCACCTGAGCCGCCGTGAAGAACTCATTGACCGTCAGCACCACCCGTCGGCGGCGTCCGAGCGAGGCAAGGGCTTCGTCGACAAACCCGAACGGACGCCCGGAGAAACTCACCAGCACATGGCGCGCAGCACAGTAGGTCTCGAGCGTGAGGCGCCCCTGCGCCAGCGGATGATCGGCTCGCATCACGGCGACATATTCACCATCGTAGAGCCGCTGATGTGATACCGGGTCGGGTGTGCCGGCCTGCATCGTGGCATGGTCGATGGCCGCCAGCGCGGCCGGAAAATAGCCAACCGCCAGATCGAGCTCGCCACTGGCCAGGGCCCCTCGCGGATCGCGGCTGAGCAGAGGCCGGCCCCGGATCGACACCCCGGGGGCCACCGCCTGGACGTGGCGCATGAGGGGGGGCATGAGTGATGCGGCCGTGGCGTCGGCCATGGCGATCACAAAGGTCTCCCGCGAAGCGAAAGGATCAAAGCCGCGACCCGGTTGCACCGCTTCGCGCAGCGCATCAAGGGCGGCCCGCACGGCAGGCCAGAGCTCAAGCGCCCGCGCCGTGGGCTCGACGCCATAGCCGGAGCGCACCAGAAGTTCGTCATGCAGCGATTCGCGCAGACGCTTGATGGCATTGCTGACCGCAGGCTGGGTCATGGCCAGGTTGCCGGCCGCGCGGGTGAGGTTGCGCTCGGTCATGACCTCGTCGAACACCCTCAGCAGGTTGAGATCGAGGGTGCGAAAGTTGACCGGGACGGGAGGCAGGCTCATATCATCATTTTAATGAATGATATGAATCATCAATCGTCATTGGAATTTCTTGTTGTTGCGCAGCATCATTGCTCCATCGACATCAGATTGGTGTCTCACCCACAGGAGCTGATCATGACTGCACTGACCCTTGCCCCCGGCGCCAACGTCATCGGCACCGCGACCCACGAAGGCATCGAGCGCTTCACCACGGGCCTCGAGCGCGCCAACAGCCTGCTCTCCCGCGCGATCGCCTGGGTCGACGCCTTCAACGAAGAGCGCGCTGCCGCCCACAATGCCGCGACCGCTGCGGCACTGGCCGCCACTGACCATCGCGTCCTGGCTGAGCTGCGCGCCGCCTACACCCGCAGCGAGATTGCCGGCTGAGCATCGCGCAGGGCAGGCTGACTTCGAACCGATCAAGCCTCTGAGGCTTGACAGTCAAAAACAACAGGGCGCCTTGAGCGCCCTGTTGCATTGAAGACTCCCGTGTCTTTGCGGCCTGTCCTGACGGCTCGCGCTGCCGTCTTGCTCCGGGCGGCCTTGCGACCTCAGCGGCCGTAGAGCACCTGAGGCAGCCACAGGCCGATCTCGGGGAACACATAAAGCAGGAACAACGCCAGAATCTGGATCAGCATGAAGGGAATCATCCCCACGAAGATCTGATTCAGCGTGACATGTGGCGGCGCCACGCCCTTGAGATAGAAGGCCGCCATCGCCACGGGCGGTGACAGGAAAGCGGTCTGCAGATTGAGCGCCACCAGCAGGCCGAAAAACAGCGGATCAACGCCGAAGTTATCGAGCAGCGGAATGAAGATGGGCATGAAGATCACGATGATCTCGGTCCACTCGAGCGGCCAGCCCAGAATGAAGATGATGGCCTGCGACAGCAGCAGGAATTCCACCTTCGACAGGCCGAGTGACATCACCCAGTTCTCGATCAACTCCTGGCCGCCCAGCAGCGCAAACGCAGCCGAAAAGATCGATGAGCCCACGAACAGCCAGCACACCATGGCGCTGGTCTTGGCCGTGAGGAACACCGATTCCTGCACGACGCTGCGGTTGAGCTGGCGATAAGCCGCCGCCAGCACCAGGCCTCCGATCGAACCCACAGCCGCGGCTTCGGTCGGTGTGGCCAGTCCGAAGACGATGGTGCCCAGCACCGCAAGGATCAGAAAGGCCAGGGGAAAGAACGACGACAGCAGCATCTTGAAGACCTCGAGACGCTCGAAGGTCAGCAAGGCGTAGTACGCAAGCAAGATGGCGATGAAGGCCGCTGTCAGGCCCCAGAACCAGGCCGGGGCAGCCAGGCGATCCGGGGTTGCCGCGATATCAGCGGACGCTGCGCCCGCACTCGCCGCCGCGTCGCTCACGGGTGCCGGAGCTCCTGCAGCCGCAGGCTGGGAGGCGGTTGCTGCATCGGCCGACCCGGTGGCCGTCGATTCGGTGGTGGGAGGCTCCGACAGACCGCTACCGTCCGAACCCGTGGGCTTGTCAGTGCTGTCATCGGCAGGCGGCTCCGCCAGCCCCCCGGACGAGCCCGAGGAATCGCTCGCTGTCCCACCGGTCATTTCGACCAGACCACTCGCCTCCTCAAGCGGCGCCGGTGCAGTCACTGCGCGCCATGACAGACCGAGCACTGCAGCCACGCACAGCGCAGGCAACAAGGCCACGACCAGCTGCCGCAGGGCCTGGCCTGCATCAATACCCGCACGACCACTCAGGGCGCGGCCAATCAATGGCAGGGCGCGCGCGCGGCCATTGCCGGCACTGAGCGCCCGCAAGGCCGCCGACAAGGGCACCTTGCGTTCGGCCTCCGGCAGCGGCGGCATCAGCTCGGGCTTGAGCTTGGCCAGCACGATCACGTAGATGACGTACAGACCTGCCAACATGATTCCCGGAAAAAACGCGCCAGCGTACAACTGCACCACCGACACCCCCGCAGTGGCACCGTAGACGATCAGCAGCACCGAGGGCGGAATCAGAATGCCCAGGCATCCGCCAGCGGTGATGGCCCCCGCCGAAATGCCGGTGCTGTAACCCGCACGTAGCATGGCGGGCAGAGCCAGCAGGCCCATGAGCGTCACCACCGCACCCACGATGCCGGTGGCTGTGGCAAAGACCGCGCAGGTGAAGATGGTGGCCACCGCCAGCGAGCCGGGCACGCGGGCCATGGCCAGGTGCAGGCTCTTGAACAGCTTGTCGATCAGGTTGGCCCGCTCGACCAGATAGCCCATGAAGACGAAGAGCGGAATCGAGATCAGCACATC
>JBKCEY010000425.1:0-6727 GCA_046304115.1 Burkholderiales bacterium | reverse complement strand
CCAAGCGGGCGATGGCCATTCACCAACGGCCAGCGCTGCGAATCCGAACGGCCGTATCCCGGTCTATGCCAGCGGCATCAACCCCGACGCCGCAGCCGACCCGGATGGACCGCGCCAGCTGGTCGCGCGGCGCCGTGCCGAGGGCTATACCGCGTTCAAGCTCAAGATCGGGTTCGAGCCCGAGCGTGACATTCGCAGCCTGCGCGGCGTGCAGGAGGCCGCCGGCGCCGATGCGGACCTGATGGTCGATGCCAATCAGGCCTGGGATCTGACCACCGCGCTGGCTCGCATGCCGCTGCTCGAGCCTTTTGGTTTGCGCTGGATCGAAGAGCCGCTGCGTGCAGATGTGCCCTGGGCGCAATGGCAGGTCCTGCAGTCTCGCAGCCCCGCGCCACTGGCCGCCGGCGAAAATGTCGCAGGCACTGAAGCTTTCGATGCGCTCATCCGGGCGCGTGCGGTGGGTGTGGTGCAGCCCGATGTGGCCAAGTGGGGCGGGCACTCGGGCACCCTGCCGGTGGTCCAGCGCGTGCTGGCCGCAGGCCTGCGGCACTGTCCTCACTACCTCGGGGGCGGCATCGGGCTGCTTCATGCGGGCCACCTGCTGGCCGCCACCGGTGGCACGGGGCGCCTCGAGATCGATGCCAACGACAATCCGCTGCGCACGCTGCTCTGCGGTCCGATCGCCCAGGTGAATCAGGGCCATGTGGTGCTCGGCGAGGCGCCGGGAATAGGCGATGAGCCGGATCTGGGCGCGATCCGGGAGATCGAGACGCTGGCGTTCTGAACAGTCCGGCGCGAATCGATCGGGATCTCGGCAACAGGTCTGACCCAGAACGTCTAAATCAACGGGTCTGAATCAACGGGCCTGACTCAGCGAACCTGACTCAGCGAGCCTGACTCAGCGCCGCCTGCGCTGCCGCCGGATCAATCAGCGGATGGATCTCGAAGCGGGCCGGAATCATCTCGGCCCATTCGGTCAGGCGGGCATGCAGCACCTCGTTGGAGGGCACATCGAACACCACGGCCATGCCGCGCGGCACGCGCGCCCAGGCGCCGCGCACGCTGCCGGCCTGCTGCTGGGGCGCGAGCCAGGCCCAGAAGGCCTGACGGTGATGGGCCACCTCGGAGGGTCGCTCCGGCCGCGGTTCACTCAGGACGAGAAAGAGCATGGTTCTTCAGTGTTCATGAGTGGGCCGACGACGATCAGACCGAATCGGACTCAGCGTTCGCCAGCGAACGGGGTTCACTCGGCCTGAACGAGCGTGACCCGTGTGCCGCACAACACGAGCGCGCCGTTCGCATCTAAACAGCCTCGCGCCCTGGCGCGGGCAAGGATGCGTTGCGGATCGCGCACCGTGAGCTCGATGCGGCTCACGCCTTCGCCGCGTCCGTCGGTGGCCGTCTCAAAGCGAATCCTGCCGCCCTGAGACAGGCGCTGCTCAAAGCCGCCTGCAACCGGCTCGGCCGGCACGCCCAGCACCTCAGCCCAGCGGGCCGCCATGCTGGCGGTGCCTGAGGCTGTTTCGCCTTGCACGGTCACACCGCTGATCGCAAGGCAATCCTCGGTGCGCACATGGGCCTTCCAGTCGGGGCCGCCCCATTCCCAGCGCTCGGGCGGGTCCATGGCATCGATCGACAGAATCGCACCACCCACATCGCGCGGATGCAGGTGGGTCATGTACACGCCATCGGGCCGCGAATATTCGGCCACCACCCGCACACCCAGCGCCGCCGGGCGCGCCCGGGCGGCATGAATATCGGGCACCTGCAGGATCACCATGTAGCCACCATCGCCCGCGCGTTTTTCGAGCAACCGCCCTGCGGTGGTGCCGGCCTGCGCCGGGCTCACCACCTCAAGAAAGGTGTCGCCCACCGGCAGAACCACATTGACCAGGCCGTACTTGGCCACGGCCGGGTCGCGAAACCCGACCGACAGGCCAAGCACCTCGGTCAGGTCAGCGGCCGCGGCCTCGAGGTCGCGTGCCACGAGGGCAATCTGGCGCAGACGCATGGATGCAACTCCGGCAACGGTTTGGTGCGTTTTCTTGAGGGGCAGTCAGCCCGGCCTCAGGCCGCCCGCCAGTCCTGGAAACGCTTGCCGGCTGCGGCCAGCTCGACCAGCAGGGGCGCGGGCTCGAAGTCCGCTCCCAGGGCCGAGTAGCTGCGCAGCTTGGCCACCACCTTGTCCAGGCCCATCAGGTCGGCATAGAACATCGGCCCACCGCGGTACTTCGGAAAGCCATAGCCCGCCTGGTAGATGATGTCGATGTCGCTCGCGCGAATCGCCTTGCGCTCGGCCAGGATCTTGGCGCCCTCATTGATCATGGGCAGCAGGCAGCGCTCGAGGATCTCGTCATCGGGGGCCTGGCGCGGGGTGTTGCCGGCCTTGGTGATGAACTCCTTGATGATGCCTTCAGTGACCGGCGACGGCGACGGATTGCGGTTCTCGTCGTAGTCGTACCAGCCCTTGCCGGTCTTCTGGCCACGGCGATCAAGCTCGCACAGGCGATCGCGAATGGTCAGGCCCCTGGATTCGGCCTTGACCCAGCCCAGATCCAGGCCCGCCAGATCGCTCATGGCATACACGCCCATCGGGAAGCCGAAGTCGTAGAGCACGCGGTCGATGTCCCAGGGCATGGTGCCCGACATCAGCAGCTGCTCGGCCGCACGGCGGCGAGCCGCCAGAATCCGGTTGCCCACGAAGCCCGGGCACACGCCCACCAGCGCCGCGATCTTGCCGATCTTCTTGGCAATCTGCATCGAGGTGGCAATGACCGAGTGGGAGGTGTGATCGGCGCGCACCACCTCGAGCAGGCGCATGACATTGGCCGGCGAGAAGAAATGCAGACCGATGACGTCCTGCGGACGCTTGGTGACCGAGGCGATCTCGTCGATGTTCAGGGCCGAGGTGTTGGTGCCCAGGATGGCGCCTTGCTTCATGAAGCTGTCGAGCTTGGTGAAGATCTCCTTCTTGACCTCCATGCGCTCGAACACGGCCTCGATCACCAGGTCGACATTGGCAATGTCTTCCAGGCGCGTGGAGCCCGTGATGAGCGCCATGCGCTGCTCGACCTGCTCCATCGTGAAGCGGCCGTTCTTGGCGCTGCGCTCGTAGTTGGCGCGAACCACTTTGAGGCCGCGATCGAGGGCTTCCTGGGTGGTTTCCACGATCGTCACCGGATAGCCCACGTTGACGAAGTTCATGGCAATGCCGCCACCCATGGTGCCCGCGCCAATGATGCCCACGGTTTTTACCGGAATGATGGGGGTTTCGGCCGGCACATCGGGAATCTTCCAGACCTCGCGCTCGGCAAAGAAGGTGTAGCGCTGGGCGGCCGACTGCGTGCCGGTGACGAGTTCGGTAAAGAGGCGGCGCTCTTCGGCGATGCCTTCATCGAAGGGCAGATTGACGGCCGCCTCGATGCACTTGATGTTGCTCTCGGGAGCCATGAAGCCCCGGAAGGCGCGCGCGTTTTTCTTGCGGAAGTTGGCGAAAATCTCGGGCTTGCCGCGGGCGGCTTCGACCTTTTCGTTCATGTCGCGCACGCGACGCAGGGGGCGCTTTTCGGCCACCACTTTCTCGGCAAAGGCAATCGCGGTTTCGCGCAGCTTGCCCTCTTCGGCGAGCGCATCGACCAGCCCCATGGCCAGGCACTCCTTGGCCGGCACATGGGCGCCGCTGGTGACCATCTCGAGCGCACGCTCGGGGCCCACAATACGTGGCAGGCGCTGCGTGCCGCCGGCTCCGGGCAGCAGACCCAGATGCACTTCGGGCAGACCGCACTTGGCCGAAGGCACCGCCACGCGATAGTGGCAGCACAGGGCCACTTCAAAGCCACCGCCGAGCGACGTGCCATGAATCGCACCAATCACCGGCTTGCTGGCGTTTTCCATGCGGTTTTGCACGTCACGCAGATTGGCGCCGCGCGGGGGTTTGCCGAACTCCGAGATGTCGGCACCCGCAATGAAGGTCTTGCCTTCACAGATCAGCACGATGGCATCGGTCGCCGGGTCGGCGGAGGCTTGCGTGAACGCGGCATCAAGGCCATCGCGCACATCAGCAGACAGCGCATTGACCGGGGGCGAATTGAGGGTGATGACCGAAATGCGACCGACGTTGGTGAGGTCGGTGACGGCGTTGATGGCGCCCATGCGTGCTCCTCCAGAGTGTTTGTATGAAACCGTTTGGACTTCGAATATACCGCAGGGGATGCCTGACCGACGCCTCGCGAGCTGCTCAACGCGCTGATCGATACGGCTCTTCAAAGTCCAGAAAATCCTGCTCCGCGCAGGCTTCGCTCACCCATGCGGCAACCGCAGGATGGGCCAGCACCCGGGCCATGTAGGCCGCTGTTTCGGGCGACACCGGCAATGCGTAGGTCTTCAGGCGCATGACCACCGGCGCAAAGAAGGCATCGGCCGCACAGAACTCGCCCATCAGAAAGCCCGCACCGCCTGCTTCCGTGTGTCGCAGGCTGTCCTGCCAGAGACGCTCAAGAAGCCGCACTTCGGTTTGCAGATCGGCATGTTCAGCCCACAGGCGAGCACCCACTTCGGGCAGGCTCGCCTCGATGTTCATGGGGCACAGGCTGCGCAGCCGCCCGAACCCGGAGTGCATGGTGGCGCACAGGCTGCGCGCGCGAGCACGGGCCCGCGCATCGGCAGGCCACACCCCGGCCTGAGGAAACCGTTCCGCCAGGGTCTCGGCGATGGCCAGACTGTCCCAGATCACCTCATCGCCCTGCCTCAGCAAGGGCACCTTGCCAATCGGCGTGAGCGGATCCATGGTCTGTCGAAACTGCGACCCGGGGGCAAAGCTGTCGAAGCGCACCATCACCTCGGCGAAGGCGATGCCACAGGCCCGCATCAGGACCCAGGGGCGCATGGACCAGGAGGAGTAGTTCTTGTTTCCGATGTAGAGGGTCAGCATGGGAATGGGTGGCGGCAGGGCGGCGCGGTTTCGGGGCGGCCCAGTCTTTTCGGGACGGGCCTGTATGGTACGCAGATGTCTGTTCGCCCGCCCCTCACCCTGGCCGCCCTGGCTGTGCCTGCGCTCGCCCTGCTGTGGGGCCTGAACTGGCCTGTTGTGCGGGTGCTGCTCGATCGCTGGACGCCCTGGCAGCTGCGCCTGGTGGGGCTGGGCAGTGGCGCTGTGCTGCTGCTGGCCCTCGCGCTCTGGCGAGGCCTGCCCCTGCGTGTGCCGCGCAGCCAGTGGGCCCGATTGCTGATCTCGGCGCTGCTCAGCCTGGTGGGATTCAATCTGTGCACAGCGTTTGCCCAGCTGCATGGCAGTACGGCACGCGCCACCATCCTGACCTATGCCATGCCGGTGTGGGTGGTGTTGCTCGCCTGGCCAATCGCGCGCGAGCGCCCTGATCTCAGGCGCTCGATGTCAGCGCTGTGCGCGGCCGCTGGCATCGTGCTGCTGGCTGCCCCCATGGTGCATGCCGGGGTGCCCTTGCTGGGCGCAGGCTTTGCGCTGGGTGCGGGGCTGAGCTGGGCGGCTGGCACCGTGTTTCTCAAGCGTTGGCCGATCGATCTGCATCCCATCGTGGCCACGGGCTGGCAACTGCTGTTTGCCGCAGGCGTTGCGGCGCTGGGGGGTGCGATTGCATGGGGTCTTGCCGATACTGCGGTCGGGGCTGAGGGTTTGGCAATCGCCACAAGCACAGCGTCTGCTGCCCTAACCGAGCCTGTCTCGCTTCATGCCCAGTCTCCCACCTACCCACTCTGGGCTTTTGTGGCCGCCCTGGCCTTTCACATTCTGGGCGCGATGGCGCTGGGTTATTGGTTGTGGTTCGACGGGGTGAGCCGCTTGCCCGCCGGCATTGCTGCCCTGAGCACCCTGCTGGTGCCCGTGGTGGGCGTGCTGGGCGCCATGGCCCTGCTGGGCGAGCGCCCGAGCTGGACCGACTGGGGTGGACTGGCGCTCATCAGCGTGGCCGCGGGGCTCGTGCTTCGACCCGCGGCGCGCTGACTGCAGGGTTGAGTTTCAAGCGTGTAGCAACACGGGCCATCTTGCGATCAAAGCTCGCGAATCGATGACAATGCCTGGAGGAGGCAAGGTGCAGGGCATCCGCAAAGTCCAGGCCGCCCAAATGGGCCTCGACGGCATGGTCGATCAGGTTCCAGTCCTGAACCTGTACGTTGGGTAAGTCGAGCAGGTGGCGAAAAACTCGAGCAACATTGAGACGATCGAAACCGTAAAACGCACGCAGAATCCACTCAAGTTCGAGAGCCACTGTCGTGGGCACGAAGACGGCTCCCTCACGCATGATCCGAGTAGCAGCAGCCCGCTGAAGTGATGCTTGAGGGTCTTCGGGATCATCGACATAGACCCTGGCGAGGACATTCGTGTCAACTGAGATCATCTCGGTGATTCACGACGCTTGTGTGCAGAAAAGCGGCTGACGGGGCGGCAACGGAATATGGCTCTGGCGGAGATTTCAGTCTGTGCTGTTGACCTTGTGGGATCCAAGACTGCGTTTCATCGCGTCAGCAACATCGAAATCAAGCAAACGGCCCTTCCTGGCCTGTGTCGGCCGCAGCATGCCGATGCCATCCTCAAGGCGAGAGGGCGCCCGCTTGTGCAGGACCTCAGCCCTCAGCCCGTGACCCTCGATTCGAAATTCCAGTTGCATGCCCGGCAGGATCCCCAGGGTTTGGCGGATTTCTGCCGGGATGACAACCTGGCCTTTGCCTGAAACGGTGACCGTCGCCATGCCCA
>JBKCEY010000424.1:0-16462 GCA_046304115.1 Burkholderiales bacterium | reverse complement strand
GCGCGTGGCCGACCGCTGGCAGGCGCGGCGCGAAGCAGGCGAGCACACCATCCCTGCCCTCATGCAGGCCATGGACACGGTGCTCGACGAGCAGGCCGAAAAACTCGCAATCCAGCGTCGTTTCATCGCTGACATGCGCGAAATCTGGGGTCTGCAGCCCCGTTTTGAGCGAACGGGCCGCAGCGCCGTCCGGGTGCTCGAACACCTGCGATTCAGGGCTGGCTACGACTTCATGCTGTTACGGGTCCAGGCGGGCGAGTTGTCTGCCGAGATCGGCCAGTGGTGGCAGGCCTTTGTCGAGTCGGATCCCACGGCGCGTGAGGCCTTGCTGGCGCGAGCCCCCGCAGAGAGTCGATCAGGCGCCCCCCGCCGCCGGCGCCGTCGAAGCAGCGGTCGCAAGGCCCGTCCGGGCGAAGCCGGCAG
This sequence comes from Burkholderiales bacterium, assembly GCA_046304115.1. Lineage (GTDB taxonomy): Bacteria > Pseudomonadota > Gammaproteobacteria > Burkholderiales > Burkholderiaceae_E > UBA4615. Next base: position 16,039 of record JBKCEY010000424.1, on the reverse strand, counting down.
CGATGCAGCACAAGGCGCAGCGGCAGCGGGACCGGGTCATGCGCCCGACTGAGCCGGTCTGGGCCTGGATCGGGCTGGGCGCCAATCTGGGCACGCGTCAGGTGACACTCGAGCAGGCACTCAATGCCTTGCGCCAGTTGCCGCAGACCCGTCTTGTGGTCCGCTCACGACTGTGGCGCAGCGCACCGGTCGATGCCGCAGGGCCGGATTTTCTCAATGCCGTAGCTGGTTTGCAGACCCGTCTGATGTCCCATGACCTGCTCACGCACCTGCAGGCCATCGAGCACCGATTCGGTCGAATGCGGCCTTACCGCAACGCTCCCCGCACGCTGGATCTGGACCTGCTGATGCATGGCCAGACCCACAGCGATACGCCGGATTTGCAACTGCCCCATCCTCGCCTGCACGAGCGTGCCTTCGTCCTTGCGCCTCTGGCTGAACTGGCGCCCGATCTGGAGATACCAGGCCTGGGGCGGGTGCGCGAGTTGCTGCCTGGCGTGGCGCAGCAGGTCTGCACGCCGCTTCAACCCGCCTGAGTCGGCCCACGTGCCGTCGAGCCCGCCATTCCACCCCGCCATGAGGACCGTCGCATGAACACGGGCAGCGTCAATCCCTTTGAGCGCTGGCGCCATATCGTGGTCGAAGGCCCGATCGGTGCCGGCAAGACCTCGCTCGCGCGCCGTCTGAGCGCGCGCTTCGATGCGCAGCTGGTCCTCGAAGAGCCTCAGGCCAACCCGTTTCTTGAGCGCTTTTATCGCGACAGTGCCCGCTATGCGATGGCGACGCAGTTGTCGTTTCTGTTTCAGCGGATCAGTCAGTTGCGTGACATTGCCCAGCGCGATCTCTTCTCGCAATCAGCCGTGAGCGACTTTCTGCTTGAAAAGGACGGCCTGTTCGCGCGCCTGACCCTGTCCGATGACGAACTCGCGCTCTACCAGCAGATCTTCGAGCACCTGCAGCCTCAGGCCCCTCAGCCCGACCTGGTGATCTATCTGCAGGCTACGCCCGACACGCTGGTCGAGCGCGTTCAGCGACGGGGCATTCCGATGGAGACCAGCATTTCGGAGGACTACCTGCGTGCACTGGCCGATGCCTACAGCCGGTTCTTTCATCACTACGACGCGGCTCCGGTGCTGATTGTGAACACGGAGCACCTCAATCCCGTCGATCGCGACGAGGATTTCGAGCTTCTGGTGCATCATGTGTCGATCATGAAAGGCCGACGCGAGTTCTTCAACCTCTCGCGCTGACGCCACGTCGATTCCCGAGGAGACCATGGCTCGAATTCAGGCATCCAATGCCCTGTCCAATCTGCGTGTCCTGGATCTTTCCCGAGTGCGGGCGGGTCCGGTGTGTGCCCGGCATTTCGCCGATTTCGGCGCCGATGTGATCAAGGTCGAGACCACGGGTGAAGAGGATCTGGGCGGAGCGCGCGACGGCTCCGACTTCCAGAACCTGCACCGCAACAAGCGCTCGATCACGCTGGATCTCAAGGCCCCCCAGGGCATAGCCCTGTTTCGCAAACTGGTGGCCACGGCCGATGTGGTGATCGAGAACTACCGCCCGGATGTCAAGGACCGGTTGGGCATCGATTACGCCTCCCTGCGCCAGGTCAATCCGCGCATCATCCTGGCCAGTATCTCGGGCTTTGGCCAGGACGGCCCCTATCGGGACCGGCCCGGATTCGATCAGATTGCCCAGGGTCTGTGCGGCCTGATGTCGGTCACGGGTTTCCCGGAACACGGCCCGCTGCGGGCAGGCGCTGCGGTGGCCGACGTCACGGCCGGCCTGCTGGCGGCACTGGGGATCATGACCGCCCTGCACGAGCGCGAGCGCACAGGCGAAGGCCAGTGGGTGCAAAGCAATCTGCTGCAGGCCGGTATCACCCTGCTCGATTTTCAGGCCGCCCGATACACGATGGCGGGTGAGGTTCCGCCGCAGGTGGGCAACGATCACCCCACCAGCATGCCGACCTCGGCCTATCGCACGGCCGATGGCTTCATCAATGTGGCCGCCTCGGGTACCGCGATCTGGAAGCGTCTGTGCGAAGCCATCGGCGAGCCCGGTCTGCTCGACGATGCGCGGTTTGCCTCGGCGCAGGGGCGCTCCACCCACCGCAAGGCGCTGGCCGAGCGCATCGATGCGGCGCTCTCCGGGCGCACCAGCAGCGAATGGGTTGAGGTGCTCAATGCGGCAGGCGTGCCCTGCGGGCCCATCCACCGCATGGATGCGGTGTTCTCCGACCCGCAGGTCAAACACCTGCAGGCCACCTCCCCGGTACAGCATCCAACGCTGGGTGAGCAACAGGTTCTGTCGCCTGCAATCCGGCTCTCGCGCACCCCGGCTGCGGTGGTGAGTGCGACGCCCGAGCGGGGCGAACATACCCCTGAAGTACTGAGCGAACTCGGCTTGTCGGCCACCGAGATTGCTGCGCTTCGACAACAGGGCGTCATCCTCTGAAGCAGGCGGCATCTGGCCCCAGGCGCTGCCTACCGTGCGTCACAGACAGGATCCCGAGTCAGCCTCAAGCTCTGTCTGCGGTTTGCCATTCGTCCATTTGATTTGATTGACTTGAGAGTTCTGCCATGCCCGAAATTCTGACTCGCCGCGAGGGTGCAGTAACCACCCTGCTGTTTTCCAATCCGGCCCGCATGAACGCCATGAGTCGCGACATGTGGAACCAGCTGGCCGAGGGTATTCGCACCGCCGATGCCGACCCTTCGGTTCGAGTGATCGTGCTGCGCGGCGAAGGCGAGAAGTCCTTTGTCTCAGGGGCGGACATCTCGCAGTTCGAGTCCATGCGCGCCAATGCCGATGCCCAGGCGGAATACGAAAAAGCCGTCAATGCGGGCTATGGCGCGCCGACCCAGTGCAGCAAGCCGGTCATTGCGGCCATCCGTGGCATCTGTATCGGGGGTGGGCTGGGTCTGGCCGCAGCCTGCGATGTGCGCATCTGTTCTGACGACACGATCTTTCGCATGCCAGCCGGACGCATGGGGCTGGGCTACAGCCCCTCGGGCGTGCGGCGTTTCGTGGCCATGATCGGTGCAGCCAATACCGCAGACCTGTTCCTGTCGGCCCGAAAATTCGGTGCGGCCGAGGCGCTGCGCATCGGTTTTGTTTCGCAGGTGCACCCGGTCGCGCAATTCGACGCCGCCGTGCAGGCCTATGTGCAGATGGTGGCCGAGAATGCGCCCCTCACGCTCGCAGCGGCCAAGTTCTCCATCCGAGAAGCCATCGCCGACCCAGATCAGCGCGATCCCGAGCGCGCCCTGCGCATGGTGCAGGACTGCTTCAACAGCGGGGACTATCGCGAGGGCCGGACCGCCTTCATGGAAAAACGTACCCCCGACTTCAAGGGTCGGTGATTCCCACCGATTGATCGGCACGGATCCATCCGTAAGGATCCACTCGAACCGATTGATCCGAACTGATTTCTTTTCACAGTCCCTCATTCATCCCGTTCAAAGGAGACTCCCCATGAACCGTCGTAGCAGCGTGCAGGCGCTAGGCGCAGGACTCGCACTGGCCGGCGCGGCCGGACTGACCCCTTCCGTACGGGCCCAGTCTGGCGACTGGCCCGCCAAGCCTGTCCGCCTGGTGGTGGGCTACCCGCCGGGAGGCTCGGGTGACTTCACCACGCGCACTGCAGCCGATGAGCTCTCGCGGGAGCTGAATGTGACGGTCGTGCCCGAAAACAAACCGGGCGCAGGTGGCACCATCGCCAACGAACTGGTCGCCAAAGCCGCGCCCGATGGCTACACCGTGCTCAACGCCGGCCCCATGGCGCTGACCAATGCGCTCTATCGCAAGCTGGGTTATGACAGCCGAAAGGATTTCGTGCCGGTCTGTCAGCTGGCGGTGGGGCCGATGATCATCTGCGTCAACAACGACCTTCCTGTGCGCAACCTGCGTGAACTGATCGCCTATGCCAAGGCCAATCCAGGCAAACTCAACAGCGCGGCATCGGGCAACGGCTCCACCCCGCACCTGGCCGCGGCCCTGTTCGAGTCGGTGGCCGGTGTGCAGTTCACCACGATCCAGTTCCGAGGCGGTGCTCCGGCGGCCACATCCACCATCGCCGGGGACACGCAGGTCATGTTTGCCACTCCGCCCACGGTGATGGGTTTCATCAAGGCGGGCCGCATGCGCCCGCTGGCGGTCACCACACCACAGGCCAGCGCGGCCATTCCAGGCATTCCGGGCGCTGCCGAGGCAGGCTTGCCCGGCTACGAGTCCACCTTCTCGTTTGGCCTGTATCTGCCTTCGGCCACCCCTGCGACCATCGTGCGCGCGCTGCATGCAGCGACGGTCAAGGCCATGGCGCGCCCCGGCGTGAAGGAAAAGGTCGCAGGCCAGGGCATGGACGTTGCGACCAATGCATCCCCTGAGGAGTTTGCGCGCCAGCTCGCGGCCGGTGCCCCGGCCATCGAGCAGGCCGTCAGGGTGTCAGGCGCCAAGATCGAATAAGGTCAGTCTGCATACCCCAGCGGATTGGCGCTCTGCCAGCGCCAGGCGTCTTCGCACATCGCCTGCAGGGTCTTCTCGGCCCGCCAGCCCAGCAATTGTTCGGCACGGGTTGGGTCGGCCCAGCAGGCTGCGATGTCACCGGGCCGGCGTGCCACGATCTGGTAGGGCACGGTGCGGCCGCTCGCCTGCTCAAAGGCACGAAGGACCTGCAAGACTGACTGCCCCTGGCCGGTGCCCAGGTTGACCGTCCAGCCCCCGGGCCGGGCAAAGACGCGGCGCAGGGCAGCCACATGCCCACGGGCCAGATCCACGACATGGATGTAGTCGCGCATGCCCGTGCCATCCGGGGTGGGCCAGTCACCGCCAAAGACGCTGAGCGCCTCGCGCCGACCCACAGCCACCTGGGCGATGAACGGCATGAGGTTGTTCGGAATACCCTGTGGGTCTTCGCCGATCCTGCCGCTCGCATGTGCGCCCACCGGGTTGAAGTAGCGCAGGATGCCGACGGCCCAGGCGGGATCAGCCGACGCCAGATCGTTGAGCATGTGCTCAATCATCCATTTGGTGCGGCCATAGGGATTGGTGGGCCCGGTAGGCGCGTCTTCCTGGATCGGCACGCTGGCGGGATCGCCATAGACCGTCGCCGATGAACTGAACACGATCCGGCGCACGTTCGCGGCCTGCATGGTCTGCAACAGGCTGATGGCGCCCGCCAGATTGGCATCGTAATAACCCAGGGGCTGAGCCACGGATTCACCCACGGCCTTCAGGCCGGCGAAGTGGATGACCGCATCCACGGGCTGCTCGCGAAACAGCGTGGTCAGCAGGCCGACATCTCGCACATCGCCCACCACCAGGGGAATCCGGCGGCCGCAGAGTTCCTCGAGCCGCTCGATCGCACGCGCGCTGGAATTGACCAGGCTGTCGAGGACAACCACGTCATAGCCGGCCGCCAGCAGTTCGAGCACGGTGTGCGAGCCGATGTAGCCCGCCCCCCCCGTGACCAGAATGCGCAGACCGGTCGCGGGTTCAGGCGCTGGGCTGGGGTTGCTGGATTTGCCTTGCAAGGGCGCCGGGCGGTGCGGGTCCTGCGCGGTTGAACTCATGATGGCGTGCGCTCCTGGCGGTAGCCGCTGGACATGGCGTGGGCCATTGGGCATCGCGGCGGGCAGTCCGTGAGCATACCGTCGGCAGCCTGGCTGCAGTGCAGGCCGCACCGCCAGCAGGCTGACTGGCGGGCACACTCACCCGGTCGGCGCGTTCACGTGCAGGAGCCCAGCACCTACAATCGTCGGGTTGCATCCTGCGCAGGCTTCTCACCATGCTCATTCCCATCATTCTGTCCGGCGGCGCTGGCACCCGGTTGTGGCCCGTGTCACGCGAGGCCTTTCCCAAGCCTTTCATGCGGATCGGGGGTGAGCTGAGCCTGCTGCAACGCACGATCCAGCGCTGTCTTCCTCTGGCCAGCGGCGCCGCCCTGGGTATCGTGACCAATCAGGAATACCAGTACCGCACGCAGGAAGAGTTCGAGGCCTTGCCCAACACCAAGGGCGTGCAGTGCACACAACTGCTTGAGCCTGAGGGCCGCAATACGGCGCCCGCGATTGCTCTGGCCGCACTCTGGGCGCTCGAGCAGGACCCTCAGGCGATTTTGCTGGTTTTGCCTGCAGACCACCTCATCCCTGACGAAGCCGCCTTTCGGGCCTGCGCACGCAGCGCCGCGCAGGTGGCTGGCACGGGCGCGTTGGTCACCTTCGGTATTCAGCCGACCGCGCCCGAGACCGGCTTTGGCTACATCGAAATGGCGCCCGCATCGCCAGGCGCCAACACCGACACCGCCCGCGCCGTGGTTCGGTTTGTCGAGAAGCCCGATGCGGTCCGAGCCGCCCAGTTCCTGGCTTCGGGCCGTTTTGTCTGGAACAGCGGGATGTTCTGCTTTCAGGCCCAGGCCATTCTCGCGGCCCTGGACGCCCATGCGCCTGAAGTGGCCGCGCAGGCCCGGCTGGCCTGGCAGGCAAGCCGCTCAAGGATGACCGAAGCGGGCCTGGCCACAGGGGGCGGCGCGGCACCGGCGGCATCCCGCACGCAACGCATCGCCCTTGATCCGCTCACCTTTGCCGCCTGCCCCAGCGTGTCGATCGATTACGCCGTGATGGAACATGCGTCCGATGTCCAGGTTCTACCCGCCCGTTTCGCCTGGAGCGACATCGGCTCCTGGAGTGCGGTGGCCGAACAGTTCGTGGCCGATGCCGAAGGCAATACAACCCAGGGCGAGGCCCTCTTCGTGAATGCCCGCAACACGCATGTGCACAGCGAGGACCGACTGGTGGCCGCCGTTGGCGTGGATAACCTGCTGGTGGTCGATACGCCCGACGCACTGCTGGTGGCCACCAAGGATGCAAGCCAGCAGGTCAAGGAGATTGTGGCCCGCCTTAAATCAACGGGGCACGAATCGGCGCGCCTGCACCGCACCGTGGCCCGGCCCTGGGGCACCTACACGGTGCTCCAGGACGGGCCGCGATTCAAGATCAAGCGCATCGAGGTTCGGCCCGGCCAGTCTCTGTCGCTTCAGATGCATCACCATCGCAGCGAGCACTGGATCGTGGTCTCTGGCACCGCCCAGGTGACCTGCGATGAGCGTACCTATCTGGTCGCGGCCAATGAATCCACCTACATTCCGATCGGCACTCGCCATCGACTCGTCAATCCCGGCCTCATGCAGCTGGTCATGATCGAGGTGCAGTGCGGTGACTATCTGGGCGAAGATGACATCGTGCGATTCGACGACCGCTATGGCCGCACCACCTGAGGCCCATGCGGAATCGCAGGGCGCGGTGCAGACCGGGGTCCTTTGAACCGATCGGCGGCGTTTGTCATGCCTTGGTCATATCGGTGTCACATCCTCGGGGCTCTGTCATGAAGCGAGTGTGACTGTGACGACCAAAGTCCTGATCGTTGAAGATGAACCCGCCATTCAGGATCTGCTGAGCCTGAACCTGCGCCATGCGGGGTTCCGCCCCTTGATGGCCACGGACGTCGCCTCGGCCCGAGCCCAGCTGGACCAGGCCCTGCCTGATCTGGTGCTGCTTGACTGGATGCTGCCCGATCTGAGCGGGATCGAATTCGCGCGCAGGCTTCGGGCTGATCCCCGGACCCGCGAGCTGCCCATCATCATGCTCACCGCGCGCTCCACCGAATCCGACAAGCTCGGCGGGTTTGATGCCGGGGCCGATGACTACATCACCAAACCGTTTTCTCCGCGCGAACTCATCGCGCGCATCAGGGCTCTGCTGCGTCGAAGCAGCCAGGAGGCCAGCGAAGACCCGGTTGAGGTTGCCGGGCTGAGGCTGGAGCCCGAGACCTTCCGGGTGATTGCCCAGGGCGACATCCTGCGCATGGGGCCGACTGAATTTCGTCTGCTGCACTACCTGATGCGCAACCTCGATCGCGTGCTCTCGCGCGCCAAGCTGCTCGACGGCGTCTGGGGTGACCATGTCTTCATTGAAGAACGAACGGTGGATGTGCATATCCGGCGCCTGAGACTCGCCCTGCAGCCCAGCGGTCATGATCGCCTGATTGAGACTGTGCGCGGCGGGGGATATCGCTTCCTGCCACAATGAGTGCCGTGGGGGCGAACCCCTTGCGCCTCTTGTCGGGAGTTCTCAACGTGGTCTACCTGCGTACGCTGGCTTATCTGGCTGGTTTGCTGCTGCTCGCCCTGATCATCAGCCGGGTGCACTCCACCGAGTCCGCTGCCTGGGCGATCGCAGGCGGTCTTCTGTTGCTGGTTGCCTATCATGCGGCTTTCCTGTTTCGCCTGAATGACTGGGCCGTCCTGCCCCGTCAGCGCGAGTTGCCGATTGGCTTTGGCAGTTGGGGAGTGGCCTTTGATCGCATAGGCCGCTTCGTGCGCCAGGATGCCATCGAGCGCAACGACATGAGTGCGGAGCTTGAACGCATGCATGCCGCGGTGGATACCCTGCCCGACGGTCTTGTCGTGCTCGACCGATTCGACCATGTGCAGTGGAGTAACCGGTCCGCTCAGGCGCTGCACGGGATTTTCGGGCGTCGCAGGCCCATCGATCATTTCATTCGTCAGCCGGAATTCCTCGCCTGGCTGCAGTCCGGTCACACCTCCGAACCCCTGTTGCTCTCTCTGCCCTCAGCGCCGGGCCGCAGTTTCCTGCTCAAGATCGAACAGACCGACGAATCCACGAGGCTGCTGGTCACCCGGGATGCCACCGAGCAGCATCGACTCGACCAGATGCGCCGAGACTTCGTGGCCAATGTTTCCCACGAGATCCGTACGCCCTTGACCGTGGTGAGCGGCTTTGTCGAGACACTCATTGATCTGGACCTCGACGCTCAGGAGCGGCGCAACATTCTTGAGACCGTGCGCCGTCAGACCTCCACCATGGAGCAACTGGTCGAGGATCTGCTGACCCTGGCCAGTCTTGAGCATGGTGCAGGACCGGCCGACGAGCAGTCGATCGCCGTGCCGGCCATGCTGGAGCGTCTGTGCGCCGATATGCGTGTGGTTTCGGCTGGGCGACACAGCATCCAGCTCGATCTGATAGACAGCTTCGCGGTCCAAGGCGCCGTCAACGAAATCGAAAGTGCGGTGCGCAACCTGCTCAGCAATGCCGTGCGCTACACGCCCGATGGCGGGACCGTCACGGCTGGAGCCTCACTCACCGGCACCGATGCAGTCATCTGGGTCCGCGATACCGGCATTGGCATTTCAGCCGAACATCTCCCGCGCTTGACCGAGCGCTTCTATCGGGTGGATCGGGGTCGCTCCAGAGAAACCGGCGGAACCGGGCTTGGTCTGGCCATCGTCAAGCATGTCGCGCAGCGGCACCGCGCAAGGCTCGACATTCAGAGCACACCCGGAGTGGGGAGCACGTTCAGTCTGGTCTTTGCGCGCAACAGGCTGGCGCTGAAAGACTGACTGGTGCCGGAGGCGGGACTCGAACCCGCACACCATTGCTGGTACCGGATTTTGAGTCCGGCGCGTCTACCTGTTCCACCACTCCGGCGAGAGGGTGCGCGATTATCGGTTAAAGCGTGGCCTGGCCGCAAACCACAGTCACCATCGTCGGGGCTTCCTGGAGCACTTCTCGTCGCGGTCTTCAGGGAGATTCCAGACTCGCGAGGCTCGGTTGCGCTCAGCTGGCCGCAGCCGGAACAGGCCTGAAACGATCCTCGTGACGGGGATCTTCACCCGACACCACATTGATGGTGTACTCGGCGAGGTTCTTGGCATGGTCGCCAATACGCTCAATCGATTGCACGATGAACACGAGCGCAAGGGACTGCCGTACGCTGGCGGAGTCCTGGCTCATGCGCTCAGCCAGGCGGGCGTGAATCTCATCGCGCATGGCATCAACCTGCAGATCACGCGCCAGCAACTCGGTGGCTGCGGGTACATCCTGACGCATGAAGGCGCCAATCACATCGTGCAGCATGTCGATGGCGATCGCCGCCATCTCGCCGACAGCTTCGTAAGGAATGGGCAATCCCTTATCGGCGAAGTCGCGGGCCCGCATGGCGATCTTCTTGGCCTCGTCGCCAATGCGCTCGAGGTCGTTCACGCTGTGCAGCACGGCAATGATCTCGCGCAGATCAACTGCAATCGGCTGGCGCCTGGCGATGACCTGATTGCACCGGAGGTCGGATTCGACATGCAGCTGATTGATCACCCGCTCATCCGCGAGCACCTGAGTCACGATGTGAAGATCCCCAGTTCGCACCGCATCCATGGCGCGAATCACCTGGCGCTCAACCATGCCGCCCATCGTGGTGAAGGCACTGCGCATGGCATCGATATCGGTATCGAACTGACGGTTGGTATGGTCAGGCATCTTGAACTCCCTGGTCTTGCAATTGCCAACCCGCCCGCAGGCTGGGCAGGTCGATACGCTCAGCCAAAGCGGCCGGTGATGTAGTCCTCGGTCGCTTTCTTGGCCGGCTTGATGAAGATCTGGTCGGTGGCCCCAAACTCGATCAGCTCGCCAAGGTACATGTAGGCAGTGTAGTCGGAGATCCGGGCCGCCTGCTGCATGTTGTGGGTGACGATGGCGATCGTGTAATCGGACTTCAGCTCGTTGACCAGCTCTTCGACCTTGGCGGTCGAGATCGGATCCAGGGCGCTGGTGGGTTCGTCGAGCAGCAGCACTTCGGGCTTGACGGCCACCGTGCGGGCAATGCAAAGACGCTGCTGCTGGCCACCCGAGAGCGACAGGCCGCTCTGGTTGAGTTTGTCTTTCACTTCATCCCAGAGGGCTGCCTTGCGCAAGGACCACTCCACACGCTCGGCCATGGCCCTGGCATTGAGGTTTTCGTACAGACGCACGCCGAAGGCAATGTTGTCGAAGATACTCATCGGAAAAGGCGTGGGCTTCTGAAACACCATGCCCACCTTGGCACGGAGCAGGTTGACGTCCTGCTGCTTGGCCAGGATGTTCTGCCCGTTGAGGAGGATCTCGCCCTCGGCCCGTTGCCCAGGGTAGAGGTCGAACATGCGATTGAAGGTGCGCAGCAGGGTTGATTTGCCGCAGCCCGAGGGACCGATGAAGGCCGTGACCTTGCCACGCGCAATGTTGAGGTTGACCTTCTTCAGTCCCTGGAACTTGCCGTAGTAGAAGTCGAGGCTGCGAATCTGCATCGCAGACTCGGTATCGGCGACCGAGGTTGGAAGCGAGGTTGCGCCCGATGAGGCGTGCAGGGCCGAACTGACAGAAATGGTGGAGGACATGGGTGGTTCCCGAAAGGATCAGCCCTGGGTACGGGCGCGGAACAGCACGCGAGCAACGATGTTGAGCAGCAGCACGGTCAGGGTGATGAGTAGCGCACCCGCCCAGGCCAGACGAATCCAGTTGTCGTACGGGCTCATCGCAAACTGGAAAATCACGACCGGCAGGTTGGCCATGGGTTTGGCCATGTCGGTATTGAAGAACTGGTTGTTGAGTGCCGTGAACAGCAGGGGCGCGGTTTCGCCGCTGATCCGCGCCACCGCCAGCAAAAGTCCCGTGATCACCCCGCTGCGAGCGGCCCGCAGCGTGATCATGGTGGCCACCTTCCAGCGCGGCGCACCCAGGGCAAAGGCCGCCTCACGCAAGCTGCCCGGAACCAGCCGCAGCATGTTCTCGGTGGTGCGAACAATCACGGGCACGGCAATGAGCGAGAGCGCGAGGCTTCCTGCAAACCCCGAAAAATGGCCCACGGTGGCCACGGCAATTGCGTAGACAAACAGACCCAGCACGATGGATGGCGCCGACAACATGATGTCCGTCACGAACCGCGTGAATGATGCGGTCTTGCTGGTGTCGCCATACTCGGCGAGATAAACCCCCGCCAGCACGCCCACTGGCGTGGCCACCAGCACGGTCAGGCCCAGCATCATCAGGCTTCCGACGATGGCATTGCGCAGGCCTCCGCCCTCGCTGCCCGGCGCCGGGGTGTCCTGGCTGAACAGGGTCAGATCAAAGGCGGCCAGACCATTCTTGAACAGCACCACCAGAATCCACAGCAGCACCGCGAGGCCCAGCACCATGGCCGCCATGGACAGCATCAGGCCAACCTTGTTGGACAACTGCCGCCTTTTGTAAAGACCGAGATCGATGTTGCTCATCAGACGCCTCTGGTCTTTTCAGTCCGGAGAATGAGGATCTTGGCCAGCGCCAGGACGATGAAGGTAATGACAAAGAGCAGCAGGCCCAGGGCAAACAGGGTGGACAGATGAAAGTCAGCCGCCTCGCCGAATTCATTGGCCAGCGTGGAAGCGATGGACGTGCCAGGCGAAAAGAGCGAGGTGGGCAGCCGGTTGGCGTTGCCGATCACGAACGTGACGGCCATGGTCTCGCCCAGGGCACGGCCCAGACCAAGCATCACGCCTCCAATCACGCCCTTCTGGGTATAGGGCAGGACCACCTTGCGCACCACCTCAAAGGTGGTGCAGCCCATGCCGTAGGCCGACTCGCGCAGGATCTGCGGCACGATCTCGAACACATCGCGCATCACCGCCGCAACGAAGGGCAGCACCATGAAGGCGAGAATGATCCCGGCCGCCAGAATGCCCAGACCGTTGGTTGCGCCACCAAACAGGGAACCCACGATGGGCATGCCGCCCAGCACATCTTTCAGGGGCGCCTGAATGAAGTCCGCAAAGAGCGGCGCAAACACAAACAGGCCGAACATGCCGTAGATGATGGAGGGCACCGCAGCCAGCAACTCGATGGCCACACCCAGCGGCCGGCGCAGCCATACCGGGCAGGTTTCGGTCAGGAAGAGCGCAATGCCAAAAGCCAGTGGAACCGCGATCAGCATGGCGATACCTGCGCTCAGCAGGGTGCCCACGATCGCGATCAGCGCGCCGAATTCCTCATTGATGATGTCCCATTCGGCCGTCCAGATGAAGTCAATGCCGAACTTTCGAAAGGTCGGCCAGGCATTGATCACCAGCGAGACAATGATGCCCACCAGCGCAAGCAGCACGACCAGCGAAAAGGCCTGGGTCAGCCGGTGAAACACGATATCCAGCACGCGCTGCCGGGAAGCAATGCGATGTCGCCGACTCAACTCGTCGGCCGCGGTTTCTCCCGAGGGAAGCGGTTGCACGGCGCTCATGCTGGACCTTGGTATCAGGGGCAACAAACCCACCTGCCCGGTATGGCCGGTCAGGTGGGGCGTTCGGGTGAACTCAGCGCTTGATCTGCGACCAGACCTTGGAGCGGATAGCCTCGGTCAGGGTGTCGGGCAGGGGCACGTAGTCCAGTTCAGCAGCCATGGCCTTGCCGTTCTTGAAGGCCCAGTCGAAGAACTTGAGGGCTTCGGCCGAGGCGGTCTTGTCGGCCGGCTCCTTGTACATCAGGATGAAAGAGGCCGTGCTGACCGGCCAGCTGTTGGCGCCCTTGGCATTGACCATCGACACGCCCATACCGGGCACGCTGAACCAGTCGGCGCCGGCCGCAGCGGCAGCAAACGTGAGGTCATCCGGGCTCACGTACTTGCCCTCTGCGTTTTGCAGCTGCATGAAATTCATGTTGTTCTTCTTGACGTACGCATACTCGACGTAGCCGATCGCACCCTTGACGCGGTTGACGTTGGCTGCAACGCCCTCATTGCCCTTGCCGCCCACCGAGGTCGGCGCAGGCCATTTCACGGCAGCACCACGCCCCACCTTGTCAGCCCAGTCCTTGCTGATGACGGTCAGGTAATCGGTCCAGTTGAAGGTCGTGCCTGAGCCGTCGGCCCGATGCACCACAGTAATCGCCACGTCGGGCAGTTTCTTGCCCGGGTTCAGGGCGGCCAGCTTGGGGTCGTTCCACTTGCTGATGGTGCCCAGGAACATCTCGGCCATGACCGGGCCCGTAACGCGCAATTCGCCGGGCTTGAAACCGTCGAGGTTGATGACCGGCACCGTGCCGCCGATGATGGCCGGGAACTGCACCATGCCGTCGCGATCAAGCTCTTCGCCCTTGACCGGTGCATCGGTGGCGCCAAAAGTGACCGTCTTGGCCCGGATCTGGCGGATACCGCCCGAGGACCCGATGGACTGGTAGTTCAGGCCGTTACCGGTGTCCTTCTTGTAGGCCTCGGCCCATTTGGCATAGATCGGAAACGGGAAGGTGGCGCCGGCGCCGGTGATGTCGGCTGCCTGAGCGGCCAGTGCGCTGACCGACAGGGCCAGGCCCGCGAGAAGACGAAGGGACGATTTCATGCACAGATCCTGTTCAGGAGGTAAGAGCAGGTGGGGATGGGGTGTTGGCCTTGAGCCCGTGCCCTGGGCGCATTGAACGCGTGCCCTGGGCTCGTGCGATGGCTTACAGGCAGCGACAGTGCCCGAGCCAGATGACAGTTCGATGACAGCCTCAGAAATACATGCCTTTTCAGGCACTTGGCTGAATCCGGCGATCAGGGCTTGGCCGGCCTTCGGGCTGACTGGATCAGGCGACGCCAGCGTTGGCGCAACCCCATGGGCTGGTCATCAGCCACGATGTCGAGCCACCGCGCAAGGACCCTGGAGTGGCGCACGGTGGCCAGTGTGAGCAGGATGACGGGCAGGGTCACGAGTGCTGCCAGCAAGACCCGATAAGACAGGGGCTCGTCGGCCGCATCGATCAGGTTCATGCCCAGAAAACCGGTCACGATGGTTCCAACCAGCCCCAGGATCGTGACCACCGTGAGGCGCAGCACCGACTCGCCCTGCTGACGGGCATCATCACTGTCGAGATAGCCGCCCATGTCGAGCAACTCTTCGCGCAGTTCATGAAACAGTGCGTCGGTCCCCAGGTGCCGCCCCCAGCGCTCGAACAGATCGCGGGCCATTGACTGGTTGGACACCTCATGAAACCAGTATCGATGGTTGAAACGCAGGAATACTTCCCGGGTCTGGCGAATCGACTGCCTGAAACGGGCCTGTGAGGCCGAGTCGCGCACATCCAGCATCGAGACCGCCGTGATCAGGCGATCAGAGAGCATCAGCAGCGCCGCCTTGTGAAAGTGGGCAATCAGGCCGACCAGGAAGTACTGATGGCGAAACTGCCCGAGCAGTCCGGCTTCCGCATCCCTGAAATAGTCATCGTTCCAGGAGCCCACCATGGTCATCGCGGCGCCATTGCAGCTCACCCGCATCGGGGCCCGCGCCTCGCGCAGCTGCGGATTCCAGAAGCGGTCATAAAACACCGAGGCGGCCAGCTCGGCCCGGGTGGCCTGCGAAAACGGCAGCTCGCCGGGCTCCTCGCGCATGGCCAGCGCCAGCCGCAGGAAGCGATCCTCCGACAGCGCAAAGGGATCATCCACCGCGATGTAGGTGAGCTTGGGCATGCGGTGGTACTCAATCTGCCGGTAGCGCAACGGGCCGGGCTCATCGGAATGATGCAACGCCAGGGGTTGCAGCAGATAACGCCAGTGGGCGGCGACGTTCTGGGCACGATGACGGGCCGTAAAGGCGAGATAGGCTTCGCGATCGGCCATATCGGATCGCGCCAGGACCTGGCCCTCATGGCCGATCCACTCCGCCGCCAGCAGGCAGGCCTGCGGACTGCCATCCGGGTTCCATCCACCGGGCGAGGCGCGGCCAAAGCGGTAGAGCACTTCCTGAACCCGCGACAGGGGAATGTTTTCTGCGCGGATCTCGACGACCGGCACGACGATGTCGATGTCGTAAAAGAAGTACAGGTCGGCATGCTGAATCGCGCAGTCGAGCGGCTCGCCCTCTGCAAAGTGCATGCGGATCGCGGCCAGATCGGTTCGACGAAAAATGCGGATCGGCGATTCGCCGTAACCCACATGGCCGTGCGCGGCGCGCCCCTGTCCATAGAGAAAGCGCTGCACATGCGGCAAAAAGGTCACGAACTCGCGGTAGTGACGCTCCTGAAATTCAACCGGATCGGCGGTGAACTCATCGGCCAGCTCTTTCCAGGGATGCGGTTGCGCCGCCCGCTCCAGGCGCTCCCAGGGCTGCAGGTCCGCGGCGTCCGGGCCGGCCGGCATCAATTGCAGCGGCCACATCAGAATCTGGCGCAGATGCCGCACCAGGGGGTCAGGGTCTGGGTCTGGCAGCCGC
>JBKCEY010000423.1:0-11621 GCA_046304115.1 Burkholderiales bacterium | reverse complement strand
CCTCGTCCGCGCGGCGCTGGCCCCTGACGCGGCGGCATGAAACGTCGGAAAAACTCATAGAACGGATCATTTTCGTCCAGCCCTTCGGGCATCTGGGGCTGGCCTGGTCCTGAACCTGCCCCCGCACCCGCCCGGCCGCGTTCGATCGTGCGGATATTCACGACGGCCGGGCCCGCGCGCTCAACCAGATCGGGGAAATCCGGCAGGTCACGCGCCTGAACAACAGGCACTGCGAAAGACAGCAGGCCTGCAAGCGGCAAGGCTGCAGGGACCGCAATAAAGCCCAGAAGAGACAGCTTCAGCGCACGAAGGATTCGAAACATGGTCGGGGTATCAACACGAAAATCAGACAGAAACGGAGGTGTTCGCCCTCGAGACCCAGAGCAGCCAGACATTCAGTCTGCGCCACTGCTCCGGCGTCTGCGCATCCTGCCCCAGCAGCACCACGCGGTGCGCAGCGGGTCGCAACCGGGATCGGAATCGGGATCGCGCAAGCTTAGAGCGCTGATCTGAGATGGGGGCCAATACCACCACGATCAAGCCCGGCAATCGACTGACTGCATACAGACGAAACGACTGCTGATCGAGGCAGACCATTCCGGTCGCAGTCAGTACAAGCAAGCCCGGCGCATCCCGCGAGCAGGCCGCTCGAAAGGCCATCCACGCAAAACCAAGCGCAGCCGTTGCAACAATGGCCATCAGGACAGCATGCAACCCTGACCCGATCGCGCCCGAGGCCTGCGGATCAAGATCAAGCCAGGCAGGCACTCCAGACACCAGACTCACGAGGCTTGCAACAAGTCCGGCTGCGGGGATGCAATAGGCCAGCGACCGCAGCAGACGGGCGGCTCGACCGCCATCAAGGGGCACGCTGCAGGCTATAGACATGGCCGTACCCTGGCTGGGACCGAAGTGAATGGGCCAGGCGGGCGCCGTCAAGGGCCGAATGGAAACCGAAGCGCGGCCGGGCGGTCGATCAGGTCAGGCGCTTGACCACCAGAGTGCCGTTGGTCCCACCGAATCCGAACGAATTGGACATCGCAACATCGATCTTCATGTCACGGGCCTGATTGGCGCAGTAATCCAGATCACACTCGGGATCCTGATTGAAGATGTTGATGGTGGGTGGCGAGATCTGGTGATGAACCGCCAGCACGGTGAACACCGATTCAATTCCGCCCGCTGCGCCGAGCAGATGCCCCGTCATGGACTTGGTGGAATTGATGACCAGATTACGCGCATGGTCACCGAAGGCCAGCTTGATGGCCTCGGTCTCGTTTTTGTCACCCAGGGGCGTGGACGTGCCATGGGCATTGACGTACTGGATCTGGTCGGCATTGATGCCACCGTTGCGCAAGGCCGCAAGCATGCCCCGCTTGGGCCCTTCACGGTCGGGCGCGGTGATGTGGTGAGCATCGGCGCTCATGCCAAAGCCGGAGAGCTCGCCATAGATGCGGGCTCCACGCCGTCGGGCATGTTCGTACTCTTCGAGGACCAGCACACCGGCACCCTCTCCAAGCACGAAACCGTCTCGATCCTTGTCCCAGGGTCGGCTGGCCGTGGTGGGGTCGTCGTTGCGGGTCGACATGGCCCGCGCCGCACAGAAGCCACCGATCCCCAGCGGAGAGACCGTCGACTCCGCGCCACCCGCAACCATCACATCGGCATCGCCATATTCGATCAGGCGGCCGGCATCGCCGATGGAATGCAGGCCTGTGGTGCAGGCCGAAACCACCGCGTAGTTGGGGCCCTGAAAGCCGTGCATGATCGACACCTGGCCCGAGACCATGTTGACGATCGATCCGGGCACGAAGAATGGCGAAATTCGCCGCGGTCCGCGATTGGTCAACTCGGTATGGTTGTCTTCGATCATCGGCAGACCGCCAATGCCCGAGCCGATGATCACACCGATTCGCTCGGGATTGACCGACTCCACCGTGATGCCAGCATCCTTGACGGCCTGACTGGCCGCAGCAATGCCGTAGTGGATGAAGGTGTCGAAGTGCCGGGCCTCTTTGGCCGGGATGTACGCGTCAATGGCGAAGTCCTTGACCTCGCCCGCGATCTGGGAGGTAAAGGCACTGGCATCGAAGCGCGTGATGCGGCCGATGCCGCTGCGCCCCGCGATCAGGTTGGCCCATCCGGTTGCAATGTCATTGCCCACCGGGCTGACCAGACCCAGTCCGGTCACCACGACGCGTCGACGGCTCATCCGAGCAGCTCCTGAGATCAGGCCTTGGGGTGGGCCTTGACGTAATCAATCGCCTGCTGAACGGTGGTGATCTTCTCAGCCTCGTCATCAGGGATCTCGGTCTCGAACTCATCTTCGAGGGCCATCACGAGTTCGACGGTGTCCAGCGAGTCGGCACCGAGGTCATCCACGAAGGAAGACTCGTTCTTGATCTCGGCTTCGTTCACGCCCAGCTGTTCGGCCACGATCTTGCGTACGCGTGCCTCGATGTCGCTCATGCTTGTTCCTCAGGTTGGGTAAGAAGGTTTGGGCGAAGGAGGATGCCCAGACTTGGAAAAGGCGGGATTCTAGCACTGCCCCGCCCGACGAAACTCAGCTCATGTACATCCCGCCATTGACATGGAGGATGCTGCCGGTGATATAGCCCGCAGCGGGTGAGCACAAAAATCCGACCACAGCCGCCACTTCGGCGGCATCGCCAAAACGCCCGAGCGGGATTCGCTGCATCATGGCTGCGGTCTGATCTGCATTGAGCGCACGGGTCATGTCGGTATCAATGAACCCCGGCGCCACGCAGTTGACCGTGATGCCGCGGCTGCCAATCTCCTGCGCCAGCGCCCGGGACATGCCGGCCACACCGGCCTTCGAGGCAGCGTAGTTGGCCTGGCCTGCGTTCCCCATGGCGCCAACCACCGAGGTCACATTGACGATGCGCCCCCAGCGCGCGCGGGTCATGCCGCGCAAGACCGCCTGGGACATGCGGAAAACACCCGCGAGATTGGTCTCGATCACGGCATTCCACTCATCGGCCTTCATGCGCAGCGCAAGGTTGTCGCGGGTGATGCCGGCGTTGTTCACCAGGATCAGGGGTGCGCCTTCGGTCTTGCCGATGGATTCAACCAGCGGGTCGATGGCAGCAGGATCGGCCACATCGAGAACGGCACCCCGACCCTGACAGCCTTGCGCCTGAAGGCCCTCGGTGATTGCCTGAGCACCCGACTCGCTCGTGGCGGTGCCGATCACAGTGGCACCCATGCGGGCCAGTTCGATGGCAATGGCTCGCCCGATGCCTCTGGAGGCACCCGTGACAAGCGCGATGCGACCGCCAAGCGGCGAGGCGACGGTATTGCTGACTGCAGAGGGTGAGGATTCGGTACTCATGCGAGTTCTCCCAATGCAGCATCAAGACTGGCGGCATCAAACACAAAGGAAATCTTCATCTCGGGCGCAATCCGCTTGACCAGTCCACCCAGCACCTTTCCGGGGCCGAATTCAATGACATGGCCGATGCCCATGGCCTGCAGTTGCTGCACCACCTCGACCCAGCGCACCGGGCTGAAGGACTGTCGGACCAGAGCGTCGATGATGTCTGCGGGTTCGCGGCACACGGCCACATCGACATTGTTGACCACCGGAACCCGAGGCGAGAGGGGTGGCGCGGCCTTGAGGGCCTGCGCCAGACGCTCACCGGCCGGGCGCAGCAGTCTCGAGTGAAATGGCGCGGAGACCGGCAGGGGCATGGCGCGCTTGGCACCGAGCGCCTTGGCCGCTTCGCAGGCGCGCTCGACGCCTGACTTGCTGCCGGCAATCACGACCTGTGCGGGAGCATTGAAGTTGGCGGGCTCAACCACCTCAGCCACCAGCGGATGGGCCCTGCCCTGGCTGGCCAGAGCCTGCTGAGCCGTATCGCAGGCCTGACGCACCTGATCGTCGGTCAATCCCAGAATGGCCGCCATGCCACCGGTGCCGACCGGAACAGCCTCCTGCATGGCCTGTGCCCGCAGACGAACCAGACGCAGAGCGGCAGCGGGCTCGAAGGCGCCCGCCGCAGTCAGTGCGGTGTACTCGCCCAGGCTGTGGCCGGCCATGGCGTCTGCCTCAGGGCCGCCAGCCGCGCGCCAGGCGCGATAACAGGCCAGTCCGGCCAGAAGCATGGCTGGCTGGGTATTGACTGTCAGCCCGAGCGCTTCAGCCGGCCCCTGCGCAATCAGCGACGAGAGCGACTCATCCAGAGCGGCGTCGGCCTGAGCCATGAGTTCGGCCACCTCAGGGCGCGAGGCCAGGGTATCGAGCATGCCGACAGCCTGGGAGCCCTGACCGGGAAAGAGATAAGCGCGCTTCATTCGTTGAGACCGTAGGGAGAGACAGGGATTGAGGATCAGATCTGCACGAGGGCTGCGCCCCAGGTGAACCCGCCGCCCACACCCTGGAGCATCACGCGATGCCCCTCGCGGATGCGCCCGTCGCGAACCGCGGTATCGAGCGCCAGAGGCACCGAGGCCGCCGAGGTGTTGGCATGCCGATCGACCGTAACCACCACGCGATCCGGCGAGATACCCAGCTTGCGACCCGTGGCCTGCAGAATGCGCACATTGGCCTGATGAGGAATCAGCCAGTCGATGTCGGCAACAGTGAGTCCGGCTGCCGCAACGGTTTCGCGGGCAACCTCATCAAGGACGCTCACGGCCATCTTGAAGACTGCCTGACCATCCATGGTGAGAAAGGGATGCCCCGTCACCTCGCCCTTGCAGACCGAGCCGGCGGTTCTCAGGATATGTTCGTGGCGACCATCGGCATGCAGGCGGGTCGCCAGTACACCCGGACGGGAATCCGCGCGCAGCACCACAGCGCCGGCGCCATCGCCAAACAGAACGCAGGTGCCCCGGTCGTTCCAGTCGAGGATGCGGGAGAAGACTTCGGCACCGATCACCAGAGCCGTGCGCACTGAACCCGACCGAATCATGGCGTCGGCGATTGACACGCCGTAGGCAAAGCCGGAGCACACGGCCTGTACGTCAAACGCAGGACAACCCACGATCCCGAGCGCTTTTTGCACGAAGCAGGCCGTGCTCGGGAAGATCATGTCAGGGGTTGAGGTGGCCACGATGATCAGATCGACTTCACTGGCCGACACACCGGCTGCCTTGAGCGCTTCGGTTGCGGCCCGGGCTCCCAGACCCGATGAGGTTTCGTCCGGGGCTGCGAGATACCTCTGACGAATGCCGGTTCGTTCGACGATCCAGTCATCCGATGACTCAACGCCCCGACTGGCCAATTCGGCGACCAGGTCTGCATTGCTCACGCAGCGTTGCGGCAGGGCGCTGCCCGTGCCAATCAGACGCGAGAAAACCGGAGTATTGACGGGCGCGGACGACATGGCGGCGGGAGGACCTCGTGTAAGGCGTTCAGGACCACTCAGGGAGCGGGAGGCTGCTGCGATACGTTGGGCAGGGCCTCGGTGATACGACGGATCAGGCCATTGCGGGCGGCATCATACCCGCGACGGATGGCTTGCTCGAAGCCGAATGCATCCGATGAACCATGGCTCTTGATCACGATGCCCCGCAAACCCACGAGGCTGGCCCCGTTGTAGCGACGATGGTCCACCCGGGAGCGGATTCTCGACAACACGGGCAGTGCCATCACAGCGGCCAGCTTGGAGAGCCATCCGCGACCGAACTCCTCGCGAATGATCTGCGACAGCATCTGGGCCAGGCCTTCGGAGGTCTTGAGGGCGACGTTGCCCACGAAGCCGTCACACACGACCACATCGGCCACGCCGGCGAAAATATCGTTGCCCTCGACATTGCCGATGAAGTTGAGGCCGCTCGCGCGCAGCAGTTCAGCCGCCTGCTTGACGACCTCGTTGCCCTTGATGACCTCTTCGCCGATGTTGAGCAGACCCACGCGGGGCGCGAAAGGCGCCCGATCGGAGTGCATCTCCCCAGGGCTCATCAGCCGATCGGCCGCTCCTGGATCAGCCAATGCGCTGACCAGAGCCGACCCCATGATGGCGAACTGAAGCAGATGATGGGCGTCGCAATCGACGTTGGCGCCCAGATCGAGCACCATGGTCTGACCGCCTGCGCGGTTGGGCAGCGGCGCAGCAATGGCCGGCCGCTCGATCCCTTCGAGCATCTTGAGAACAAAGCGCGAGACCGCCATCAGCGCACCGGTATTGCCAGCGCTGATGCAGGCATCGGCGGCGCCATCTCGGACCTGCTCAACGGCCACACGCATGGATGAATCACGCTTGGCACGCAACGCAAGAGCGACCGGGTCGTCCATGGCGACGACCTCGGAGGCGTTGACAACCGTGATCCGATCACTCAGCCCCTCGTGACCGGCGACCTGCAACAACGCGGCGCGAACCTCGGGTTCCCGACCGACGAGAACCAGATGAACATCGACATGAGACTGGGCAAACCGGATTGCTGCCGGCACCGTGACCGGCAGACCGTGGTCGCCTCCCATGCAGTCGATTGCAAGACGAACCGTCATGAGAGGCACGTCAGGCGGAGGCTGTCAGGAGCGCCAGGGCGAATTCACCCGGTGCGGGCCACCGGGGATGCACTTATTCGTCGTTCTTGGTCTTGATGACCTTGCGACCCCGATAAAAGCCGTTGGGGCTCACATGGTGAAGAATATGCGCCTCGCCCGTGCTCGGCTCAACCGCGAGCGGTGGGGCGGACAGGAAGTCGTGCGAACGATGCATGCCCCGCTTGGAGGGCGATTTCTTGTTTTGCTGGACGGCCATTGCTGGTCACCGGAGAAAAAGTGAATCGACGATTATAGCCGGACAATCAATCTTTTGCGCCACCCTTTTCGCGCCGCTCCTGAGCGGCCCGCATCGCAGCGGCCAAACCCCGGTTTTGATCGGACTGTTGAGCGGCTTGCGGGCGCTTGTGCCGGGCAGCGTCTGTGGCCTTGGTCAATGAATCCTGAGCGCCTGCCGGATGGATCTGCGGAGCAGTCGGATTTTCAGGCGCGACAGGCAGAGTGCAGTCTGTATGACGGGGCGCAGGGGGCAAGGCCAACAAGACCTCGTCTTCAATCAGACCCAGCAGATCAAAACTGCGAGAAGCCACCAGCACATCGAAGGACTCGTCGTCGGCGTCCTCTGACTCGGCCTGACTTTCAGTCCCCACGAACCGAAGCTCGCGATGCTCATCCAGTCGGCACTGCAGCGGTTGAAGGCAGCGCGTACAAGCCATTCGAACCTGCCCTGACAAGCTGAGTTCGGCACGGGCCTCCCGACTGCCGTCGGCCCGAAGCTGGCTGTGTCCTGAGAACGACCAGCCGATCAGCGTGGGATCCCCCAACGCGACATCATCCAGACGAGGAAGTTGCGCTGAACTGAGTTCACCCGACAACATCCCGCCCGCCTGGGTGAATGCATGGATATCCAGCGGTTCGGGTAGGCCAACTGATGAAGGCATCTGGAAGACGAAGACTCGACTGAAGAACTATGACGCCGACGGTATGATCAGGCGATCGCCGCTACCGGCGCAACACATCGGCATTGTCCCATGCCCCGCCTGATTCTGGCTTCGAGTTCGCGTTACCGGCGCGAGTTGCTTGCGCGACTCGGCCTTGGCTTTGAATGCATGTCGCCTGACATCGATGAACAGCCCAGAGCGGGCGAGACCGCCGAGGCGGTCGCCCGTCGCCTGGCTCTGGAAAAAGCCCAGGCCATTGCACGCCAGAATCCTGATGCCCTGGTCATCGGCTCGGATCAGACTGCAACCATCGATGGAAGCCAGATCATCGGCAAACCCGGCACCCATGAACGGGCCATCGCCCAGTTGCAGTCGGCCTCTGGCAGGACCCTCACCTTTCACACGGGGTTGTGCGTCTGGCAAACCGGCCAGGAGCCGCTGCTCGATTGCGTTTCCACCTTCGTGCGATTTCGTGTGCTTGCAGACGATGAAATCGAGCGCTACCTGAGAGCCGAACAGCCCTACGACTGCGCGGGTTCGGCCAAGTCTGAAGGGCTGGGCGTGAGCCTGCTGCACAGCCAGGACGGCAGCGACCCCACGGCTCTGATCGGTCTGCCCTTGATCCGGCTGTGCGCCATGCTCAGACAGCGGGGCCTTGTGCTGCCGTGACCGGACGCCTGCTGTGTGTACCGACCCCGATCGCCGAAGGGCGCACGGCCAGTCAATGTCTGCCTGGCCCGGAACTCGAACGACTCGGTCTCATCGACTATGTAATTGCCGAACAGGCCCGCACGGCGCGGGCCTTTCTCAAGCAACTGCCTCTGGCGCGCCCAGTGCAGCAGATCGAAGTGGTTGAGCTCAATGAGCACACCCCCGCAGCTGCGATCGAAGACCTGCTGGCCCCACTGAAGGCCGGTCGGGACGCGATGCTTGTCTCTGAGGCGGGCGCCCCGGGAGTAGCCGATCCTGGTGCCCTTCTGGTTCGTGCGGCCCATGCGGCGGGTCTGGTGGTGGAGCCGATCATCGGGCCGAGCGCCCTGCTGCTCGCTCTCATGGGCAGTGGCCTTGAAGGCCAGCGATTCGCCTTCTGCGGTTATCTGCCTGTATCGCCCCCTGAACGGCGCGCGCGGATTCAGGCCCTCGAGCGACGCAGTCGCGCCGAACACGAAACGGTGTTGTTCATTGAAACGCCCTATCGCAATGCCGCCATGGTGGCGAGTCTGCTCGAGTCGTTGTCGGGTGCCACCCGGCTGTGCATCGCGAGCGGGCTGACGGGTGAGGCGCCGCTGTTGCGCACCCTCACCGTGGCCCAGTGGCGCCAGAATCCACCCGCACTCGGACGCCTACCCACCGTATATCTGCTGCTGGCTGATGGCGCCACTTCCGGGCGGGCTGTGGGAGCATCCGGGAAAGCGCCAACAGGCGTTACTGCAGGCGCACCCCGCCGCCGCTAGACGTCCAGATCCGCGCCAGCGTCTGGCCCGCAGCAACGCCAGCTCGCTTGGCCAGCCGCTCAGCCAGCCCCTCACGCTGCGTGTAATTCACGACATCTTCGGCCTTGATGACGTCACGGGCGACCGAGGTGACAGACCCCAGCGCATCGGCCAGCCCGAGTTCAACACTGGTTTGACCATTCCAGATCAGCCCTGAAAACACCTGCGGATCATCCTTGATCCGTTCACCCCGGCCGGCCTTCACGACATCAATGAACTGTTGATGCACCGCGCCCAGCATTGCCTGTGCATGTTGACGCTGGCCTTCATTGAGGGGAGAAAAGGGGTCGAGAAAGCCTTTGTTATCGCCTGCCGTGATCAGGCGCCGCTCCACACCAGCCTTGTCCATCAGCCCGGTAAAGCCAAACCCATCCATCAATACACCGATGGAACCCACCAGGCTGGCCTTGTCGACGTAAATCCTGTCGGCAGCAACCGCGATGTAATAGCCCCCGGATGCGCAGATTTCGTCAACCACCGCATGAACTGGAATGTCGGGATGTGCGGCTCGCAGGCGCCGGATCTCGTCATGGATCTGGCCAGCCTGTACCGGACTTCCCCCGGGGCTGTTGATGCGCAGGATCACACCTGCGGTCGTACTGTCCTTGAACGCAGCCTGCAAGGAGGCGATCACGCCATCGGCCGTCACCGGGCCTTCGGCATCGATCACGCCATTGAGCTCGATCAGGGCGGTATGACGGGTCGTTCGGGCCATGTCGGGCACAGGCCAAAGCCCACTCCAGAGCGCCAAGAGACCTGCCACCACGGTAAGGGTGAGCAGTCTCAGCGCAATCGACCACCGACGGGCGCGTCTCTGCTCAGTGATATGGGCCAGCAGCACCTTCTCAATGGTGCTGCGCTCCCATTCGGGCGAACGGTTGGGATCAGGCATTGAACTCATGGGTCAGTCAGGGAAGGGGTAGCAGGACAATCCGGCGAGGCCGTGCCATCAGGAGACAAGCCCCATCAGGCCACGTCGCTCGCCTCGATCCAGCCGTCGATCTCACGGCAGGTCACTGGATGAAGGCTCTTGCCGCGGCAGGGGCCGCGAAGACATCGCCCGGAGGCCGGATCGTACACAGCACCATGGGTCGCGCAGACAATAACCTGCCCCGTGTCATCCAGAAACCGGCCAGGGGTCCCGTCGAGTTCGACCGGCACATGGGCGCATCGATTGAGCCAGGCCCGTGCACCCGCTTCCAGCCAGATTGCAAAAGCCGGCAACGGCCCCTGCGGACCTGACACCTCGAATCGCAGGGCGAGCCCGTCCTGGGCCAGGCGCTGCAGCTCGGTCGTCGCGCACAGGCGCTGCCACTCAGCCATGGAAACGGGGTGAATCGGTCATATCGGGTTGTGTATCGATTCCGGATCAGTTGCAGAACAGTGAGTTGCCGAAAGTTCCGAATCAGGTGCAGAACAGTTCAGGTTAAGTTGCAGCTCAGCCGCAGTTCAGACTCCAAGCAGAACCGGATCGACCGAGCAGGCCGTGGCCAGCCAGCGCGCCAGTTCGGGAACGCTCTGGACCAACGCACCCGGTTGGCTCCGCCGCAAAGCATCGGGATCGTGAGCTCCATACAACACCGCCAGGCTCTGGGCTCCAGCCGCCTGTGCCATCCCGACATCGTGCGTCGTATCGCCAATCATGAGCATGCGCTCCACCGGGATTTGCAACGTCTCGCCCAGATCGCGCAGCATCCAGGGGTCGGGCTTGGGATGGCCTTCATCGGCGCACCGGGTTGCAACGAATCGCTGGCCAAGTCCGGTTTGCGCCAGAGCCCGGTTCAGGCCAACCCGGGATTTGCCGGTCGCAACCGCGAGCGGGATGCCCGCAGCATCAAGCCCTCGCAGGAGCTCGTTGATGCCGCCAAAGACCTGGAGCTCCGGATCCAGCCGAAGGTAATGCACCCGATAGCGATCCAGAAACTCCGGTATCCGTTCACGGCTGAGTGTTGGAACGGCATGCCGGATGGCATCCATCAGACCCAGTCCGATGGTCCATCGAGCCTCGGCCTGAGAGGGTTCGGGCAGCCCGAGATCGACTGCGGCCGCAATCATGGCCCCTGAAACCGCACCGACAGAATCGATGATGGTGCCGTCCCAATCGAAGACCACCAGGTCAAACTGGCGCATGGCAAGCCTCTGCAAATGCTGAGAATGTTGCGGGGATCGGTGCCTCGATCAGGACAGAAGAACCATCAACCGGATGAACGAACTTTAACTTGAATGCGTGTAGAAACATACGGTTATGATCAGTTTTATCAAGTAGTTTATTAAGTTCGTACTGGCCGTATTTTTCGTCACCCACCAGCGGAAAGCCCAGATGAGCCAGGTGAACCCGGATCTGATGGGTCCGCCCGGTTTCGAGGTCGGCCTGCATCAGGCTCACCGGACCCAGGCCCGGATACTCGCCTACCGCCAGGCACTTCAGGCGGGTCCCTGCAAACTGCCCATCGTCGCTGACACGAACCCGGCGCTCGCCTTCCGGGGTCAGGTAACGCAGCAGTGGCAGTCGGATGGTTTGCGCCGGGCCACTCCAGCGCCCCCAGGTCCAGGCCAGATACCGCTTGCCCACCTGCCCCTGACGCATTGACTCATGAAGCGCCGTCAGTGCCGGACGCCGACGGGCAATGATCAGAGCACCCGAGGTCTCGCGATCAATCCGGTGCACGAGCTCAAGCATTCGCGCCTGGGGGCGCGCAGCCCTCAACTGCTCGATCA
>JBKCEY010000422.1:0-6643 GCA_046304115.1 Burkholderiales bacterium | reverse complement strand
ACCGTGTCGACCGCGAGTGATGCGACCAGATTGGTTGATCCTCCGGTGGCCTTGCTGAAGGCCGGCAACAGGATGCCCCGGTGGGCCGATTCCCATGCGCCTGGGTAGGTGGTTGCTGAGATGCTCTTCGACTGGGCGAATGCAAGACCGGCAGGCGCGGTAAGTGCCGCGGCGCTCACAGAGGCCGATTTCAGGATTGCGCGGCGTCCGGAGGAAAGAGGCGACATGTGAGGCTCCTAGAGTGAGTCGATTGGATTCCGATCGGCTGATCGGGTGATCCGAGTTCAGCAATCTCCATGCCATTGAGTTTGGCCGACTGTTTGTCGCGAAGCGCACCGAGTTGGAGCGACCTGCACGATATTGAATCCCGCTTGGATGGTCGTAGTGCATGACAAGGAGGCATCATGCGCACAAGGGGTGCGTAACACTTGGCATGAACCTTGAATGCATTCGATCAGTTGCGATTGCCGGGACGTCGCGGCGGCACTCAATCAGCATGAAACGAAAGGCGGGTTCAATTGATGAAGCACAGCGATGCGCGTGCGGGGGTGGCTGTCCGGCTTGAAGGTGTGACCCACTGTTATGGCGATTCGGTCGCAGTCGATCGGATTGACCTCGAGATTGCCCCTGGCGAATTGGTGGCCTTGCTGGGTCCAAGCGGCTGCGGCAAGACCACGCTACTGCGGATCGTGGCAGGATTGATCGCGCAGACCGGCGGTTCGATCCGCATGGGCGGAGAGCCGGTTGACCGCCTGCCCCCGAACGAGCGAGGTGCAGGTATCGTCTTCCAGAACTATGCGCTGTTTCCGCACATGACGGTGGAGCATAATGTCGGATACGGCCTTCGTGCGCGCGGTATGCCGACGGCCGAGGTTGAGCGACGGGTCTCGGAGATGCTTGGACTCGTCCGGATGGACGCCTACGCGCATCGATACCCCAGGGAATTGTCGGGCGGGCAGCAGCAGCGGGTGGCGCTCGCGCGCACACTGGCCGTGCGGCCTCGCGTGTTGCTGCTCGACGAGCCCTTTGCTGCGCTCGACAAGAATCTCAGACTCGATATGCAGATCGAGATTCGCCGGATCCAGCGCGACCGTGGCATCACGACCTTGATTGTCACTCACGATCAGGAGGAGGCGATGTCAATGGCTGATCGGATTGCCGTCATGAATGCCGGCGCGCTCGAGCAATTCGATGCACCCGAAGCCCTGTATGACCGTCCAGCGACGCTCTTCGTCGCGGGCTTCGTCGGAACAGCCAACCTGATCGAGGGCCGACTCGCTGGCGCGACGGGGTCATTCGTTGTCACCGACGAGGCGCAAACCGGTCGGGTTGAACTGGTCAGGGTCGGACCCTGTTCCCGGCCCGGCGCAGTCGTGTTTGCTGCGCGCCCCGAGCATCTTGAGTTGATTCCCCGCCCGGCGGCAGGCACAGGGACCAGCGAAGGCATCCCGGCGCGAATCGAAATGGTGCTGCCGCTCGGTCCTTCGCTCGTCTATGAGTTGTCTCGCGAGGGAGGGCCGGGCATGAAGGTGGTGGTTCCGAGGAGTCACGAGGGCTGTCGCATGCGCGTGGGTGACGCCGTGATCGCACGGGTGCGGCCTGGTGCACCGGTCAGCGTCTTCAGCCGATGAGGGGCCGATGATGAATGCTTATTCAAGCCCCGCGGGCGGTGCCTCAGCGCGAGCGATCGCGCCTCGGGGCCTGAAACTGGAAGCACCCATCTCGCTAGTCGCACCGCTCGGGATCTTCTTCCTCACCTTTGTCCTGATGCCCTTCGTGCTGCTGGCCTTCGTCAGTCTGCACAATGACAACGGTTTGCAGCAGATGGGGATCCTGCAGTATCAAAAGTTTCTGGGGGATGCCTTCAATCTTTCGGTGCTTGGGGACACGCTTTGGCTGGGGGTCAAGGTCACGTTGCTCACCATCCTGATTGGCTACCCGCTGGCCTATCTGTACGTCAACGCGCGGCCCCGCCTTCAGGCGATGTTGATGCTGCTGATCCTGTTGCCACTCCTGACCAGTTCGGTGGTGCGGACCTTTGCCTGGGTGGTGATTCTGGGTCGCCAAGGCATCATCAATACGGTGCTGATGGATCTTGGCTTCATCGCCGATCCGATCAAGCTGCTCTACACCCCCACTGCAGTCACAATCGCGCTTGCCCAGATCGAGCTTCCGTTGATGGTCCTGCCCCTGATCACTGCGCTGCTCAATGTCGACCCCAACTTGCGGCAGGCCTCGCTTTCGCTGGGTGCCGGCCACTGGCGGACCTTCATGCAGGTGACCGTTCCGTTGTCCGTACCCGGACTGCTTGCAGGGAGTCTGTTGGTATTTGCCTCTGCGGTCAGTGCGTTCGTGACGCAGACCCTCGTGGGTGGCGGGCAGCGGATGTTCATGCCGTTTTATATGTATCAGCAGGCGATTCAGGCCAATGAGTATCCGTTTGCCGCCGCAATCGCGATGGTGTTGCTCGTCTGTGTGCTGGTGATCGTCACCGTGGTCAATGCCATTGGTCGCCGAAGCAAGGGGTTTGTCCATGCATGAAGGTCTCCAAGTCCTCGCCCCGAGCCAGGCGTCTGAGTCGCTGCGCTCGGTGGCCGAGCGCGTCTCCTTCCGGGTGATTTTTGGTCTGCTCTCGGCGACTGCGCTGTTGCTGCTCATGGCGCCCACGGTCATTGTGATCATCGCGTCGTTCACCAGTGCTTTTTCGCTGAAGTTTCCGCCGCCGGGCTACTCGACGCGTTGGTATGTGGCGCTATGGAAGGACTCGCCCGAGATCATCGCCGCCTTCCAGCTCTCAGTTCAGGTGGCTGCCATTGCGACGGCCGTATCGGTGGTACTGGCGGTTGCTGCAGCACTTGCGCTCGCCCGCCGGCGCGAGCAGTGGGCGCGAGTGCTTGAGGCCGTGTTCCTGTCGCCGCTGATGCTGCCCACGCTGGCCTTGGGACTGGCGCTCCTGATGTTGTTCAATCTCGCAGGGACGGGTTTGTCCTTCTGGACGCTCGTGATTGGCCATATCGCGATCACTGCGCCCTACATCGTGCGCACAACAACGGCGAGCCTCGTTCAACTCGACCGCAGTCTGCTTGAGAGTGCGCGTAGCCTGGGGGCGTCAGGCGTCTACACTTTCGGCACGGTGACCCTGCCCCTGATCCTGCCCGGGGTTGCCGCCGGCGCTTTCATCGCGTTCATGTACTCCTTCGACAACGTTGCGGTATCGCTCTTTCTGTCCGATGCGAGAAGCGAAGCGCTGCCGATCCGCATGTGGCACATCATCGAGTCCAATCTGGATGTACGTGCTGCTGCGGTGTCTGGCGTGCTCATCGGTGTGACCCTGATCCTCATGCTTGTGATGGAACGTTGGGTCGGGATTTCGAAGCACGTGCGCTGAATCATCAGGAGATCCAGATGAGTTCCTTCTCTTCGACGGTATTGTTGCGTGGTGCCCGGGTGCTCCAGGGGGATGCCCTCATCGATGACGGTCGTTCCCACGATGTGCTGATTCAGGGCGACCGAATCGCAGCGATCGAGCCTGCGGGAACGATCGCCTCGGCGGATCAACTGATTGCGCTCGATCGGCATCTGCTGTGCCCGGGTTTGATCAACGGGCATCAGCACTCGCACGAGCATTTCCAGCGCGGACGCACCGAGAATCTGCCGCTCGAGTTGTGGATGAATCTGGTGCGCACCCGGACGCCAGTCCATCTCACGCCGCGGCAGATCTATCTGCGCACGATGATCGGCGCCATCGAGGCGATCCGCAGTGGCTGCACCACTGTCGTTGATGATCTGGCCTTGGGGCCGTCGATTGCACCTGAGCGGCTCGATGCAGTCCTGCAAGCCTATGATGACGCAGGGCTTCGTGCGCTGGTTGGCTTTTCGATGATGGACAAGCCGGTGATCGACAGTTTTCCCTTCGTCGACGAGGCCGTACCGGCTGCCCTTCTTGCCGAATTACGGGGGGCCCCGCGACCCAGCGCCGAGGACTATCTGACACTCGTACGTAGCAGGGTGCGGGCGGGCGCCCACCCACGGCAAAGCCGGCTCGGTTTCATCCTTGCGCCGTCTGCTCCTCAGCGTTGCAGCGAGTCTTTTCTGAGACAGATCCGCGCTCTGGCCGACGAGCTTGATCTTCCCGTGATTACTCATGTTCAGGAGACCCGCTTACAAGTCGTCACCGGTCAGCTGCTCTTCGGCTCGCCGATGGTCGAGTACCTGGATCGCATTGGCTTTCTGAAGCCGAACACCAGCCTGATCCATGCAGTCTGGCTCAATCCTCGCGAGATCGAGGCCTTGGCGCGCACTGGAGCGACAGCGCAGCACAATCCCTGGAGCAATCTGCTGCTGGGATCCGGTGTGCAGCCGGTGCGCGAGTTGCTTGATGCGGGGGTCAATCTGAGCCTGGGCTCCGATGGCTCGTGTTCGACGGTCACCTCGAATATGCTCAACGTGATGGGCGCAGCGGCGGGTGTGGCCAAGCTCCGGGGCGATGATCCCGCCCGCTGGCTGTCCGCGCGCGAGGTCCTCTCGGCAGCGACTGCGGGAGGTGCGCGCGCGCTGGGTTATGGCGACGCTCTGGGTACGGTCCGAGTGGGCGCTCGGGCTGATCTCTTTGCCTGCCGGACTGATCGAATCAGCTTCACCCCCTTAACCGATGCTGTGCGGCAACTGGTCTATGCGGAGCGCGGTGCATCGGTCGATTTTTCGATGATTGACGGTCGTACCGTGATGGAGCAGGGTCAGCTCTGTGCCGTGAACGAGCCTGCGCTGCTCGCCGAGATCGAGGCCGAGTATCGTGAGCTCGAATCACGATATGCCGCCGCTGAGGCCGAAACGCTGCCGGTACTCGAGGCAGTGCGCACCATCTATCAGCGCTCGCTCGCCTGTGCCATTGCACCCGATACATTTCCCGCGCGACTTGTCGATCGCGGGCGCTGACCCCGTTTATTCATACAGGACCAATTGAAATGGGCGCGATCGATCGCGATCTGCAGGGTTACCGCGGCCAGTATCCGGATATTCGCTGGCCGGGCGGCGCGGGTTTGGCAGTGTCCTTCGTCCTGAATGTCGAGGAAGGTGCTGAACTACTGCTCGCCAGCGGAGACGAGCGGAACGAGTCCCGGCATGAGGTCAACCACGAAATCGTCGGGGTGCCGGACCTCTGCGTGCAGAGCCATTTCGACTACGGTGCACGCGTCGGCTATGGGCGCATCACCCGGCTTTTTGCAGACGCTGGCTTGCCCCTCACGCTCAACGCCTGCGCGCGTGCGCTCGAGGCCACCCCCTGGATCGCCCGCGATGCGGCGGACCGCGGATTTGAAGTGTGCTGTCACGGCTGGCGCTGGGAGTCGCATGCCGGCATGGCGGAGGCCGCCGAGCGCGCGTTGATCACGCGCTGTGTCGAGACCATCGGGCGGCTGCACGGTCGGCCACCGGTGGGCTGGCACACCAAGTCGTCTCCGTCAGTCAATACCCGCAGACTGCTGGTCGAGCAGGGGGGCTTCATCTATGACAGCGATGCCTACGATGACGACTTGCCTTATTACCGCGAGGTGCATGGTCGGCCACATCTGGTTGTTCCTTACGCCTTTGATACTAACGACATGAAATTTTTCGACAGCTTTGCATTCGTGCGAGCCCATGATTTTCACGACTACGTGGCCGATGCCATGGACTGGTTACTGACTGAGGCGAGACACTCGCCCAGGATGATGTCGATTGGTCTGCACACCCGCATCATCGGGCGCGCGGGCCGGATTGCTGGGCTAAAGAAGCTCATCGATCGTGTACGGGGCCGATCTGACATCTGGGTCGCTACGCGGGAGCAGATTGCGCGGCATTGGCTTGCCCAGGTCGAGCCTGGCCGGTGAAACCGACGGGCCTGAACTCTCAGGCGCTGGTGTCACTGGGTTTGGACAGTCAAAGCATGAGTTTGTCCGCATGTCAGGCCATCAGGGCCAAGACATCTTCGTCAATCTTCGTACCGGGAAGGTCGTTGTTGTGCTTTGCTGCAAAGCAGCGCTGCGGGCCAAGTCCTGGAGTCCTGCTGGTTTAGTTGAGTGGCTATCCCGCCGATCAGCAATCGCCACCGCCGATCTCGTGTCAGCAGCTTCGCTCCGTTGCGTAATCCCACGGTTACTGCCTACCCTCAGTAGCCCTGTCGGACTCGCGTGCGTACACGAATCCCATGAGGTATAAAAAAACGAAACGCGCCGAAAGGTTCTTCTCTGCTTGGTTCCTGTTGGCCCAGAAGCGATTGTTTAACTAAGCCCCTCAGTTTTCAGGCCTCCTGTTTTTGGTGGAGTTGGGGGTTCGAGCTCGCCAATGGATTGCTGCCGAACTTGCTGCGCGTGGCGCCCCGCGCTACATTACAGGAATGATTCGAGGCTTCAGGCACAAGGGCGTTGAGCGCTTCTTCAAGTCCGGCTCTCGTACCGGGATCCAAGCCGCTCATGCCCCGCGCCTGGCTCGGCAACTGTCTGCGTTGGACACGGCCACAAGGCCAGAAGACATGAACCGTCCCGGGTGGGACTGGCATCCCCTCAAGGGCGGCCTCTCCGGCCACTGGTCAGTCAGCGTGAACGGCAACTGGCGTCTGACTTTTGCTTTTGAAAATGGCGATGCCATCCTGGTGGACTACCAGGAC
>JBKCEY010000421.1:0-4176 GCA_046304115.1 Burkholderiales bacterium | reverse complement strand
GCCTCTGATCAGTCCACCATGCGATTGAGCCTGCTCGCGTCAAAGGCCTGAGGCGCGGCAACATCGAGCGGGGTATTCACACCCGCCGATTGCAACGCCCGCATCAGTTGCTCGATACGCTGATCCTGGGCGGCCACATGGTCGATCAGCTGATGCAGCGCAATCGACAGCGGATCATCGGCGCCCTGCGTCACGGCATAAGCCGAAAAACCCATGCGTTCGGCCTGGGCCTCGCGCTGCTGGGTACGCTCATCGGTCAGGATGCGCGCCGGAATTCCGACGGCTGTGGCACCCGGCGGCACGGTCTTGACCACCACCGAGTTGGAGCCTACGCGCGCGCCCGCACCCACGGTAAAGCTGCCCAGAACCTTGGCACCCGCACCGATCACGACCCCGGCCTCCAGCGTGGGATGCCGCTTGGCTCCGCGGGTGAGTGAGGTGCCACCGAGGGTGACCCCCTGGTAGATGGTGCAGTCATCGCCCACCTCGGCGGTCTCACCAATCACCACGCCCATGCCGTGATCAATGAAGACCCTGCGGCCAAGGGTTGCGCCCGGATGAATCTCGATGCCGGTCAAGACCCGGCTCACATGCGAGACGAAGCGGCCTGCCGTATGAAAACCCGCCCGCCACAAACGATGAGCCAGCCGATGCGCCATGAGCGCATGCACGCCGGGGTAACACAGCAGGACCTCGAGCCGTGAACGCGCCGCGGGGTCGCGCTCGCGCACGACGGCGATGTCTTCCCGGATCCTGTCGAACATGACCACGCTCTCTGATGAACAGGAGCTCAGTGTATCCGACCTGATCTGTCGGACTTTCGGGCCAGCACCGCCTTGCAGATACCCCTCAGCAGATCGACTTCCTCCGTGGTGGGCCGGGCCCGGTGCATGAAGCGAGCCAGCCGGG
The DNA here is from genome assembly GCA_046304115.1 of Burkholderiales bacterium. Lineage (GTDB taxonomy): Bacteria > Pseudomonadota > Gammaproteobacteria > Burkholderiales > Burkholderiaceae_E > UBA4615. The sequence goes on along the minus strand of JBKCEY010000421.1, from coordinate 3,267 downwards.
GCATCAGCTTGCGTGGCTTTTCCGGGTCGAGAAACCCGATCTCGATCAACATGCGCTCGAGATGCTCAAGCAGGCCCTGCACGGCATGCTGATCGGCAAGACGGACGTCCTCCCCCGCAGGCGGCTCGGCACGCCCAAGCTGCGCTGCAGACCGACCCGACTCGGCCGAATCGGCGACGGGCTCCACAGGGCCCGGATCCACAGACGCCTGCTGATTGGGATCAATCCCGGTGCGGCCTGCCATCAACGCCTGCTGGCGCAGCACATAGGCCACGATCTGAACCGCCTGGGCCAGATTGAGCGAGTTGTACTCCGGATGACCCGGGATGCTCAACAGCAGGCCACAGCGTTGCACCTGTTCGATCGTCAGGCCCGTGCGTTCAGCTCCGAAGACCAGCGCGACGCGATGCCCGGTGTGGTCCCGCAAGACCTGCAGTGCCCGTGCGCAGGCGGTCTCGGGTGTCTGGGGGAGCGCGCTGAACTCGCGGGGCTCCGCACTGACTGCAACCGCAAGCGCACAATCGGCGATGGCCTCATCCAGCCGGGCGTGCACGGTCGTGGCCTGCAGGACTGCGTCAGCTCCGCTGGCAAAGGCAATCGCCTCGGGCTGACTGGCCATGTCGGCAAACCGGGGGCTGACCAGTCGCAAGTGCGACAGGCCCATGTTGCGCAGGGCCCTGGCCGCAGATCCGACATTGCCAGGGTGGCTGGTTCCTACCAGCACCACCACGACCCGGCTGAGCTCCGTCGGGTCGGGCTGATGCAGCGGGCGCGGTGTGTTGCGCTCAAACCTGGGATTCACGCGCCGCCAGTACCACGGGGTCGTGGCGGTTTGCGATGGCCTGCGGGCCGACCGACCCCAGCACCATACCGAGCGCCGCTGCAATCAGGCCCGCCAGCTGAGCAGGGAATTCCTCACCGGCCGGCGTTGCAAGAAACAGCAACCAGGTCAGCAAGCCCAGCACCGTCGAGAAGATTGCGCCCTGTGTGGTGGCCCGCTTCCAGTACAGACCTGCCAGTAGCGGAATGAAGGCGCCCACCAGCGGCACCTGATAGGCCGACGAGACCATTTCGTAGATCGGCGTGCCCTCCATGGCGATGGCATACGTCAGGACCAGCGCGCTGAAGCCCAGCGTGGCGATCCGCATGTCACGAAGCTCTTCACGATCGCTCATCCGGGGCTTGAACTGACGCCAGATGTTTTCGGTAAAGGTCACCGAGGGTGCCAGCAAGGTCGCCGAGGCTGTGGACTTGAGGGCCGAGAGCAATGCGCCAAAGAAAAGCACCTGCATCACGAAAGGCATGTGCTCGAGCACCAGGGTTGGCAACACCTTCTGGGGATCATCACCGATCAGCTCCTGCGCCTGCTCGGGCATGATGATCAAGGCGCTGGTGACCAGAAACAGGGGCACGAAAGCAAACAGGATGTAGAGCGCGCCGCCGATCACCGGGCCGCGGGTCGCTGCCTTGATGTCCTTGGCCGACATCACCCGCTGGAAGACATCCTGCTGCGGAATCGAGCCCAGCATCATGGTGATGGCTGCGGCGATGAAGAACAGGATCTCGTGAGCACTGGGCTCAGGCCAGAACTTGAAGAGATCCTTGCTCGCAGCCAGATCGATGACCTTGTCTGCCCCGCCGGCCATGGACGAGGCAAAGGCCGCAATCACCAGCAGCCCCACCACCAGGATGATCATCTGAATGAAATCGGTGATCGCCACCGACCACATGCCACCAAAGAGCGTGTAGGCCAGGATGGAAACCGTACCCAGCACCATACCCATCGGTATGCTGATCGCGCCACCTGAAAGCAGATTGAAAACCAGCCCCAGCGCAGTCACCTGAGCCGAGACCCAGCCCAGATAACTCACGATGATGATGATCGAGCACACCACCTCGACCCAGCGGCCATAACGCGCCCGGTAGTAGTCGCTGATCGTGAGCAGCGTCATGCGGTAGAGCTTCGCGGCGAAGAACATGCCCACCAGGATCAGGCAAAAGCCGGCCCCAAAGGGATCTTCAACAATCGCTCCCAGACCGCCTTCGGCAAACTTGGCCGGAATCCCCAGAACCGTCTCGGCACCAAACCAGGTGGCAAAGGTGGTGGTCACGATGAGCGCAAGCGGCAGATGGCGACCTGCCACCGCGAAGTCGGCACTTGTTTTGACCCGCTTGGCAGCCCACAGGCCGATCGCGATGGTCACGAGTAGGTAAGCAAAGACCAGACCCAGCAGCATGGTGAAGTCCTCGAAACGTTAAATCCCCGACAGCCGCGGGCCAGTGCGGGAGGTCGCGCGCAGGCGGGATGGGGTTGCAATTCGCGCGGATTATGCCGCGAGCGGCTGAGCCGGCAAGCCGTTTCCCTGAGCCGTGCCGTAGAATTGAGGTTTATTCAGTCGACTCGCTCTTCCTCCCATGCATCCGATGTTGAATGTCGCGGTCAAAGCCGCGCGCGCGGCGGGCCGCGTCATCACCCGTGCCAGCGTCGACATCGACACCGTCCGGGTCGCCAGCAAACAGCGCAACGATTTCGTCACCGAAGTTGATCGGGCGGCCGAAGACGCGATCATTTCCATCCTGCGCCAGGCCTATCCCTCCCATGCCTTTTATGGTGAGGAAACCGGCCTGTCGGGCAATCATCCCGGGCGCGATGCCGCTGCAGACCCGAGCCTTCCCCGTCGTCTGGGTGATGTCTGGAAGGATGTGCTGGCCTGCGAAAACGTCTGGATCATCGACCCCCTGGATGGCACCACCAACTTCATTCACGGGCTGCCCCAGTACGCGGTTTCAATCGCCCTGATGCAGCGCGGTGTGCTCAACCAGGCCGTGGTCTACGACCCGGCCAAAGATGAGCTCTTTACCGCCAGCAAGGGGCGCGGCGCCTACTTCAACGACCGGCGCATCCGGGTGTCCTCGCGCCCAAGGCTCGATGGCGCGCTGATCGGTACCGGGTTTCCGTTTCGCAAGAACGACGATATCGATCGCTACCTCGATCTCTTCAAACGGGTTGCCCTGCGCGCGGCCGGTCTGCGTCGGCCTGGCGCCGCGGCGCTGGATCTGGCCTATGTGGCTTGCGGCCGCTATGACGGTTTCTTTGAAATGGGCCTCATGCCCTGGGATGTGGCTGCCGGTAGCCTGCTGGTCACTGAAGCGGGCGGTCTGATCGGCAATCTGGCCGGCGAAGCCGAACACCTGGCCAACGAAGAAGTGCTCGCAGGCAACCCCAAGATCTTCAGCCAGCTGGTGGGCCTGTTCGCGCCAGCACAA
>JBKCEY010000420.1:0-1009 GCA_046304115.1 Burkholderiales bacterium | reverse complement strand
GCCGGACTCATGACCCATTTTGCCAACGCGGATCAGCCGGGCGGTATCGGCCCTGCGATCAGTCGCTGGCAGGCGCTGCGCGCAACGCTTGCGGCCGGCCGCGATTGGCCGGTGTCACTGTCCAATTCCGCTGCGATCATTGATCGTCTGGTGATTGATAGCCACTGGGTGCGGCCAGGGATCATGCTGTATGGCGCCTCGCCTTATGCGGATCGAACGGCGCAGAGCCTCGGATTGAAGCCCGCGATGCGCCTGAGAAGCGAACTGATTTCAGTACGCTCGATCGCTGCAGGCGAGGCCGTGGGCTATGGCAGCCAGTTCGTCGCTCCCACCGCGATGACGATCGGCGTGGTGGCCGCAGGCTATGCCGATGGCTATCCTCGTCACGCGCCAACGGGCACGCCGATTCAGGTCGCAGGCTGTCGCACCCGCATTGTGGGCCGGGTGTCGATGGACATGATCGCCGTCGATCTGCAGAGGGTGGCCCACGCCCGAGTGGGTTCGCCGGTCGAACTCTGGGGCGATGCGGTCAGTGTTGATGAGGTGGCCCAGTGCGCTGGAACCATCGGCTACGAATTGCTGTGCGCGGTGGCGCCCCGTGTGCCGCGCCGGCTGATCTGAGTGAAACAGGGAGAGGGCCGTGGCCAGAACTCGGTCTCAGTTTGCGTGCAGTGAGTGTGGCGGTGTGGCGCCCAAGTGGGCGGGTCGTTGTGGCCAGTGTGGCGCCTGGAACACCCTGATCGAACAAGCCGTCGAAGCGGAGCGTGCGCCATCGGCCAATCGCTTTGCTGCGCTTGCCCCCACGGGAGGTGTTCAGCGTCTGGATCAGGTGGCTACGGCAGAGTCGCCGCGTCATCCGACCGGCGCCGATGAATTTGACCGGGTGCTGGGCGGAGGCCTGGTGCCAGGCTCCGTGGTGCTGATCGGCGGCGATCCGGGGATCGGCAAATCAACCCTGCTGTTACAGACCCTGGCCCACCTGTCCAATCACCTGTCCGTGCTCTATGTC
>JBKCEY010000419.1:0-2685 GCA_046304115.1 Burkholderiales bacterium | reverse complement strand
AGCCCAGGGCGTGCCAGTGCGCCAGCAGGTTCCAGAGGTCTGCCGAGGGTGCGAGCGGCGCCAGGCAGGCGCCGTGCAACTCGCGATGGTCGGCCAGCTGGCGGATCAGTGCCCGGTCTGCCGGGCCTGTCTGCACAGGTTCTCCATTGATGTAGGCCTGTTGAGCCTGCCAGACCATTCTCGAGGCTCGATCCAGTCTCACGCCTTTGCGCTGCGCCATGCTCAGGAAACGCGATCTTGCGGGTGCCCGGGCTGGCCCTTCGAACCAGACATCGGCAGCGGGCTCGGTCAGCCAGCGGCCGATGAATTCGCGCGCGGCACGTTGCGAGGGGCGCCAGCCGGTGGCCCATCCCTGCAGCGTCTGCATCATGTCTGCAGGCACCTGACCGGGATGCCTTGACACCGGCCGGCCCGCATCGCGAAATCGCGGATCAGCGCCCTCGGGTGCATCGGCCTGATCGGCCAGCAGCGCAGCCAGAAACTCATGTCGCGAAGGCGCGCGCGCACCAATCGAGCAGGTCATACAGGTACCCAGCGCCGTCCCTTCATGGGCCCAGCCCGGTGGCAGGTAGAGCATGTCTCCAGGCTCCAGGATCCACTCTTCGGTGGGCCTGAAATTGGCGATCAATTTGAGGGGCGCACCGGGCACCGCAGACCATTGGCCCGGGGGCGCGATTCGCCATCGGCGCCGGCCCTCGGCCTGCAGCAGAAACACATCATAGGAATCGAGATGCGGCCCGACTCCGCCACCATCGCTGGCTACGCTGATCATCAGGTCATCAATGCGGGCCTGTGGCAGGAAGCGGAAGGTCTGCAGCAGTGCGTGGACTTCATCCAGGTGTCGATCGACGCCATTGACCAGGAGGGTCCAGTCGGGTGATCGCAGTGAAGGAAGCCGGTCGTGCGGGCCGTGCGAGACACTCCAGCGTCCCGCCTTGTGGCGGACGAGTCGTGCCTGCGCCTGTCCGGAAGTGCCCAGCGCAAGGACCTGCTCGACCGAGACCGGTGAACGAAAATCCGTGAAGGCCCCGCGGATGCACAACGGTCGGCGTTGCCAGTGGCGCTTCATGAACTGGTCTACACTCAGCGCCCCAAACGAAGGCCCGCGAAGGACCGCAGGTGAATTCATGAAGATCGAAGCAGATGTCTGGGTCACTTTGCGCTACCGGTTGCACGATTCGCAGGGCGAGCCGATCGAAGAAGACGAGCGCGACTGGACCTACCTGCATGGGCACGAGGACTCGGTCTTTCCAAAGATCGCCACGGCCCTGGAGGGGCTGAGCCTCGGAGACTCGATCTCGCTGTATCTGGAGCCCGAGGATACCTTCGGTGACTATGACGCCGATCTGCTGCGGATCGTGCCGCGCGAACGGTTTCCGCAATTGCTGGAGGCGGGCATGTCATTCGAGACCATCCCGGGCGAGACCACGGATGGTCTGATCTACACCGTGACCGACCTGACCGACGAAGTGGTTGTGCTCGACGGCAATCACCCGTTGGCCGGCATGGGCCTGCGCTTTGATGTCGTGGTCGATGACCTGCGCTATGCCACACCCGAAGAGATTTCCGACGCCCGATCGCGACGAAGCCATTGAGGCTGCGTGTGCAGTCAACGATCCGAGGAAGCCTCTCGGGTCATGATCCTGAAGGCCGGTGAGCGACGCGCCTCGAAGCTCACCAGAACCCAGTGCCGGCTTCTGGGCCAGCCAAACGCCTCCAGGCGGGTCACATGAGGCCAGTTGCCCTGAGGGCCGGGTAAAGGCTGATCAACCCGAAAGCGATGACCATCGCCGTGCACCAGCAGGATCGGACCCTTGAAGCGCTGGGCGGCGTCCTGCAGGAGCGTCTGAAACTCCTGGTAGCCACGCCCCGGCGGAGTACCGAAATCCGGATCGGCATGAAACGCGATCACGAGCCCCTGGGCGCTTGCTTGCAAGGCCAGATCCACGGTCTGGCCGAGCCACTGTGCATTGGCCTGCATGCGGGCCATCATCTCGGCATCGCTACCCGGGAATTGTTCCAGGCCATTGCGACTGCCCACCACATGCACGGTCACGAAATGCAGACCCTCGATGCTCCAGCGTGCATTCTCGGGCTGCCCTGGCTGATGCTCCATGGCCTGAGCGGCAATCGTCTGACCGGCATTGGTCTGATGGCCTGCATTGGTCTGGCCCAGCCGGGGCTTGAGATCCGAGCCGGGTCGCACAGGGTTGTGCGGGTCGGGCCACGCCAGTCGGCGTAGCAGGCTCAGACGCTCGAGCGGGTCGTATCGGCCCGCCAATCCTCGATGGCAATCGGTCCACTCGTTATCGCCGGGGGTCAACACGACCGGCAGCGGGCCGGCTTGCAACAGGGCGATGCGATGGGTCAGCAAGGCCTCGGAGCAGGGCTCGATACTGCTCTTGATATCACCCACATGAAGGGCCAGGCGCGCACCCACCTGATGCATGTCCTTCAGGATGTGTGGTACGTGGACTTCGTCGATCTTCGAGTAGGGCAGATCGCCCATCACCCCGAAGGCAATGACGGGAGGTCGCGAGGCATCCAGGACAGCTTGCGGTTCGGCTCTGGTGCCGGTGGGTGGCGTGCAGGCACCGAGTTGGAGGGCTGCTGCCAGGGCCATGAGGATCGCAGTCCATCCCGGTCTTGCCGTGCCGAAGGGCTCAGTCATTGCGCTCGGCAAGC
>JBKCEY010000418.1:0-13589 GCA_046304115.1 Burkholderiales bacterium | reverse complement strand
TGGGGATCCGCATCACGTCGTTCGACTCCCAGGATCCCCGGGTGTTCTTTGACATGCGTCCCGACCTGGTCGGCGAATTCAATTCGCCCCGCTTGCATGGTGGCGTGACCGCGTCTGTGCTCGATGCCACCGCGGGCCTGGGCATCATGCTCGGGCTGGGTGAGAAATTCGCCCATGAGTCTGCCGAGCAGATCGCCCTTCGCATTCGCAAGGTCGGCACCATCGATCTGCGCATCGATTACCTCCGACTGGGCCAGGCCCCCGCCTACGAGGCGCGGGCCTTCATTACGCGACTCGGCGGTCGCATCGCCTCGGCCCGCATGGAACTCCACGGCAGCGACGGCATCATGGTGGCCACCGGCGCCGCATCGTTCGTCACCAGTTAGGACTGCAAGCGGGCATCGGCTCGCCCTTGAAGGGGCGATCGATTGTTCGGGAGTGAGCTCAGGCTCATCCTGAGAGCCCGAGGCCGATCATGCTGGGTGTCATGCCCGCACGCACCGACCGTCTGGCGCTGCTCGATCTCGAGACCACAGGGATCTCGCCCGCGACCGATCGCATCACCGAAATCGGCGTTGTTCTCATGGACGAAGGCCAGGTCACGCACTGCTGGTCATCGCTGGTCAATCCGCGCCAGCCGGTTGCGCCTGAAATTCAGTGGCTGACCGGACTGACCAACGAACAGCTCTCTCGCTCACCCGACTTCGGCGAGATCTGGGCGTGTCTTGCGCCCCTGCTGCGCAACCGCATCCTGGTCGCTCATCACGCGCGCTTCGATCACGGCTTTCTGAAGGCCGAACTTCGCCGACTGGGCGAGCGCCATTTCACCGAGGTGCTGTGCACAGCGCGCCTGTCGCGTCGTCTGTTTGGGCAGGACCAGGGCCACGGCCTCGATGCCATCAGTCTGCGCCACGGATTGGAGTCGCGTGCAGCGACCCTGGCCGGCAGCCATGCGGCACACATCGGTCGTACGCAGCGCCACAGCGCTCTGGGTGACGCCCTGCGTCTGGCCGCCTTTCTTCAGGTTCTCGCTGAAAGCCCCGGGCCGACCCGTCTGCAGGCCGAGATCTCAGCCCTGCTGCGCAGGCCCGCCTGCCCACCGCATCTCGACCCCGCCATACTCGAATCCTTGCCCGAGGAGCCTGGTGTGTATGTCTTTCGGGGTGAGCACGGTCAGCCGCTCTATGTGGGCAAAGCCAAGAACCTGAGCGAGCGCATTCGCGGGCATTTCCATGCCGACAGTCGGCTGGCCATCGACGCCCGCCTGAGCGCCGAAACCCACACCATCGAAACCCAGGTCACGGGCAGCGAATTCGCAGCACTCGTTCTTGAAGCCCAGTGGGTCAAGACGCTCGTACCTTTGCATAACCGGCAACTGCGCAGCCGACCGGGCGTGCGCTTCATCCATTTACCGCAGGTGCACGGTGCGCCCCGTTTGCTCGCGCTGGGCGATCTGCTCAAACTCGGCCCATCGCCGTCGAGCTGGCCCGGTGATCTCTTCGGGCCCTTTTCGAGTGCCGCCGCCGCGCGGTCAGCGCTGGGTCATCTCGGACGCATCCACAGGCTGTGCGATGCCGGCATCGGTCTTTGGCATCGCGGACGTGAAGGAGCGCCGGCCCCCTGCTTCTCACGTCAGATCGGTCGCTGCACAGGTCTGTGTACAGGCGAAGAGTCTGCGCAAACCCATCACGCCCGCCTGCATGCTGCGCTGCAACCACTGCGCTTGCCCCTGTGGCCCTGCAACGGGCCCTGGGAATACCGTGTATCGAGCCCCGAACGCCTGAAGCAGCCAGCGCTGCAATTCGAGGACTGGTGCGCACTCTGCAACGATAAGGGCGTTCGTCTGCCCTTCGACCCGGATCTTTACCGGATGCTGCGCCGCCACATGACTGCCGACCCGGTCAGCGCCTGAGCACCCGGCATCTCTTCATGGGCCTCTGACTTGATCAGACGGATTTTTGCTGTGCTACAGTCCGCCCAAATGGTGTCTGCGAGACGCCATCCGACCAGGTCAGATGGCCCTGTTCGGTCAGAGACTTTTCTTCAGATCAAATACAAGAGACAACCTTGCAGGTCTTTCAGCTCGTCATCAGCGGCGTCGCCCAGGGGTGCATCTACGGGCTGATCGCCTTGGGCTTCGTGCTCATCTACAAGGCCACCGAAACCGTCAGCTTCGTTCAGGGCGACCTGATGATGCTGGGCGGATTCATTGGCCTGGCCGCCATGACCATGCTGAACTTTCCGTTCTGGCTGGCGATTCTCAGCGCCATCGCCGCCATGGGGCTGTTCGGTCTGCTCACCGAGCGTCTGGTGATTCGACCCATTCTGGGCCAGCCTCAGTTCACCATCGTGATGCTCACGATCGGCATCGGCTACATCGTGCGCGGCCTGATCACCATGATCCCCGGCATCGGCACAGACACCCACACCCTGCCGGTGCCGTTCAAAGACCAGAACCTGCAGGCCGCAGGCCTGATCGTCTCAATGGAACAGGTGGTGATCATCGGTGCGACCGCCGTGTTGTGCGGCGTGCTGTATGCGGTGTTTCGCTACACCACGGTAGGCATCGCCATGCAGGCCGCCTCGCAGAACCAGCTGGCCGCCTATTACATGGGCATCCCCGTTCAACGGCTCAACGGGCTGGTCTGGGCGCTGGCGTCTGCGGTTGCGGCCGTCGCCGGCCTGCTGCTGGCTCCGATCACCTTTGTGCACGTGAACATGGGCTTCATTGGTCTGAAGGCCTTCCCGGCGGCGGTGGTGGGCGGATTTGGCAGCCTGCCTGGAGCCATCGTGGGCGGCCTCATCATCGGTGTGGTCGAATCGCTGTCGGGCTTCTATCTGCCGGTGGGCTTCAAGGACGTCGCGCCCTACATCGTGGTGCTGCTGATGCTGTGGTTCAAGCCGAATGGCTTGTTCGGCGAAAAACTGCGCAAGAAGGTCTGATTCCCATGCGTTTCGTCTTCAAGACCGGCTACGAGCAGGATGTCGCGCTCGCCAAGCATGACGGTCACCGGCTCTGGTATGGCGCACTCATGGCGCTGCTCCTGATCGCACCTGTGTTGCTCGAAGAGTACTGGCTGGCCCAGCTGAGCTTCGTGCTGATCTACTCCATCGTCGGCCTGGGCCTGATGCTGCTGGCGGGTTATACCGGTCAGGTGTCGATCGGCCAGGCCGCCTTCATGGGCGTGGGTGCCTATGCGCAGGCCTACTTCACCAATCTCGGCTTTTCCTTTCCGGTTGCGCTGGTGATCGGCATGGTGCTGTCGGCCGTGGCCGGCATCATCGTGAGCGTGCCGGCGCTGCGGGTCAAAGGCATTTATCTGGGCATTGCCACGCTCGCCTTCGGCTTCATCGTTGAAGAGGGTTTTGCCCGCTGGGAAAGCGTGACGGGCGGCAATGCGGGCGTGACGGTCAAGGCGCCCGAAATGCTGGGCTTCAAGTTCGACAATGACATGTCGTTTTACTACCTGTGCCTCGGGCTGTGCATCCTGAGCACCCTGGCCGTACTCAACCTGCTGCGGGCCCCCACGGGGCGAGCCTTCGTAGCCATCCGTGACTCCGAAATCTCGGCCCAGTCCATGGGCATCAACCTCGCCTGGTACAAGGGGCTGGCCTTCGCCATCTCGGCCGCCATGGCCGGTGTTGCGGGGGCTCTGTATGCCCACAAGATGAGCTTCATCACGCCTGATCAGTTCGGTCTGATCCAGTCGGTTGATCTGCTGCTGCTGGTGGTGGTGGGCGGGCTGGGCTTTGTGCACGGCGCTTTTCTGGGCGCCATCTTCCTGATCACCATGCCGCAGCTGATTGCGGTCGGCAAGGATTTCCTGCCTGAAAGCATTGGGGGTGCGGCCGGCCTGCAGGGTGTCGTTTACGGCGTGGTGCTGGTGTTCTTCGTGCTGTTCGAACCCATGGGGCTGTACGGCCGCTGGCTCAAGATCCGGACCTGGTTCCAGATGTTCCCGTTCTACCGGCAGGGCATGTTCAAGCGTCAGAAGAGCTTCACCAAGTCGGATCGACTCAAATGAGCATCCCTACATCTCCATCATCGGACGACGTGCTGCTCAAGGCACGCGACCTCCAGGTGCGATTCGGTGGCGTGGTCGCGGTCAACAAGGTGAGCTTCGACGTCAAACGCGGCGAGGTCTTTACCCTGATCGGACCCAACGGGGCTGGCAAGACCACCGTGTTCAACCTGATCAGCCGCATCTACGTGCCCACCGAAGGCAGCCTCGAATTCGAGGGCACACCGCTGGCGAGCGTGGCGCCCCATCAGGTGGCCGAACTGGGCATTGCCCGCACCTTCCAGAACATCGAGCTCTTTGAATACGCGACGGTGCTGCAGAACCTTCTGATCGGCGGCCATGTCCACCGCAAGACGAACTTCTGGCAGGACATCCTCTTTACGGGCAAGGCTCGCCAGGCCGAGATCCAGGCCAGGGAGGCCGCCGAACGCGTGATCGAACTGCTCGATCTGCAGCCTCATCGTGATTCGCTGGTCGCTGGCCTGCCCTATGGCGTTCGCAAAGTGGTCGAACTGGCCCGTGCCCTGTGCACCCAGCCCAAGCTGCTGCTGCTCGATGAGCCCTCTTCGGGACTGAATGTCGAAGAAACCGATGGCATGGCCTTCTGGATTCAGGACATCAAGAACGAACTTGGCATCACGGTCCTGATGGTCGAGCATGACATGTCGCTGGTTTCCAAGGTGAGCGATCGCGTGCTGGCCATGAACCAGGGCGAGATGCTGTCGCTCGGCAGTCCGCGCGATGTGCAAAGCGACCCCAAGGTGATCGAAGCCTATCTGGGCTCGGCCGAGGACATGTCCTTTCTGCGCCGACCCACGGCCTTTGAGCGGAGGGATGCCTGATGTCCGGCAACATCCTGCTCAAGCTCGCCAACGTCGAGAGCGCCTATGGTCCGATCCGGGCCATCCGCGGCGTGAGCCTGAAGGTCGCTCAGGGCGAAATCGCCACGGTGCTCGGCTCCAACGGAGCGGGCAAGACCACCATCCTCAAGACCATCTCCGGAATCATCGATCCTCGCCGTGGCAGTGTCGAGTTCAAGGGCGAAAACATCGCCGCCCAGGATCCGGCGCTGATCGTGCAAAAGGGGCTCTCCCAGGTCCCTGAGGGCCGCGAGGTGTTTCCGCTGCTGAGCGTGCGCGATAACCTCCTGATGGGGGCCTACACCCGCAAAGACCGCGATCAGGTGGCTCGCGACATCGAGACGGTCTTTGGCTATTTCCCCATCCTGCAGGAGCGGGCTGCCCAGAACGCCGGCCTGCTTTCGGGCGGGCAGCAGCAGATGCTGGCCATCTCGCGCGCCATCATGGCCGCCCCCGAACTCATCTTGCTGGATGAGCCGAGTCTTGGGCTTTCACCCCGCCTGACCAAAGAGATCTTCGAGATCATCGTGAGGATCAACCGCGAGCGGGGCACCTCCATGCTGCTGGTCGAACAGAATGCCAACATGGCGCTCAACGCAGCCGATTTTGGCTATGTGCTCGAGAATGGCCGCATCGTCATGGAAGACTCCTGCGCGGCACTGCGCGAGAAGGACGACATCAAGGAGTTCTATCTCGGGATGAAGGAACAGGGCGTGCGCGGTGAGCGCCGCTGGAAGAAGAAGAAGACCTGGCGATGAGCACGACTGCACTCGATCCGCACCGCATCGTCAACGGCACCGAGATTTTCGGTGCGCCCGAGGCGATTGATTTCGACACCATCCCGAAGCTGTTCTGGAACCGTGTCGCCGAACTCGGCGATGCCCCCATGATGCGGCAAAAGGATCTCGGCATCTGGCGTGCCTACAGCTGGAAGGAAGTCGGCACGATCGTCAGTGAGATCGGCGCCGGTCTGGTCAGTCTGGGCTTCGAAGCGGGCGAGGTGGTCTCGGTGCTGTCCAATACCCGCCGCGAGTGGGTCTGGACGGATCTGGCTGTGCTGGCCATGGGTGGCGTGTGCAACGGCATCTACCCGACCGACTCGGCCTCCCAGGTGCACTACCTGTGCGAGGACTCGCAATCGGTTTACCTCTTCGTCGAAAACGAAGAGCAGCTCGACAAATACCTCGAAGTGCGAGATCGCCTGCCGCAGATCCGCAAGGTGTTCTATTACGACACCGAAGGCCTGGCTGCGCTTGATGATCCGAAGATCATGTCGCTGGAGGCGCTTCGTGAGCGGGGCCGCGAACAGTTGCAGGCTCAGCCTGGCCTGATCGAACAGCGCAAGTCTGCCCGCACGGCACACGATCTGGCCATTCTGGTCTACACCTCAGGCACGACCGGCAAGCCCAAGGGCGCCATGATCTCGCACAACAACCTGTGCGTGGTGCTGCAAAGTCTTTCAATCAGTGTCTTTCAGGGTCTGCCCCTGGGCGGTGAGCGGGTCGCCTTCCTGCCCCTGTGTCACATCGCTGAACGCATGATCGGTGAGTACATTCCCATCATGCGCAAGTCAGTGGTCAACTTCGTCGAGAACCCCGAGACGGTCTTCGAGAATCTGCGTGAAGTTCAGCCGCATGTGTTTTTTGCGGTGCCCAGGGTGTGGGAAAAGATCTACTCCCAGGTCATGATTGCGCTGAGCGAAGCAGGCGCCCTGCAGAAGGCGGCCTACGCCTGGGCACTCTCGGTTGGCACGGCCGTCTACAAGGCCGGCAGCGAAGGACGTGCGCCCGGTGCGTGGCTGAGTCTGCAAAGCCTGATCGCGCGCAAGGCCGTCATCAACAACGTGCGCCGCATGATCGGCCTGGAGCGGGTCCATCTGGCCCTGACCGGCGCGGCCCCCATCTCTCCCGATCTCATCCGCTGGTATCAGAGCCTGGGCATTCCGCTGCGCGAAGGCTGGGGCATGACCGAAACCTGCGGCGGAGGCTCGTTCAATCCGCGCGACAAGGTCAAGGCCGGCAGTGTGGGCCTGCCAGGACCGGGTGTGGAGATGCGCATCGCCCCTGAAACCCACGAGATCCAGCTGCGTGGGGCCAACGTCATCATGGGTTACCTCAATCTGCCCGACAAAACCCGCGAGACCATCGATCCCGAGGGCTGGCTGCACACCGGCGACGTGGGCCGTGTGGATGACGAGGGTTACTTCTACATCACCGACCGGATGAAGGACATCATCATCACGGCGGGCGGCAAGAACGTGACGCCCAGCGAATGGGAGAACGAACTGAAGTTTTCGCCGTATGTGACCGATGCGGTGGTGATCGGTGACAAGCGGGCCTACCTCACGGCACTGGTCATGATCGACCAGGAAAATGTCGAGAAGTACGCACAGGACAAGGATGTCCCGTTCACCAACTATGCGAGCCTCACCCGAACCCGTGAGGTTCAGGCTCTGATCCAGGCCGAAGTTGACCGGGTCAATGCCAAGTTTGCGCGGGTTGAGCAGGTCAAGAAGTTCCGTCTGCTCGAGACCCAGCTCACGGCTGAAGATGAGGAACTCACGCCCACGATGAAGCTCAAGCGCAGTTTCGTGCAAAAGAAATATGCCGATCTGATCGAGGGCATGTACAGGGATTGAGCTTGATGAACGCGCTGTGGCAAGGTACGGCTGCAAGCCGGCTCTGTACAGCGTCTGTCTGACCCGGTTTTCCAACCTTTTCGCCGAACCGGCGGCATCCACAGGAGACTCGAGTGAACCTGACCAAACGGACCACCCTCGCCCTGGGCATCCTGGCGATGTCCGCGGGCCTGGCCCATGCCCAGAGCCCAGGCGTGACCAAAACCGAGATCGTCATCGGCACGATCCAGGACCTCTCCGGTCCGATCGCCGCCTTCGGCAAGCAGTCGCGTAACGGCCTGCAACTGCGCGTCGACGAAATCAACGAGCAGGGCGGCATCAATGGCCGCAAGCTCAAGCTGATCGTCGAGGACAACGGCTATGATCCGCGCAAGGCTGTGCTGGCTGCACAAAAGCTGGTCAACCGTGACAAGGTCTTCGCGGTGGTCGGACACATGGGTACCGCGCACAACAACGCCGCCATGCCGATCCAGTTTGAAAAAGGCGTGGTCAACTTCCTGCCGATCACAGCCGCACGCGAGATGTACGAGCCTTTCCACAAGCTCAAGTTCTCGTTCGCAGCGACCTACTTCGATCAGATGCGCGCGGGCCTGCCGGTGATGTTCAAGAACAAGAACTACGCCAAGCCCTGCGTCATCTATCAGGACGATGAATTCGGTCTGGAGGTGCTTCGCGGCGCCGAGGATGCGCTCAAGACCCTGGGCAAGACCTTTACCGAAAAAACCAGCTACAAGCGGGGCTCAACCGACTTTTCATCACAGGTTGCCCGCATGAAGAGTGCAGGCTGTGATCTGGTGGTGATGGGCACCATCATCCGCGAGACCATCGGCACCATCGGTGAAGCCCGCAAGACCGGCTTTTCGCCCGACTTCTTTGGCTCAAGCGCGGCCTACACCGACCTGATCCACAAGCTGGGCGGCAAGGCCATGGACGGCTTTTATGCCATGCACACGGCGCAGCAGCCCTATCCCGATGACAAGGACGACAAGATCCGTTTCTGGTCGGCCAAGTACCGCACGAAGTTCAATGAAGAGCCCACGGTGTTTTCGGCCTATGGCTACACCATCATTGATACCTTCGCAGCGGCAGCGCGTGTGGCCGGCAACAACCTGACGACCGAGTCCTTCATCAAGGCGCTTGAGACCACCAAGTTCCCTGGCGACATGTTTGGCAGCCCGCCGTTTGCCTTCAAGCCCGACTTCCGTCTGGGCAACGACCAGAGCCGCATGTCGCAGATCAAGGATGGCCGCTGGACGCCGATTTCGGACTACCTGCCCGTGCCCAAGCACAGCAAGTGATCCGCAGGAGTGCAGGGGCAGCATCGCCACGCGCGTGCCCCCTGCAAGCTTCGGAATGTCCGGGGTAGAGGACCCATCGCCTATCCAATGAAAAAGCCGCCTTCGGGCGGCTTTTTTTTATTCAGTCCACGCAGCAGTGATCGATCAGGCCGATGCACCGCATCTGAGTTCGGGCGCAGAGCTGCAGCGCCCGAGTTTCAGCAGCCCTTGCGCAGCAGCTTTCCGGGGAGTGCGTCATGCAACGTGCCGCGCTCATTGGCCACCCGGCAGCCATTGACCCACACCCCATGCACCCCCCGCGATTGGGTCACGACACGGGTTGCACCTGCAGGCAGGTCATTGGCCCGGGAGCGCGAGCCGCGCCCCACGGTCTGCGGGTCAAAGAGCAGCAGATCTGCGGCTTTGCCGGCAGCGATCACACCCCGGTTGGCAATTCCGAAAAAATCGGCCTGAGCGCTGGTCAGCCTGCGAACGGCCTCGGGCAGCGGCATGACACCCTTGTCACGTACCCAATGGCCCATCAGGTGCAGGCCGAAACCTGAGTCATCCAGAAAGGACAGATGCGCACCCGCGTCCGAGAGTGACACCAGGCTCTCGCTGTGCGTGAGTAATCGGCTCACCGCCTGCTCATCGTGATTGAAGGCGCACAGCGAAAACATCGTGGAGAGGTTCTCCGCGATGGCCAGATCGAACAGCGCATCGAGTGGATCCTTGCCGAGTTCGGCCGCCACGCTGCCCATCGTGCGATCCACGAAACCCTGATGCTCGGGCCGGCTCACCTGCAGCACCTGAATCAGATTCCAGTCACCCGCAAACAGACGCCGTGCCGGTACGCTCAGTTCCTGGCGGATCGCCTGTCTCAGTGCAGGGTCCTTCATGCGCTCGATCAGTGCCGCCCCCTTCAGACCAAAAACCGGCTTCCAGGCCTGCAAGGGCTCCAGCGGATAGGGCGACTCGAAACTGAAGTCGAACACCAGCGGCGTCGCGGCCCCCGCGCCGCGCCTGGGATGGCCGCGGGCGTTGGCCGCGCGAACATGGTCAAGATCGTCAAACACGCCGTTGGGCGTCAGGGTGCTGTGCAGCAGTGCTGCAACCAGAACGGGTCTGCCGGACGCTGCGGCAAACTCCTCAAGCATGGGCACGGGTGTGCTCGGTCCCTTGGTGATCATGAACACGCCCTGCTGACGTGTTTTGAGAGGTTCAGCCAGCGCCAGAAACTCGGACCAATCCGCGAGCCGGGACGGCATGGGCCGACCGTCAAAGGCATTGTGCGAGGTGGTTGTGGTCGAGGCGAGCCCGATCGCACCCGCATCCAGCGCTTCGCCCACCAGAGCCTTCATGCGATCGACCTCAGCCTGCGTCGCAGCCCGGTCGGAGCCCGACGATCCCATCACGTAGGTGCGCAGGGTGGAGTGCCCCACGAACACGCCCAGATTCATGGCGCACCCGCCGGCATCAATCTGATCCATGTACTGGCTGAAGGTTTCAAAATTCCAGCGGATCCCTTCCTGCAGGCTTGCCAGCGACATGCCTTCGACCTGAGTCAGATTCTTGGTGACCAGATCCCTCGAGGCAGCCTGCGGATGGCAGGGCGCGATGGTGAATCCGCAGTTGCCGATCAGCGCCGTGGTCACGCCCATGCCCACGCTCTGGTCCAGGTAAGGGTCCCAGGTGATCTGCGCGTCGTAGTGGGTGTGGTTATCGATGATGCCGGGCATCAGGTCCAGGCCCGTTGCATCCACCCGCTGCCGGGCCGACGGCAGTGCCCCTGAGCCCTCGGCGGGGATGACCTGCGCGATGGTGTCGCCATGAAGCGCTACATGCCCCAGCACAGGATCGGAACCCAGGCCGTCATGAATGCGGGCGTTGGTGATCAGGGTATCGAACATCGATGGGGTCTCCTGCGTTGGGTCGTCGTCTGCCGGGGTTGTCGTCTGCGCTGGGGTGGCCGTCTCTGAGGGCTGCCCACTTTGCGCGTGCACGAGTATAGGCGGCGGCCTGCTGATTCGCTCGCGTGTCGGATGCCGGATCTTGGCTCGGCCGCTTCATGGGTCGGTCGCTGATCTGCTAGGCTGACCACACATCAAAAACCATGAGGAGACTGCCATGAATCCTGCCATCCGATCGCGGCGCCTTGCGCTCATCCTGAGCAGCTCGGTGCTGTTCACAGCCTGCGCCAGCGTGCCGAGCAGCCCGGCCGGCTTAACCAGTGGATCCGCAGCCTCGGCGGGTCTGTCGGCCTCACGGCTCGACCGCCTGAGCGCCCGCATCGACCAGGGCGTGCAGCGCGGTGAATTGCCAGGCGCTGTGGTGATCATCGGCCGCAAAGGCCAGATTGCCTATGAGCGTGCCTTCGGTTTGCAGGATCCCGACAAGCGAACCCCGATGCAGCCCGATGCCATCTTCCGGATTGCGTCGATGAGCAAGCCGATCACCTCGCTGGCCATCCTGATGCTGATGGAGGAAGGTCGTCTGTCGATTGCCGACCCGGTGGAGAAGTACCTGCCGGAATTCAAGGACCTGAAGGTTGGCGTGGTGGGCAAGGGTGCCGATGGCAAACCGACCGTCACACTCGAGCCGCAGCGCAATCTGATGACTGTGCAGGATCTGATGCGCCACACCTCGGGTCTGACCTATGGCGCGGCCACCAGCCCCCATCCGATCAAGAAGGCTTATGCGGATGCCAAGGTCAGCGACATGAACGACACCAATGCCACCTTCGTGAGCAAACTCTCGAAGCTGCCGCTGGTCTTCCAGCCGGGCACAACCTGGGAATACAGCGTCTCAACCGACGTGCTGGGTCGCATCGTGGAAGTGGTGAGCGGCCAGCCGCTGGACCGCTTTGTCGAGGAACGCATCACCAGGCCCCTGAAGATGCCTGACACGGGCTACACGACCCCTGCTGCGCAGGGCCACCGCGCTGCTCGCCCGCATGCCGAAGGGCCTAAGAAGGTGGTGCCCAATGTGCCGCATCCGACCCAGGATCTGGCCTATAAATCCGGCGGTGGTGGCATGGTCTCGACTGCGCGTGACTATGCCCGCTTAGGTCAGTTCCTGCTCAACGGCGGCGAGCTCGATGGCGTGCGACTGGTCTCGCGCAAGACCATCGAACTCATGACTGCCAATCACCTGCCCCCAGGCACCCCGATCGGCCCCGACATGTTCCGCTTCGAGGCGCTTGCGCCCTCGGCAGCCATGGGCCAGGGCTTCAGCCTGGCCTTTGCGGTACGCACGGATGCGGGACGCAACCCGCTGCCGGGTTCGGTGGGCGACTACTTCTGGGGCGGCGCCTACGGCACGTTCTTCTGGGCCGACCCCAAGGAAGAGATGTTCGTGGTCCTGATGATGCAATCGCCACAAGCCCGACTGCCCTATCGCTATCTGCTGCGCCAGCTGGTGTATCAGGCGATCGATCGGTAAGGCTTCACAACCGGGCTTCAAGGTAGGCCTGCAGTCAACGCACGCGCGGGTAATCCCCTTCGCCAACGCCGTTGCGGGGTGTGCAGGTCATGAAGCCCGAGATCCTGACCGACTGCTCGCTCACCTGCAGCAGCACGTCTTCTTCAAATTCGACTTTCAGCCCACCCTTGGCGGGCAGCAGTCGGCCTTCGAGGTCGCACAGCACGCCCATCGGGAAGGGCTTGGGATCGTAGGCATCGGGCATCCAGTTGCCCCACAGGCGAATGCGCTGCCCGCCCTGCCCTGCCCCGATCAGGATGGCCAGATCATCCTGAGTGAAGGTCTTGCCTGGAGCCACCTGCGAATAAAAGCGTGCCTGCGTGTAGTCTTCGAGTTCCTGGGTGCGGCGATCGGCGAGGCTCGTGCATTGCCGCACGGCCTGCGCCGCAGGCAAGGGTCGATTGGGTCCGGCCATCCCGCAGCTGCGGTAGTCGGCCAGAAAGACCCGCTGCGTCACGCCCACAAATCCCTTGAGCGGTACTGCGCTGTTGGCCTTGCGATAGGCCTCACCCATGCGGGTATCCGCAGCATCCAGTTCAGGCTGGCTACAGATCAGTTTCTCAAGCGGCGAGCGAGCCTTGGCGCAATCAAAGCTTGCGGCCTGCAGATCCGGCACGCTGATCAGACTGCCTGCCAGGAACAGCATGCAAGCGGCGGCGGCCAGCCGAGACCCTCTTGGGGATCTGCAAGCGCTCGACGGGTCAGAGGAAGGGACTTGGGAGGAGGTTCGAATCATTGGAATGGGGGCAGAGAACAGTGGGTAGATGGATCGGAATCGTTGACGGATGGATCGGAATCGGTTTACGTTTGCTGGGCCTTTAATGCCTTGCGCAGGCGCTCGATCACTGCCTTGCGCAGCGATGCAGGTTCGAGCACCTGGACCTGATCACCATGCCGCAGGACATCCATGATGAACTCGGTGTCGTTGGCCACCGGTACCTTCAGGATGTAGCTGCCATCCGACTGCCAGGCGCCCTGCTGACCCGGATGCCACTCTTCCTGACTGACCCACTGGGCCGCCTGGGAGGTAAACCTCAGCCGCGCCCAGTAGGAGGGTGCACCCGCATAGATGCCATAGCCGCCATCCATGGCGTGCCGTACTTCGTCAATGGGCACCACACGGGCCGCTTCCTCAAGCACAGCGGCGCGTTCGCTCGCATCCATCGCAAAACGGCGCAGGCCGTCGCTCTTGTGACACCAGGCGTCGAAGTACCAGGTGTTGCGGTGATGGACCAGTCGTTGCGGCGAGACATCGCGCTCGGCGCTGGCACCGCGTCCGCGGGTGCGATAGGTCATGCGCACCTGGCGCCGG
>JBKCEY010000417.1:0-3463 GCA_046304115.1 Burkholderiales bacterium | reverse complement strand
GTACGCCTTGGCTTCACCACCAAACTTCGTCGACAAAACCGTCGTGATCGCCGCCGTCAGCGTCGTCTTGCCATGGTCCACGTGACCAATCGTGCCCACGTTCACGTGCGGCTTCGTACGCTCAAACTTGCCTTTTGCCATGACGCACAGACTCCTGGAAATTCACTGACCGGCACTGCCGGATATGGATGGTGCCCATGGCGCGGATCGAACGCGCGACCTCTCCCTTACCAAGGGAGTGCTCTACCACTGAGCCACATGGGCATGTGTCTTGCTGCTATGTCTTACTGCCTGCTGCGCTGAAACGACACCGGAAACATGGGGCGTTGCGACAGGGGTACTGCGGGACCGTGTGGAGCGGGTGAAGGGAATCGAACCCTCGTCATAAGCTTGGAAGGCTTCTGCTCTACCATTGAGCTACACCCGCCTTGAATCCGATCCTGCCCTACCCCACGACAACAAACCCACTGCAAACCTGTACCAACACCTTCACCAACCCAACCGGGCTGATTCAGCGCCTGAACCTGGTGGAGGAGGCTGGATTCGAACCAGCGTAGGCGTAAGCCAACAGATTTACAGTCTGCCCCCTTTAGCCACTCGGGCACCCCTCCAGGGAACCGCAGATTATCGCGGTGACCGTCTGGATTGTCAAACACCCCCCCGTCAAGCCCGGAATCTTCCGGGCCTTGAATCGGCCGAGCTGCGGCTTTGCTGATTCCGGGCCCTGACGAACGGGCTCGCACGGGCTGGCACGCTTCCTGCCCCATGCCCCCTGAATCGTTCGTCATCTGACCAAGGAGCATGTTCATGGCCCAGCACAGCAAGTCCGGCGCGTCCGGCACCTCCAAGCGCGGATTCGCGTCCATGGATCCGGCCCTGCAGCGCGAAATCGCGAGCAAGGGCGGGCGCAGCGTCCCGCCGGAGGAGCGCAGCTTTTCCAAGGATCGCGCACTGGCCGCACAGGCCGGGCGCAAGGGCGGCGAGGCCAGCCATGGACTGCGGCGCAGCGCGCCGGGCGCAGCCGCCATGCCCTCCGAGAGCGGCGCGGCCGGGGGGGCGGCGCCTGCGGGCGGAGGCAGAGCTGGCTCCGGCGGCGGCGGCGCAAGCGGCGAGAGGGGCTGAATCGGCGAGAGGGACCGAATCGGCTTGAGGGCCGAATCGGCGAGAGGGGCTGGCCAGGATTGACCGACCAACCGGTCGGACTATAAAATCCCGCTTGTCTTCAATCCCATCAGGGGTCAAGCGGTGTACACCCAAGCCATCGACCTGCCCGGTCAGTCTGCCGAGCCCTCACGTTCAGGCCCCGTGGGTCTTGCGCCTCCCGGAGCTCAGGCCCGCTTCGATGCCACCGTTGCGGCACAGGGCAAGATCGAACCGCAGGACTGGATGCCTGAGGGCTACCGTCGAACCCTGATCCGGCAGATTTCGCAACACGCCCACTCGGAAGTGGTGGGCATGCTGCCCGAGGGCAACTGGGTGACCCGCGCGCCCAGCCTCAAGCGCAAGGCCATCCTGCTGGCCAAGATCCAGGACGAGGGCGGCCACGGTCTGTACCTCTATGCTGCCGCCGAGACGCTGGGCGCTTCTCGCGAAGAACTGGTCGACGCGCTGCATTCCGGCAAGGCCAAGTACTCCAGCATCTTCAACTATCCGACGCCGACCTGGGCGGATATCGGCACGATCGGCTGGCTGGTCGATGGCGCGGCGATCATGAACCAGGTGCCGTTGTGCCGCTGCTCTTTCGGCCCCTATGCGCGCGCCATGATCCGCGTGTGCAAGGAGGAGTCGTTTCATCAGCGCCAGGGCTTCGAGATCGTGCTCACGCTGTGCCGGGGCACGGCCGAACAGAAAGCCATGGCGCAGGCGGCGCTCAACCGCTGGTGGTGGCCGGTGCTGATGATGTTCGGCCCGAGCGATACCGAGTCGGTACACAGCGCGCAGAGCGCAGCCTGGGGCATCAAGCGCATCGGCAATGACGAACTGCGCCAGAAGTTCATCGATGCGACGGTGCCCCAGATCGAGTTGCTGGGTCTCGACATGCCTGATCCTGATCTGCGCTGGAACGCCGCCCGCGGGCATTACGACCATGGGCCCATCGACTGGTCGGAATTCAAGCGTGTGCTGGATGGCGACGGGCCCTGCAATCGCGAGCGGTTGGCCGCACGGGTCGCCGCCCACGACAACGGGGCCTGGGTCAGAGAGGCCGCGCTGGCGCATGCCGCCCGCAAGGCTGCGAGACAGTCCGACAAGCAAGCGGCCTGATCCCGGCGCAGACCCCCTGATTCATCCGGCAGGCTGCCCTTCAAGCGGTTCTGTGCAGGCCCCCCATTCCATATCGAGCTCTCTCAGTGACGAGCTTATCCGTATCGAGCACCGACTCGAGGCCCATCATGACCGACAGCAACCCGACACCGACGCCGCCCATGCCCCTGTGGGAAGTCTTCGTCCGCAGCAAGCAGGGCCTGGACCACAAGCACTGCGGCAGTCTTCATGCCGCCGATGCGCAGATGGCCCTGCGCATGGCGCGCGATGTCTACACCCGTCGCCAGGAGGGCGTGAGCATCTGGGTGGTGCCTTCAAGTGCGATCACCGCTTCACTGCCTGAGGACCAGTCCACCGACTTTGATCCGATGGCCGACAAGATCTACCGGCATCCCACGTTCTATGAGCTGCCTGATGAAGTGAGGCACATGTGACCGGCGGCTTGAATGCAGTGAGCGGCGGCTTGAATGCGGCGAGCGGCGGCTCGATTGCAGGCCTTTCGACAGCCGTCGGTACCGGCGCCGGTCGCACCGAGCCAGGCGCCACTGCAGCCCAGGCACATCACGCCACCGTGCTGCGGCTTGGTGACAGTTGTCTGGTGCTGGCCCAGCGTCTGTCGCAATGGTGCGGGCATGGTCCGATGCTGGAAGAGGACATTGCGCTCACCAATGTGTCTCTTGACCTGCTTGGCCAGGCCCGCTTGCTGCTCTCTCATGCGGGCGCACTTGAGGGACGAGGTCGCAGCGAAGATGATCTCGCCTATTTTCGGGACGAAGCGCAGTTCTTCAACTGGACGATGGTCGAGCTGCCCAATGGCGCAGGGCCTCATGAGGACTATGCGCTCACGATCGCCCGCAATGCCATGGTTTCGGCTCTCCTGATCCCTCTCTGGGAGGGGCTTGCCGCCTCCACCGACGCGCAACTCGCCGCGATCGCTGCCAAGTCCGTCAAGGAAGCTCGAGCGCACTGGCGCCATGCCAGTGAATGGCTGATCCGTATGGGTGACGGCACACCACACTCCCAGGCCCGCGCGCAGGCTGCGCTCGATCGGTTGTGGCCGTATGCCAATGAATGGTGGCAGACCGATGTGCTGGAACAGCAAGCCGCCCAGGCCGGCATCATGCCCACTCTGGCGAGCCTGAAGCCCCAATGGATGGCGCGCATGCAGGCGCTGCTCGATGAGGCAACCCTGCAGCAACCC
>JBKCEY010000416.1:0-13850 GCA_046304115.1 Burkholderiales bacterium | reverse complement strand
CCCGAGCACACCTTCAGTGTCATCTCGGTGCAAGCTGCATCGGCGTGCGTGTTGCACCGCTCACCGGCCGAGCAATCGCAGGCGGCAGCACTGGCCTGATCCAGCTCCTGCTCGAGCAGCCAACCGTGGCGCTGCACGGCGATCGTTTCGTGCTGCGTGACCCAGCCGCTCAACAGGTGCTCGGCCAGGGTCGGGTGCTCGATCCCTTTGGCGCCAGCAAAGGGCGCAGCAAACCCGAGCGCATTGCCTGGCTGCAGATCCTGGAAGGCCTGGACCCACAGAGCGATGCTGCGCAGCAGGCCTTCGAGCAGGGCTTGCAGGCCCTGCCCTGCGGCATTGATCTCGCCGACTTTGCACGTCGATTCAATCTTCGGGATGCCGATGGGTCAGCGCTCGTCAAAACCAGTCAGCCGGTCATGCTCGGCCGGCTCGCCGTGGCCGCCGCCCAGTTCAGGCGCTGGCGCGAGGCCCTGCTCGAGCGGGTCAGGGCCGAGCACGCGCAGCATCCGGCGCGAATCGGACCCTCGGAGGGTCTGCTGCTGCAGAGCGCCATCCGGCAATGCGCGCCATCCGTTGCCTCCGGTCAGGCACTGCCAGTCGCCCGGGGTGCCCTGCTCGCTCTTGTGCAGGAAGGCGCCCTGGTCCGGGACGGGCATGGCATTCGCTGCGCTGATCATGTTCCACTGCTGACGGCCGAACAACAGGCCCGCCTTGATGCCGTTCGAAGCCTGTTGCTCGACAGCGGCCTGCGTCCGCCAATTGCCGGCGAGCTCGCCGCTGCGCTGGGCACCACCCGCGAAGACATGCTCGCGTTTTTGCACGAGATGGGCAGCCTGGGGCACCTGGTGCCGGTCGCACCGAATCGGTATTTTCTTCAGGCCGATGTATCGCGCCTGGCGCAGATCGCCCGCGAGCTGGCCGAGGGATCGCCCCAGGGCCAGTTCGATGCCGCGGCGTATCGGGATGCCTCCGGCATCGGCCGCAACCTGACCATCGAGGTGCTTGAATATCTGGATCGTCAGGGCATCACCCGTCGCATCGGCCAGCGACGGGTGATCCGCAGCAGCGCTTGAACCGCAATACCGCCCAAGCCTGACGAGGCGGCCCGCGCGGGTTGTGCGCAGGCGCTCTTGCGTTCGATCGACCCGGATCCTCAGACGGTCTTCATGCCGATCGCTTCGAAGTTCTTCTTCTCATCAACCCACAGGCGCTCGCCGAGCCTGCGAAAGTCTTCGCCGGTCAGGTAGGCATCCTCGAGGTCATGCAGGGCGAGCAGCTTGCGGTAATCCGGATCGGCCAGCGAAGCCTTCATGGCGTCGTGCCATCCCTTGACGGCCCGGGCTTCCATGTTGCGAGGGCCCACCAGCCCGATGGGGCTGCGCGAGACGATCTCGAATCCGGCATCGCGCGCGGTCGGAATATCCGGCAGGCGACCGATGCGCTTCTCGCCAAAGGTGACCAGAACACGCCCGCCTCCGGTCTTCTCGATCTGGGCCCAGCCACCATCGATCACTGCATTGATATGGCCGCCCTTGAAGGCTGCGAGGACCTCGGCGCCGCCCTTGAACGGCACGAAGGTGATGTCGGCGCCGATGGCCTTTGCCAGGGTGAAGGTGGCAATGTGGCCGGTGCTGCCCGAGCCGCTGGCCCCCACCATGACCTTACCGGGATTGGCCTTGGCAAAGGCGACGAACTCGGCAAAGGTCTTGTAGGGCGAATCGGGCGTAACCACCAGTGAAAAGGTGTAGCCCGAAAAGTTCATGATGTAGGTGATGTCCTTCATCGGGTCGTAGGGCACCTTCTGCAGATGCGGCACCCGGAAGATGGTCGCGGGTGCGATGGCCACCGTATGTCCATCGGTCGCGTTGGACTGAGCGACGGCCTGGGTGGTCAGCGTGCCGGAGGCGCCCGCCCGGTTTTCAACAATGACCTGCTGGCCCAGATGCTTGGCCAAAGGGATAGCCAGGGCCCGCGCAATTGCATCGGTCGCAGCCCCAGGCGGGAACGGCACCATCAGGGTCACGGCCCGCGACGGAAAGCCGCTGCCCTGGGCATGCAACACCGGCGCAGATGCAAGCGCTGCGGCCGCTCCGGCTCCGATCAGCATCTGTCGGCGCACCGCCGACGGCTGCATGGACTCAAGGGCCTGCCGGTCGCGGGACGTATCCGCCGACGGACCCATCGGGATCTGGTGCTCTGACTTGCGATTCATCGAGGTCTCCTGCATGGTGTGGACTGACAACAGACCGCACTCTAGCGAATCCGCCGTGCGGTCCGGGAGACACCATGTCCGAATTGTGCTTTCGCCGCCTGGGCAACACGTTCTTTGCGGAGGCGAGCGGCGTCGATCTGCGTCAGGCAACCGACGCCACAACCCTGACTCGCATCCGTGATGCCATGGATGCGCATGCCGTGCTGCTCTTTCGCAACCAGCCCCTGAGCGACGAGGATCAACTGGCGTTTGCGCAACGGCTTGATGGCCAGCTCCATTCCAAAACCTCGTCAGCGGCCATTGCCGCCAACCGGTTCGGCAATGAAGCCCTGACCGATATCTCGAATGTCAATGCAGCAGGCGAGATCGTGGCGGCAGACGACCGCAAGCGCATGGGCGGTCTGGCCAACCGGCTCTGGCATACCGATGCCTCATTTGAGGATCCAGCCGGGCGCTATTCCATGCTTTCGGCGCGCGTGGTTCCGCCGGTCCGGGCGGATACCGAGTTTGCCGACATGCGAGCCGCCTGGGATGCCCTGCCTGCAGACGAACAGGCCCAACTGGAGAGCCTGCGGGTGCATCACAGCATCGTGCACTCCCGCCAGACCCTGGGCTTTGAATTTTCCGAGGCCGAAAAGGCCCGGTTGCCCGGAGCAGAGCATCCGCTGGTGCTGACTCATGCCCGCACCGGCCGCAAATCGCTGTATCTGGCCTCGCATGCGCAGCGCATCGTGGGCTGGCCGGTGCCCGAAGGCCGTTTGCTGCTGCAGGACCTCACCGAACATGCGACCCAGGCCGCCTTTCGCTGGCGCCATGTCTGGCAGCAGTACGACTTTGTCATCTGGGACAACCGCGCAACCCTGCACCGTGCGCGCCCCTTTGATGACCGAACCTACCGGCGCGAGATGCGGCGCACCACCACCCTGGATCTTCCCTTCACCATTACCGGAGCCTGACCTCATGACCGTTACGTCCAGTTCGCCGATCACTCTCGACACCGGCACCGACCAGTTGCTGTGCGAGATCCGTGATCGCGTTGCGATCGTCACCCTGAATCGTCCCGATGCCCGCAATGCGCTGTCGCCTCAACTGACGCCCGCCCTGAGCGCCATGGTGCGCGAGTGCGGCGCGGATGACCGGGTGGGGGCCCTGCTGCTGACGGGCGCAGGCGGCGCCTTTTGTGCAGGCGGAGACGTCAAGGCCATGGGCGATCGCAGCGCCAAGGCCCACATGAGCCCGCAGGAGCGCATCGCGGAGATGATCGAGCGCCATCGCCCGCTCACCGGCGGACTCCTGGCCGCACGCAAGCCGGTGATCGCCAGCCTGCCGGGGGCCGCAGCGGGTGCGGGCCTGGCCATTGCACTGGCGTGCGATCTGCGTATTGCAGCCGACACGGCCTTCGTGAGCGCGGGCTACTCCAAGATCGGGCTGTCGGGCGACTACGGCATCGCCTGGTTGCTCACCCGGGCCGTCGGTTCGCCGATTGCGCGGCAGATGATGTTCACCTCGGAGCGGGTCGATGCTGCCCGTGCCTTGCAGATCGGCCTGTTCAATCGCGTGGTGCCCGCCGATCAGTTGCGCGAAGAAGCCTTTCGATGGGCGCGCGACATTGCCAATGGTCCGGCAATCGCCTTGCGTGCAATCAAGGACAACCTGGACGAAGCATCGCAGATCGACCATGACACGGCTCTGGTACGGGAGGCCCAGAGGCTGGTGCCCTGTTCTCTGACCGAAGATCACAAGGAAGCGGTCCGCGCCTTCGTGGAAAAGCGCGCGGCGGTGTTCCAGGGCCGCTGACAAGGTCCAGGGCCGATAGCCAGCTTGAGACCGCCTCGAGCCGGACCCGATGATGCGTCGGAGATTGCTTCTGCGACAGCCCTCGGGCACACTCATTCGTGGTTCAGCGTTCTTCGCGCCAACCGCAACAACATCCCAAAGAGGAGACACCATGAAAGCATTTCGCAGGCTTGCCCTTGCCGCCGGCGCATCCGCGCTGGCCCTGGGTCTGAGCGCCCCGGTCTCGGCCAAGGAAAGCTGGAAGCTCGCCACCGCGGCCCAGCCCGGCAGCGTGCTCTACGACATCGTGATGAAATTCATCAACGATGCCAACAAGGCCCTCGGACCCGACATCACGATCGAGTACCTCCTGGTCGGCAACGAACAGGAAACCCACCAGCAGGTGGTGCGCGGTCGCCTGCAGCTGGGCGCATCGTCCTTTGCGGGTGGCGCCATCGCGGTGCCTGAGGGCGCGGTCTTCAACACGCCTTACCTCTGGAAAAACGACGAAGAGCGCATTTTTGTCACCGACAACTACGGCGTACCCATGGCCAAGAAGCTCTACAACGAGAAGGGCATGGAGCTGCTGTTGGTGGCCGACGTGGGCTGGAATGACGTGGTCTGCACCAAGGCCTGTCTCACGCCAGAAAGCATCAAGGGTCAGAAGATGCGGGTGTCGCCCTCACCGGCCTCGCGCGTCTTTTTCAAGTCGCTCGGGGCGAATGGGGTTCAGATGCCCTTGACCGAGTTCTGGCCTGGCCTGCAAAGCGGTCTGGTCAGTGGCGGCGACCTGCCCTTCCTCTTCTATGTGACCACGCCAGCGGCCCAGAGTGCTCCGCACTATGTGGTCACGCGCCACTATCACCATCCGTCAACTTTCATCATGAACAAGGCCCTGTTTGATGGCCTGAAGCCGGATGTGCGCGCGCGCCTGATCAAGGCCCTGCCCGACGCCGCCTGGGCCCGCAAACAGGTGGCTGATACCGAAGCACCCAAGATGAAAGAGTTCCAGTCCAAGGGCGGCTTCGTCCATCATCTGACGGTCGAACAGCGCGAGGCCTGGGCCAAGGTCGCGCGCACCGGCCAGCAGGAGATGGTTGAGGCAGTCGGCGGCAAGGCCAAGGAACTCTTCGACACCCTCCAGCAGGGCAAGAAGGTCTGGGCCGAGAAGCACGAGAAGAAGTAAGTTCAGCTGAGTGCATGTTCAGCTGAGTGCATGTTCAGCTGATCGCAAGTTCAGCTGATCGTAAGTTCAGCTGAGCAACTTGGCCGGGGCGATGAGCTCCGGCCGCCCCGACCAGTCCCAGGCGAAGGTCTCTCGCGAGATGCCCAGCAGCATGCCATGCAGGCTCTTGGGATGCACCCAGATGTTGTCGCGTTCACTCGCGATATCCGGGCCGCGGGGGGTCAGGCTCGCGCCACCCGCCAAAAGCCGATCCTTGAGCTCGTCGAAACGATCGCTCTCCATGTAGCACATGTACAGGCCATCGCCGCCGCGCCGCTCCACAAAGCGGCGCATGGCCCCTGCCTTTCCTGCCAAGGTCTGCGAGAGCTCGATACGGTCAAGGCGTGCTGGCGGGTTGAACAGCGTGAGCGTGCCGGCATAGCCGAAGCGCTCGCTGCCGATCTCTGAAAAGCGGCTTGCATCCAGGCCGAACATCTCGCTGTAGCGTGCACTGACCACCCGCCAGTCGGTATCCAGGGCATTGGTGGCTTCGTAGATGAAGTTCACCGGGCCCACCCGTTCCTTGTCGGTCCATGCCGAGAGCATCATCGGAAATCCGAAGGTGCTGCTCGCCGGGATGAAGGCCTGTTCGCCGTCGCGCTCAAAGGCCACCTGTTGCGCGCTGAGCCGGTCCAGCAAGGCTGGCAGACGGGTGCTGGCATAGCCTGCAGCGATCAGACCTTCGCCCCACCGATCGAGATGGGCCTGGGCGCGGCCTGCGCCGCTCGGCTGACACAGCTCGAGCTCGCTTTCGCCGATGCGAAGAATGCTGCGCTGCGCGGTCAGTGCGGTACTGGGCGCCTCACGCTCGAAGCGCGCCCCGAACAGGCGCACAAAGGTTTCAGTGGCGCGCTCGCGATCCTTCACCGCGAGCAGCATGCGATCGACACGGTCCAGCATGTCAGTCTCCCTTGTAGTAGCCGATCACATCGCCCTGGGTGGTCACACCCAGGCCATTGAGCAGGCGGTTGGAATAATTGAAATAGGCGCAGACCTGATTCACCTCCAGGATCTCGCCGTCGGTTGCTCCCACATCGCGCGCGCTGCTGACATCGCTGGCCTGCATGCGGGCCACATCGGTGGTGAGTTTGCCGGCATAGCGCAGCAGGGCAAGCTCCTTGCCGGCAAAGGCCTGTTCGGGCGCACGGGCTTCCAGTGCAGCCCGCACGGCGGCCGCTCGAGCCGGGTCTTTCATCAAACGACTCGCATTGGCCCAATGATGGGTCAGGCTGTAATCGCAGGCATTCAGGATGCTCACATAGGACGCCACCACTTCCAGGAACCAGAAGGGCAAGGTGTTGTCCGGGTTGTGCAGCACGCTGCGATAGAGCGTGACATGGCCTTCCATGGTGTGCGGCCGAAGGCTGTGAGCCTTCATGACATTGTCGACCGTACCGTGCGGGGTACGCACCTTGGCATAGGCATCAGCCAGTGTTCCGGTGGCGTGTTCAAGCGGAATCATGTGAATCCAGGCACTCATTGCAGCCGTTCTCCCCTTCAGGCAATCAGGCGAGGCCGCGGCGCACGGGAAAAGACCCGCATCACCATGGGCTCGAAAAAAGACAATGGCGCGCACTCGTAAGCGGGATCCAGCGAGACCTGGTCATAGCGCTCAACGAACCTGGCGGTCCACTCAAAGTGCGGATGCCCCTGCCAGCGCTCACGGGCGCGCGGATCGAGCCGCGCATCGGTTGCGGCATGGGCATCCAGAAACAGGGCGTGATGCTCGAGCATCCAGTGGTTGCGCTCGCTGATGTAGCTGCCCATGAGCGCGGCAGCAAATGCGCCATGACTTTGCGGGCAGACAATGAACCCGATGTCGTGAAGCAGGCTCACCACCACGGTTTCCTCGTCGCAGCCATCGCGCCAGGCGCGGGTGGCTGCCTGCAGACAATGGCGAAAGTTGTTGACGGGATATCCGAAGGTCGCATCTGTCTCACTGGCGGCCAGCAACCGCAACGCCTGTCGGCCCTGCTCCTGGCGCTGGTACTCGTCCCGCTGCCGGGCCAGCATCGCCCACTCTTCGGCTGAGAAGGTTTCCATGACCGATTTGTCGACTCTCGACCAATGGGCATGCAGCAAGGGGCTGGGGGCGGCGTCGTGGGACATCTGCGGCTCCGGGCATCAGGCGTGAACAGGTCTCGTGTTGTTGTTGCTACCTCATCTTGGCCACCGGGTCATGAGCAGATCACGACCCGGTCGGAGCAAGCCAGTCATCGACAGCCTGCCGCCACTCGAAGAGTGCAGCGTGTAACGCATCGTACTCCTGCCACGCCTCGCGCCAAGGCTTCAGAACGTGCGGCCACTGCAAGGGCTGCCCCAGCGTGTCAAGAATCCGCTCAGCCAGGGGCAGGCTGACCGCGAAACCACAGTCGGCCAGGCTGAAGTCGGCGCCTGCCATCCAGGGCTGCGGGCTGACCACCGCCGCAATGCGATCCAGCCGATCCTGCAGGTCGGCACGCAGGAGGGTCAGTTCGGCCCTGCGGCTTGGGTCACGCACCAGAGGAAAGATCGCCCTCAGTCTCGGTTCGAACTGGGTGTCATGCAGCCGGGCGATCCAGCGGGCCCGAGCGCGTTGCTGCGCAGCGTTGGGGCGCAGGGGATGCTGCGCAAAGACATCTTCGAGGTATTCGAGGATGGCCTCGGACTCGGCCAGAAAGAACCCCTCATGGTCGATCGCGGGCACGGTGCCAGTGGGCAGTTGCGCCCGCCAGGCTGTCGACCGATAGCCGCCCTCAGGCAACCGTTGCTCAAAGGCAATGCCTCGCAACCTCAGGGCCAGCCGCACCTTGGTGGTGTAGGTCGAGAGGTTGCTGCCGTAGAGAATGATCATGGCATCAGGGTTGGGCGAAGGCCCTGGCCTGCCGTCCAATCCATGGGATCAGGCGCCGGGTTGTGCCATGCGGCGCTCGAGTCGCCGCACCAGCCAGGAGGTGACCAGAATCAGCAGCAGATACTCCAGCACCAGCACGCTGTAGATTTCGAGCGGGCGATACTCGGTGACGTTCAGTTCGTTGGCCCGTCGGGTGAGCTCCTGCAGGCCAATGACCGAGACCAGCGAACTCATCTTGAGCACGTAGACAAACTGATTGCCCAGAGCCGGCAGGATGACCCGCAGGGCCTGGGGCAGGATCACGAAACGAAAGATCTGCAAGGGCGCCAGACCCAGCGCCTGGGCGGCCTCGCGATGGCCCTTGGGCACGGATTGAATCCCTGCCCGAAAGATCTCGGCCTCAAAGGCGGCATCCGACAGGGCGAGCGACATCACGCCCGCAGCAAACGCACCAAACTGCAAGCCCGACACCACGGGCAGGCCGTAGTAGACCCAGAGCAGCAGAACCAGCAGCGGGATGGCGCGAAAGACCTCGACGTAAACCCGGGCGACCCGACGCAGGGCGACGGACTGAGACAGTGCGGCCAGCGCCAACGACAGCCCCAGCAACACCGACACCAGAATGGCAGTGACCGAAAGCCCGACCGTCAGACCAATGCCTGACAGCAAGAACCGCAGATTGGCGGCCCCCTTGTCGGTGAAAGGACTCAGGACATACCAGCCCCAGCTGTAGCCGCTGTTCTGATTCGCTGCACACCCCATGAAGGAGGTGAGCAGGGCTGCGGCCGCGCCCAGAACCAGGGCGCGGCGGGCGAGAGCCGACATGCGAGGCGTGGACCGTTTCAGACGAACAGAGGGGCGAGAGAGGGGAGAGAGAGGCGCGGGCGGTTTACTGCTTGCCCAGCCACTTGGTCTCAAGCTGATTGAAGAAGCCTTCCGACTTCTTGAGCGCGACCCAGTTGTTGACGAAGGTGATCCAGACCGGATCGCCCTGGGGCATCGGATAGGCAAACGGACGCTTGTTGCGCAGCTCGGCACGTGCAGGCGTGCCGAGTACTGCATGGGTCTGCATCAGCGTGGCCGCTTCGACATTGCTGGTGAGGGTTGCCACGGCACGTCCGGCCAGAACTTCCTGATACCCGGTGGAGGGCTTTTCGACCGCCCTGACCGTGGCCTGAGGGAAGTTGGCCTTGGCCTGCTCTTCAAACACGGTGCCCAGTGAAACCGCAATCACCACGCCAGGCTTGTTCAGATCGGCCCAGGTGGAAAACTTGGCTGCGTCAGCCTTGCGAATCACCGGTACCGCTCCGGTCTCGGCGTAGGGGTCGGAGAAGGCCACCGTTTTGGCGCGTGCCATGTTGAGTGACGCGCCCGAGAAAATGTCATAGCGGTTGGAGGTAATGCCCGCGACCAGCGTGGCCCACTCGGCAGGTACCCATTCCACCTTCACACCCATGTCCTTGGCCAGCTGCTCCATGGCTTCGATGTCAAAGCCCCGATAGCTGTTGGTCGCCGCATCGCGGATCGACATCGGGTTGAAGTCACCCGTGGTGCCCACACGCAGCGTGCCGCGCTCGAGAATGATCTGGAGCCTGTTCTTTTGAGCTGCGGCAGGCGCGGTCTGCGCCAGCGCGGGCGATGAGGCCAGCGAGAAGGCGACGGTCGCCATCGCCAGTAAAGACTTGAGAAGTTTCATGGAGATCCTGCAGGCAAGAGGGTTGGCGAGGTGGAAGGAGCAATGACCTTGGGACGTGATCTTGGGACGTGATCTTGAAACGTGATCTGGGGCGGTGGTCTTTGAAAACAACTTGACTCAGCGCATGTTAGCAGCGCCGGCACCCGCTTCTGACTCGCCCGCCCCTTTGGTTTCCTGGGCAATCTGCCCCGCCAGCGCCTTGCGAAACAACGAGGCTGCACGATCGAGCTGCAGGTAGGCCGTCGGCCGCTGACTGCGCTTCATGCCCCTGTGCACGGCTTCAAGCACCTGACGGTCTTCTTCAAAAGCCACCTTGGCCCCTGCAGCGATCCGTTCGGTCAGGTCGGCATCGTGGGCATCGGTGTTGCGGTGCTGCAGCCAGAAATACAGCGTTGTGTCCTCATCCACCGGCGTGAGCAGGTTGTACGAGATCATCCGGTAGGTATGAGGGTCATCAGGTTGCAGCCCATCGTGCTGCAGATGGGCTCCACCTCTCCCGGCGGGCACATAAATGCTCCGATTGATCGCCAACGACGGGTAGCGCACCTCGTAGCCCTGATAGCGATCGGCCTGACCGGCAAACTTCACCAGCGGCGCGTAAAACGGGGGTGGCGGTTGATCCAGCAACCAGCGGTCAACATTCACGCCCCGTTCGCTCTGGGTGATGTTGAGCGGGGTGGACTCTGTGCCGGCGCCCGCGAAGGAGGCTCTATGAACCCAGGCGACATGCGACGGATCGAGCAGGTTGTCGACCAGCCAGAGGTAGTGACACTGACAGACCAGATAGTCGCCCTGCGTGAGGCTCCAATCGGGCGCGTCATGCGTGGGGATCTCGAGCATGGGCGCGTCCGCAGCCCCTGCCGGATCGCCCATCCAGATCCACAGCAGCCCATAACGGTCCCTGACCGGATAGCTGCGGACCTGCGCGAAGGGCGGTACCCGATCCTGGGTGGCGGCATCGATGCAGCGACCGCAGTCATCAAAAGTCAGTCCGTGATAACCGCACTCGATCGCATCACCCTTGATGCGGCCCATCGACAACGGCAGACGCCGATGCGGACAGGCATCTTCAAGCGCCACCGGGGTGCCATCCTGCTTGCGAAACAGCACCACCTCATCGCCCAGCAGACGCGCTGCGCGCGGAGCACGCCCCACCTCGCGCGACAGGGCGGCGACATACCAGGCGTTGCGCAGAAAAGGCAAGGTGGCGGGCGCAGCCGATGCACCGGATGGCAAGACAAGCCTCGTGGAATCTTGCGCCACGATCAGGCACGCCCTGGCATGAAGCGCGCAACGCCCAGCTCGCGCGCCTGAATCTGCAGCGCAATCACCCGGGAATAGATGCGGCACTGGGCCAGGCTGCCGGCGTTGAACCACAGGCCCGGCTGTGCGGTGGGTCGCCACATGTTGCAGACCTCGCCTTCGTCATCCAGCCCCCAGACCGGGCCGATGCGATCGGCCACGGCATCGCCCAGACTGCGACGCACCACCTCCTGCGCGCCGTGATACCCGGTTGCAGTCACGATCAGTCGCGCCGGATGCAGGCTGCCGTCTTTCAGGCGCAGACCATCAGCCTCAAACCCCGCGATCTGGTCGTACTGCAAAAGCCCGATCGCACCCGATGCGATCAGCTCGCTGCAGCCGATGTTGAAGTAGTAGCCCCCGCCCCGGCGCAGGTACATCAACTGAAAGCCCGTGCCCTCTTCGCCAGGCGTGAGACGAAAGCCGCGCGCATCGAGTGCATCGAGCAGGGGCTTGTCGATTCCCTGTGAGATCGCTGTGGCGACCTGGTAGCCCTTCTTGAGCACCGGAAACGGAATCGCCATGGCCAGCAGATCGCAATCGTCGGTGGGCATGCCTTCCTTATAGGTCGCGTACACCCGTTGGGCTTCGCGCAGGCTCACGATGTGGGTCGGACTGCGCTGCACCATCGTCACCCGGGCGCCCCGTGCATGCAGATCCTGGGCCACGTCATGCGCACTGTTGCCGGTGCCGATCACCACCACCGGCTCGCCTTGCCAGGCACTGCCCTCGGTGTACTCACCCGAATGCAGCACCGTGCCGCCAAACGCCTCAAGCCCTGGGATTTCGGGTCGCTTGGGGATTGCGCTCACCCCACAGGCAAAGACCACATGACGAGGACGCATGCGACGTACGCTGCCATCGGCCCGGGTCAGTTGCAGATCCCAGCACTGGTTGGGCTCATCCCAGCGCCCGGAGGACAGCGTGGTCGACATCCAGCAGTTCAGCTCGAGCGCATCGACATAGGTCTCGAACCAGTTGGCCAGCTTGTCCTTGGGGATGAAGGTGGGCCAGGTGGGCGGAAAAGGCATGTACGGCAGATGATTGACATGCACCTCGTTGTGCAGCGCGAGTGAGTGATAGCGTTTGCGCCAGTTGTCGCCCAGACGTTCCTGACGATCGATCACCAGGGTATCGATACCGGCGGCATGCAGTCGGGCTGCAACCGACAGGCCCGCCTGACCTGCCCCAACCACCAGAACTGCAGGATCGCGGTCTTCGTAGCGCTGCGCCTTGAGCCGGCGATCCAGCCAGTTCTCGGTACCGAATTCACGGCTTTCGCTCACATCCTGCTCAAGGCCTTGCGGTGCGGCATGCAAGGACCGCAGGGTCGTGAGCAGGACCCAGGCCCTCACGGGCGCGTCGGCATTCCCGGGCAACCCGCGCATCACGCCACTGGCCCTGCCCTGGTCGGTCACGAAATCGAACATGAATTCGAGCACCATCCGGCCCGCGCGCATCACGAACCGCGGCGGGGTGCGGCCCTGGGCAAGCTGAAAGTCCCGGGGATTGACGCGGGTCAGTTCATGCGAAAAACCCCGGGCGATGGAATCAGCTCCGGATCGCGAACGAATGCTGCCGGTGAAGGCGAGCACGTCGCGCCAGTGAGGGTCGCCATCCAGCAATCGTCCAAGACCGGGCGCATTGGGAGTACGCAGGGCCTCGCCGAAGGCGTTCAGCCAGCCGATGGCCAGATCAGAAGCGGATCCCGTGAAATCGGGGTGAAGGGTGGCCCAGCGGGCTGCAGGCAGGTCGGCAGGAGCATTCATGCCCGCGACAGTACAGAAGGCGCCCCCTGCCGGGCAAGCCGGGCACAATCGGCGATACTTCGAGAAAGCAATCGAAGGAGGAGACCCTGCATGAAGACGCGCCGAACACTGGGGGCGATGGCCCGCATGCTCTTGGCTTCAAGCCTGATGCTGGCCGGGCTGACGCCCGTCGCGGCCCAGGAGAGCACCCTTCGCGTGATCGTGCCCTACCCGCCGGGCGGAGCCTCCGATTCTTCAGCCCGCATCATCGCCACCGAACTGGGCAACCGCCTCAAGCGCCCCGTAGTGGTCGAAAACCGCGTCGGTGCCGGAGGTCGGATCGCCATGCAACAGATGAAGGCGCTGCCCGCCGATGCCGATGCCCTGGTCTTCGTGAACCCATCCCTCATGACCCTGGTGCCGAATCTCTTCAGCCAGCCCGGCTATGACGCCGAGGCTGATTTTCAACCGGTTTCGCAGGTCAGTCAGTATCAGTTCGTGCTCGCGGTACCCACCAGCCATCCCGCGCGTTCGGTATCAGCCCTGCTCGACTGGATACGGGCGAATCCCGACAAGGGCACGATCGGCGCACCTGGCCAGGGCGGTATTCCGCATTTCTTCGCCCTCATGATCGGCGAAGCCGCAAAAGTGAAGGCCAACGTTATTGGCTACAAGGGTTCGGCACCGCTGGCCACCGACCTGATCGGCGGGCACATCGGCATCGCAGTGGATACGCTGGACAGCCTGGCACCACATCATCAGGCGGGGCGGCTGCGCATTCTCGCCACATCGGCAGAGCGGCGCATCCTCGATGGCGTACCCACCCTGAAGGAATCGGGGCTGAACCTGACGGCAACCGGCTGGAATGCGGCCTACGCCAAGGCCTCGATGCCGGCTGACCGGGTTGCTCTCTACTCGCGCGAAATCGCATCCATCATGCAGCAGCCCGAGGTGCGCGAAAAATTCGTGCAGATGAAGGCCGAGCCCGTCTCGGCCGACGCGGCCCGCACGCGCGCCACGGTGGAGGCCTTCAAGGCCCAGTGGGTTCCGGTGATCCG
>JBKCEY010000415.1:0-2498 GCA_046304115.1 Burkholderiales bacterium | reverse complement strand
CGTGATGCTCTGGCCATTGAGCTCCTGGGCGGTGAGGGGTGTCTGACCGCGATGCGGGGTCAGTGCCAGGGTGGGCTCACCATAGAAATACACATCTCTGGCCCCGTACTTGACGCGGCCGTAATCGAGCGCGGACTGTGCATCTCGGCCCACATTGACCCGCAAACGGGAGCCCTTTTCAAAGGCCAAAGCGTTGTCCATCGACAGGGTTGCAATCGGCTGATCGATCGAGCCTGGATACAGCCAGCCCCCTTCAACCTGCTGGCCGGCCAATCTGCCGTATCCAATCAAAGCGACAACGCCCCCGCCTTCAATGTGGCCGCTGCCCCGCAAATTGCCCTTGATTTCCAAAAAGCCCTCGGAATTCAGGTTCAGGCCATCAGGGCTCAGCGCAATCTGACCGCCGTACACCACGTCGAGAAAGCTGCCTCGCTCAACATCGATCAGCGGTGCTGGAATCGACGCGAGCGTGCTGCCCAAACCGCGCAGAAATCCAGCCGGGCGTTCGTGGGTGCCCTGGTCTGGGCGCACCAGCAATCGCGACCCATTGCTCAGGCGTGTCACCGAGCCCGCATCCAGCGTGGCCTGGCCCAGGATGCGCATTGCGCTGTTATCCAGTTCAAGGCGCGCGCCGGTAGCCAATCGGCCTCCTTCGCCAATCGCAAGGGTCTCGCGCACATCGACATTGGCAACGTCACGAATCGTGAGCTGGCTACCGTCAGAGACGATGAGATCGTTGGTGACAACATTCAAAAAAAGGTTTGAGCGATCCGTACCGATCAACTCTGAAGCACTAAAACTCTGCAATGCCTTCAGATTGACCTTGGCCGTGCCACCGAGTTGGGCGCCGGAGCCATTCAGAATCAATTGATTGGCATCCAGCCGGGTACCGGGATCCATCAAGAGCACGCCGCGATTGTTGAATCGCAGTCGATCGAAGCTAGCTTCCGTTTCAGACCCCGACAGATACAGCTGGGCCCCGTTGGAGAAACGCGCTTCGCCCTTCAGGAAATTGAATTTGCCACGCTGAAGCTCCAGGCCGCCATCGTTGTTCAGGCCAACCGAATGAATGGTTGTGTTGGCGCCAATGAATGAAAGCCCCTTCCCAAACTCGCTGAAGGTCAGCCACGCCCCGGGTTTGATGTCGATGAAGACTTTGCCGGAAATCTGGGTGAAGCTACCTGGGCTGATCCGGTTGCGGCCGCTCTCCGCGGTGATCGTGAACGTCCCGAGGTTATTGACCCTCCACTGGCCCACCGCGTCCAGGCTGGAGTTGATCATGTGCAGACTGGGGTTGGTGCCTTCGAGGATCAAATAGACATCGCGACCCACTGCGGCAACGCTCGCGCCTGTCAGCGTCAGATTGACGTTGTTCAGGAACAGATTTTCGGTGGTGAGTGTGGACTCAACCAAGCCCGTGGTTGAGACTTTGAGCGATACCAGCCGGACATTGGCGGGCGACGTAAACAGCGGTGAAACCTGACCTGGCGCGGCTGCATCGAATTGGTAGCCGAAATACATCGTCCGAAACATCGCGGTTTCAGAGTCCTTCCAGGTGATATCCCCGGGCAGGCTGGCTAGTTGGCCATCATTGAGGCGCCAGCGAACCGAGTCATACCGATACCGGGTATCGAAATTCAGATAATCGGTGCGACAGGTGCTATCACCCAACGGGCTGCTCGCGCAGCTTTTGATGGACGGACTGCCCCGAGCAACGTCCAGGCCGGTATCAACGTCAAATTCGACCCGAGCATAAGCCGAGTTATCGCCCCCATTACTCGTCGAGTTATCGGGCAACGGGATAAAAGGAATGCCGAACGGCGCCGCCAGTGCCCCAGAGGCGCCCAGAGTCATGAGCGCGGCTGCGAGGGATTTCAGGGCAAAAGGGGTTCTGGCTTGCATGGGTTGATCACGCCCGAATAGAAAACCGGGCGATTATCCACCGCAAGGGATCAACCGCCCAAGGATCAATCACCCAAGGATCAACCCCGGGATATTGAGCAGCCCGGGATCAACCCCCAAGGGCCGTCATCAACCCCCGGGGCCGTCGGTCATGATGTAGCCCATCAGATCGCCCACATTGAGCTGCAACTCATGGATGATGTCCTTGACCGCATCACCGATGGAGATCAGGCCCACGACCTTGCCGGCGTTCATCACCGGCAGGTGGCGAAAGCCTTTTCCGACCATCAGGCCCATGCAGGCATCCACGCGGTCATCGAGCTTGACGGTCATGGGCTTGGCGGTCATGACCTGACCGACCCGGGTGGTTTTGGCATCGAGCCCGGGCAGCAGGACCTTGATGGCGCAGTCGCCCTGGGTGACGATGCCGACCAGAACCTCGTCGTCGATCACAAGGACCGAGCGGACGCGGTTGTCTCGCATCTGGGTCAGCACCTGGACGACCATGTCGTCGGATCGAACGCTGATGATCTTGCCGCTTTTCTGGGCCAGGACGCTCTTGACTGTGGACATCGCAATCCTCTGGGTTGGGTTGC
>JBKCEY010000414.1:0-6222 GCA_046304115.1 Burkholderiales bacterium | reverse complement strand
CCAGCATGACATCCTGGTCGTGCACGACCTCGCCTATGCCGACATCACCTTTGATGGCTATGTTGCGCCGTCGATCATGCAGGTGCCCGGTGCACGCGACGTCGCGGTCGAATTCTTCACCATGAGCAAGAGCTACAACATGGCCGGCTGGCGTGTGGGCTTCATGGTGGGCAACAAGGATCTGGTGGCTGCCCTCGGGCGACTGAAGAGCTACCACGATTACGGCACCTTCACGCCCATCCAGGTCGCTTCCATCGCCGCACTCGACGGCCCGCAGGAGCCCGTGGAAGAAATCCGTGCCACCTATCAGCGACGCCGCGATGTTCTGGTGCGTGGTCTGCACGAGGCTGGCTGGATGGTCGAGGTGCCCAGGGCCTCGATGTACATCTGGGCCGAGATCCCCGAGCCTTACCGGGCGCTGGGGTCGCTGGAGTTTGCCAAGCGTTTGCTGGCCGATGCCAAGGTCGCGGTCTCGCCGGGCATCGGTTTTGGCGACTATGGCGACGGCCATGTGCGCTTTGCCCTCATCGAAAACGAGCAACGTACCCGCCAGGCGGTGCGTGGCATCAAGGACATGTTCCGCAAGGACGGGCTCGTGGCCCGTGCTGCGGCCTGAACCGGACTTTCATCATGACCCAGGCAGCCCCCAGCGGCGCCGTACGTGTCGGCCTGCTGGGCATCGGCACGGTCGGCGCCGGCACCTTCTCCGTACTGTCCCGCAACCAGTCCGAAATCACCCGCCGTGCAGGACGCGACATCCGCATCACCGCGGTGGCCGATCTCGACACCGCCCGCGCTCGCAAGCTCGTAGGCGATCAGGCCCGTGTCACCGATGATGGCTTCGCGCTGGTGCGCGATCCCGACATCGACGTCGTGATCGAGCTGATCGGCGGCTATGGTGTGGCGCGTCAGCTGGTCATGGAGGCGATTGAGCACGGCAAGCATGTGGTCACGGCCAACAAGGCGCTCCTCGCAGTACATGGCAACGAGATTTTCGCGGCCGCTCGCGCCCGGGGCGTCATCGTGGCCTTCGAGGCGGCTGTGGCTGGAGGTATTCCGATCATCAAGGCGCTGCGCGAGGGCCTGACCGCCAATCGCATCGACTGGATTGCCGGCATCATCAACGGCACGACCAACTTCATCCTGTCCGAGATGCGTGACAAGGGCCTGCCCTTTGCGCAGGTGCTGGCCGAGGCCCAGCGGCTGGGCTATGCCGAGGCCGATCCCACCTTTGACATTGAAGGGGTCGATGCAGCCCACAAGGCCACCATCATGTCGGCCATTGCCTTTGGCATTCCGGTGCAGTTCGACAAGGCCCATGTCGAAGGCATTTCGAAACTGCAGTCCGAAGACATTCGCTATGCCGAGAAACTCGGCTACCGCATCAAGCTGCTGGGTATCACACGGCGGCGCGCGCAAGGCATCGAGTTGCGGGTGCATCCCACGCTCATCCCGTCGCACCGACTGATCGCCAATGTCGAAGGCGCCATGAATGCGGTGTGGGTCAAGGGTGATGCGGTTGGCCACACGATGTACTACGGCAAGGGCGCGGGTTCGGAGCCTACGGCAAGCGCCGTGGTGGCCGACCTGGTCGACATCGCCCGCACCATGACCATCGATCCCGCGCAGCGCGTGCCGCATCTGGCCTTTCAGCACGATGCCATGGCCGATCTGCCGATCCTGCCGATGGCGCAGATCGAGAGCGCGTACTACCTGCGCCTGCGGGTGGCTGATGAGCCCGGTGTGCTCGCCGACATCACCCGCATCCTGGCCGACGCCGGCATTTCGATTGATGCCGTGCTGCAGCGTGAGCCCGCCGAAGGTGAGCGTCAGACTGACATCATCCTGCTCACCCATGTCACGGTCGAGCAGCGCTGCAATGAGGCCATCAGCCGGATCGAGGCACTGCCCACCGTGCTCTCCGAGGTGACCCGCATCCGGCTCGAGGATTTCAACTGATGCGTTATCTCTCGACCCGCGGCGGCATGCCGCCGCAGTCCTTTACCCCGATCCTGCTGGGTGGTCTGGCGCCTGACGGCGGTCTGGTCGTTCCGGATCGTTACCCCGCCATCGATGCGGCCACGCTTGAGTCCTGGCGCGCGCTGAGCTATGCCGATCTGGCCTTTGAGGTGCTTTCGCGCTACGTCGATGACATCGATCCGGCCGTGCTGCGTGACCTCATCACCCGGACCTACACCGCCGAAGTATTCGGCTCGCCCGAGATCACGCCGTTGTCCACGCTCGAGCCCGGGCTGCATCTGCTGCATCTGTCCAATGGCCCGACGCTGGCGTTCAAGGACGTGGCCATGCAGCTGCTGGGGCGGCTCTTTGAACATGTACTGGCCCGCGACCAGGCCACGCTCAACATTCTGGGCGCCACCTCGGGTGATACCGGCAGCGCCGCTGAATACGCCATGCGCGGTCGCCAGGGCGTGCGGGTCTTCATGCTCTCGCCGACCGGACGGATGAGCCCGTTTCAGACCGCACAGATGTTCTCGCTCACCGATCCGAACATCTTCAATATCGCGGTCGATGGGGTGTTCGATGACTGCCAGGACATGGTCAAGGCGGTCTCCAATGACCTGTCATTCAAGGACCGTTACGCCATCGGCACGGTCAACTCCATCAACTGGGCGCGCGTGGTGGCCCAGGTGGTCTATTACTTCAAGGCCTGGTTTGCCGTGACCACTCCCGGACAAGCCCAGGCGGTATCGTTCAGCGTACCCAGTGGCAACTTCGGCAATGTGCTGGCCGGTCACATCGCGCGGCGCATGGGCCTGCCGATCCGCCGCCTGGTGGTGGCCACCAACGAAAACGACGTGCTCGACGAGTTCTTTCGCACGGGCGTGTATCGCCCGCGCAAGACCGCCGACACGCACCAGACCAGCAGTCCGTCCATGGACATCTCCAAAGCCTCCAATTTCGAGCGCTTTGTCTGGGATCTGCTGGGTCAGGATGCTGCCCGTACGGCGGCCCTGTGGCAGGCGGTCGATCGCCAGGGCTTTTTCGATCTGTCCGGCACACCGGAGTTCGCGAGAATCGAGGCGTTCGGTTTTGTTTCGGGGGCCAGCCATCATGCGCTGCGCCTGCAGACCATCCGCGAAACCCATCAGCGTTACGGTCGGGTGATCGATACGCACACCGCAGATGGCATGGCCGTGGCCGCCAGCTGGCGTGAAGCGGGTGTGCCGATGGTCGTGCTCGAGACCGCGCTGCCGGCCAAGTTCGAGGCGAGTATCCAGCAAGCCCTGGGCCAGGCACCGCAGCGGCCTGCGGCCTATGCGGCGATCGAATCCCTGGTTCAGCGGCACACCCGCATGCCCGCCGATGTGGCCCTGCTCAAGCGCTACATCGCCGAGCGCGCGCCCGCTGTGCGCTGAAGCAGGCAAACCGCATGCGGGTCTTTGGCTTTGCCGGGCGCTCCAATGCCGGTAAGACCACGATGATCGAGGCCCTGATCGCACGGTGGGTGGCACGCGGGTTGCGAGTGGGCGTCATCAAGCATGCCCATCATGGCTTTGACATCGATCGCCCGGGCAAGGACTCCTGGCGTCACCGCGAGGCCGGGGCCGCCCAGGTCCTGATCAGCTCGGGTCAGCGCTGGGTGCTCATGCATGAAGTCCGCACTGCACCGGAGCCCACATTGGCCGAGTTGCTGCAGCAATTCGCGCCCTGCGATCTGGTTCTGGTCGAGGGCTATCAGCGCAGTGCCCTGCCCAAACTGGAGGTTCATCGCGAGCAGGCGGGTCATCCGTGGATGTTTCCGGCCGATCCGTCCATTGTGGGTATCGCCACGGACTCCGAGCCACCGCCTTTGCCGGTCTTGGCAGGGCGGCAGGAGGGCTGTGACCCCGGGCGCAGGGAAGGGCACAGGGATGGGCACCACTCGGGGCCAACCGACGGGTACGGCGATGGGCCAGCGTCGCGCCCGGTCTTCGGGCTCAACGACTATGATGCGATCGCGCAATGGATCCTGCTGCGGGCGGTGCCCGTCGAATCGATAGGCTCTGGCTCATGAACCGTCCTGCTCTGCTTGATTTCGATGATGCCCTGGCTCAGTTGCTGAGCCGGGCCCATGTGGTGTGTGGTGAAGAATCCCTCGATACCCTGCAGGCGCTTGATCGGGTGCTGGCCCATGATCAGCACGCCATGATCGATGTGCCTTCGCTCGACAACAGCCAGATGGATGGCTGGGCGGTACGCAGGGACGAGATCGTGGCTGCGCTGCAGGCGCAGCAGCCGTTGCCC
Organism: Burkholderiales bacterium; assembly: GCA_046304115.1. Taxonomy (GTDB): domain Bacteria; phylum Pseudomonadota; class Gammaproteobacteria; order Burkholderiales; family Burkholderiaceae_E; genus UBA4615. The sequence continues at coordinate 1,974 of JBKCEY010000414.1, read as the reverse complement.
GTGAGTCAGAGGATTCCCGCTGGCGCGGTGGCTCAGCCCCTGAGGCCCGGAACCGTGGCCCGCATCTTCACGGGTGGTCTGATGCCCGAGGGGGCTGATGCGGTGATCATGCAGGAGCAGGCGGAGCTTGTGGGTGATGCCGTGCGATTTGCGCAAGCACCCGCGCCAGGCGAATGGATCCGGCGTCGGGCGGAGGACATCCACAAGGGCCAGGTCATCCTGCCTGCGGGTACTCGCCTGAATCCACAGGCGTTGGGACTGGCGGCATCCGTCGGACTCGCCCGACTGCCGGTACGCACGCGTCTGAGGGTGGCCTGTTTCTTTACGGGGGACGAGCTGGCCATGCCGGGCGAGCCTCTGAAGCCCGGCGCGCTCTACAACTCCAACCGCTTCGTGCTGCGCGGCTTGCTCGAGCGGCTGGGGTGCGAGGTCACGGATCTGGGCATCGTGCCGGACAGCCTCGAGGCCACCCGTGCCGCCTTGCGAAAGGCTGCGCAGGACAGTGATCTGATCGTGACCAGTGGCGGCATGTCGGTGGGTGAGGAGGATCATGTCAAGCCTGCACTTCAGGCCGAGGGGCAGCTCATCACCTGGCAGATCGCCATCAAGCCCGGCAAGCCCCTGGCCTGGGGCGAGGTCAGGCGGCCGGAAGGCACCGCACACGCTGAGGCCGGTGCAGGTGCGGGCGCAGGTGCAGGTGCCGGTGCGGGCGGCGATTGTGCGCAGTTCATTGGCCTGCCCGGCAATCCGGTCTCCAGTTTCGTGACCTTTCTTTTGTTCGTACGCCCCTTCATTGCCCGGCTGCAGGGCCGACTCGACGGTGCCCCTCGAGCACTGCCGATGCGGGCTGATTTTGACTGGCCCAGGCCCGATCGCCGGCGTGAGTTTTTGCGGGTGCGCCGCAATCTGCAGGGCGGACTCGACCTTTTTCCCAATCAGGGATCTGCAGTGCTCACCTCGACGGTCTGGGCCGATGGCCTTGTCGATAACCCCGCGGGCATGCCCATCCGCCAGGGCGATACCGTGCGTTTTCTGAGCTGGGACGAACTCGCATGAGGGTCACCGTGCTTTTCTTTGCGTCCCTGCGCGAGATCCTTGACTGCGAGCGTGAGGCGCTCGATCTGCCCGCTCAGGTGATGAGCATCGCCGACTTGCGGGTCTGGCTTTCGGGTCGCGGGGGCGTATGGGCCGAGGCGCTGGCTCCAGGTCGGGCCGTGCGAGCGGCCCTCGATCAGGCCATGGCCCAGAGCGATGCCCTCTTGCATGAGGGGGCTGAAGTCGCTTTCTTTCCACCGGTGACCGGAGGCTGAACATGCCGGTGCGGGTTCAGCAGGAGGATTTCGATCTCAGTGCCGAGGTTGCTGCCCTGCGGGCCGGTCGCCCGCAGGTGGGCGCGGTCGCCTGTTTTGTGGGTACGGTGCGTGACATCAATCAGGGTTCCGGGGTTTCGAGCCTCACGCTGGAGCACTATCCCGGCATGACCGAAAAGGCGCTGCAGGGCATCGTGGATGCCGCCCAGGCGCGCTGGACACTTGATGACGTGCTGGTGATCCACCGGGTGGGCAGCCTCGCTCCGCTCGATCAGATCGTGCTGGTTGCGGTCACGTCGGCGCACCGAGGCGAAGCCCTGGCTGCCTGCGAGTTCGTGATCGACTGGCTCAAGACCGATGCGCCGTTCTGGAAGAAGGAAACCACCCCCGAAGGCGCACGCTGGGTCGACGCGCGTGAGTCCGACGATGCCGCGGCCGCCCGCTGGGGTCGCCGTTGAGCCTGCCGGTTGCTGCGGGCACAGTCGGCACGATGGCAGCGATCGCCCTGGGCGCGGTATTGGGTGCCTGGTCCCGGTGGGCGCTCGGCCTGTGGCTCAACCGGCCTGGTGCGGCCCTGCCACTGGGCACTCTGGTGGCCAATTGCGTGGGCGGTCTGCTGATCGGTGCGCTCATTGCCCTGATTGATCGCAAGCCCGAATGGGGA
>JBKCEY010000413.1:0-11836 GCA_046304115.1 Burkholderiales bacterium | reverse complement strand
CTGGTGCTGGCGTAGCCGACAGCTTGTGGCCGGGATCTGCCCTTCCGTTTGTGGACGACCCCCTCCCTACCCACTCTCTGAATCGGGTCGGTTCCCGCCCCCTGGCAATGCCAAAAAACGACCGCTTGATTCGTCCGCTCGTAAGTTGTTGATTTTTATGGCTCCGAACGAGACCCCCTGCGGACTTCCGGCTTTTGGCGGCGAGCGAGGCCGGAGAGAAGAGTGGCCTGGAGAGAGCGAAAGGTGGCCGAGAACGGGCCAGATGGCGAACCGGCGAAGTCCGCAGGTTTCCGCACGAACACGCGCAAACACGCAGGAACTGTAGCCATCAGACGAAAAAAAGCCCCAACTGAGAACAGTTGGGGCTTCAATAGTGGTGGAGCCGGCGGGAATCGAACCCGCGTCCGCAAGTCTTCTACGTAACCGATCTACATGCTTAGCCGCGTCTTTGAGTTCTCGTTGCAGTGCATGCCGACTGGCAGGCTCGCCCCACAACCAGCCACCTAAGTTCTAGCTCCTTGGCAAGTGGCCCGCCGAGGCACGATCCGATGTGAATGACACTGCAGTCCCTTGCGGGACCCGGGCCATCGGCAACCCGGTGCAGCGGCTTAGGCCTTAAGCGGCCAGAGCGAAACGCTCGTCGTTGGCGTTTGAAGTTTTCTCGAAGGATTTACGAGGCCACGAGAGTCCTCGGCATGCACTGAAACGCTTCATTACCCACGTCGAAACCAGGTCGGCCCCGGGATCTGAATGAAAGGTATAGGCGGTGACTGTGAAAAGCAAGCGTGACCGGCCGAACGGCAGGATTTGCTTCTTCGCGCCGTCACGGCGCTGTCGCCGTGAAGTCAGGGCGCGGTCGCGGTTCAGTCAGGGCGCCGCCAGGCGGAGCGCTTCGCTGCGCGACAGGCAGATCGGCAGGATGTCGGTGAAACCGCTGGTCTCGAAAACCTCCAGCACATGTCCCTGCAGCTCACACAGCAAAACCGTGCCCTGAACCGTCTGTGAATGCCTTGCCAGTTGCAGGATCAGTCGAAGACCAACGCTCGTGATGCTGGTCAACTCGGCCAGACTCATCACGATGTGATGCCCGGGTTTTTCGAACAGGGGCATCAGTTGCCGGCCCAGCGAGTCGATATGGGCCATATCGAGTCGACCCTGCAGCTGGATCAGATCGATTGAACCCACGCGGGACAGGAGCGCTTCCATAGGGGAATGGATCAATCCTCGAACCGCATCACGATGCGGTGGCCCAAACCATCAGCCTGTTCGGTCTGGGTCAGTCGATCGACCATCTGTCTGACCAGATGACCCGCCATGCGTACCAGATGCTGCGCGTCGTCAAGCCCGGCAACCGAGGGGCGAAGCTCAGGGCAATCCAGTCTGGGTCCGCGGTAGTTCAGAACAATCTCCAGAATATCTTCATCAAACTGAGCGTCGCACTGTATCTCGGCCCGGCTCACGCCCAGCAGTCCGAGGGCCTCCACCGCTTCAGCGGTGGCCCGTGTGGCCCGCCCGATCATGTTACGGCGGGCTCCCCATTGCTGACCGAGGTCGTTGAAATAGGCTGCGATCTGATCGAAATCAAACAGATCGACCGAGCTGGGGACCTGATTCTGACTGCGAATACCCAGTCTGAAGAGCAGGGTCAACGATACCGCAACAATCGCTGCGACCGAGAGGCTGGACTCGTAAATGGGCCGAAACATCGGGGGCAGCCCATGCCCGAGGCCCGGCAGAATCAGCGGGAGCAAGCCCGCGACGAGCGACAGTCCCACGGTCAGCCTGCGGCGATCACTCAGCAACCGGCTCTGGGTCAGCTGCATGCCATCGACGATCATGCAGCCGGCCGTGTAGACCAGCAGCGCACCAATCACCGGCCGCGGGATGAGTTCAAGCACCGCGATGATCTTGGGCATGAACACCAGCACCACAAGCAACAGCGCGGTGGCTGGCGCAAGTATGCGGGCGGTGGTGCGGGTTGCGAACATGAGCCCGACATGAGCGGACGACAGGCCAACCGGCATGCCGGCCAGCAGACCCGCCGCGCCATCGCCCACGGCATTGGCCCGCACGCTGCCGGCGCCCTGCTGCAAATCCACCTGGCGCCAGTCGGGATTCACCAGCCGCTGGATGCCCACTTGCACGCCCAGATTGTCGATGCTGTTGATCAATGCCAGGACAATCGCGATTGGCACGATGGCCATGTTGAATTCGGGCACTGCCAGGCCGAGGCTCGGAAGACCGAGCCAGGGCTTTGACTGCAGTTGTGCGAGATCCGCCGGGGCGATCAGGCCGTAGAGGCCGCCAACGATGGATCCGACGAGCAATCCGGCACCAACAGCGACCAGCCTGAATCGGCCCTTGTTGAAGAGCGTCGCGGCAATGATCGTGATCAGGGTCAGAACGGCCACCGCCAGGTCAAGGCCTTGAACCGTCTCGGCCCGAATGGAACTGGCCCCTGTGACCTGCATCAGTGCGGTTGGTGTAATGGACATGCCCAGGCCGATGACGACAACGCCGCAGACCTCGGCCGGAAAGCAAACGCGCAGCGCCGGCAGCAACCGCGAGATCAGGAGCTGACAGGCGCACAGGATCAGGGCGTACCCCGCAATCATTGCAAGCCCCCCGGTGCCTGCAAAGATCAGTGCCGACAGATGCAAAGGGGTGGGGATATACACCCCGAGCTGGCCACTGCCCCAGGGCGTTCGCGCAACCTGCATGGCGGTGGCCACTGCGCTGGCGAGGATGGTTCCGACAATCAGCGTGCTGGTCTGAAGCGAGTCGAGATGAATTGCCTGCGCGACCGCCAGGGGGTACACCATCAGAACCAGGACCAGCACGGTGTGCTGCAGGGTCAGCACCACGAGCGGCCCTGCGCCGGGACGTTTGTGGTCCAAGGTCAGCCCTTCAGCCCCCAAGGTCAGCCCTTCAGGCCCGTCTCGGCAATCATCTTGGTCCAGATCTGCAATTGCTCGCGCTGATAGCGGGTGGCCTCGTCGCGGCTCGACGGAATCGCCGTGATGCCCCGCTTGAGCAGCGTGTCGCGCACCTCGTTCGTGCGCAGGATCGCGGTGACTTCTGCATTCATGCGATCCAGGATCTCGTTGGGCACACCGGCCGGCGCGGTCAGCGCCCACCAGCCCGAGAAGTCGGGTGGTGTGGGAAATCCGGCCTCGGCATAGGTGGGCACATCGGGCAGCAAGGGGTGCCGCTGCGCGGTGGGCACGGCCAGCGCACGCACCTTGCCGGTTTGCAGCATGGCCTGCGAGGAGGAGATGTCGGCCACCAGATACTGCACATGGCCGGCCGCCAGATCGGTAACTGCCGGCGGCACCGATTTGTAGGGCACATGCGCGATGTTCAGGCCCTGCTGCTTGGCAAAGTGGCCCATGAAGGTGATGCCCCCGGTGTTCCCACTGCCGTAGCTCAATTTGCCGGGATTGGTGCGGATGTGCTCGACCGCTTCCTTGAGTGTTTTTGCGGGGCTGCTGGCCGAGGCGAGGAACACATAGGACAACGCCGCCACCATCGTGATGTAGCTGAAGTCCTTGAGCGTGTCGTAATTCACGCCATCGGTGAGGCCGCCGGGGCTTGCGGCCAGCCCTGAGTTGGTGAGCATGCCAAAGGTGTAGCCATCGGGCGCCGAGCGCGCCACGAGCGAGGTGCCGATGGTGGAGTTGGCGCCCGGCTTGTAGTCGATCACGATGGGCTGGCCGAGCTTTTGCGACAGCGGCTCGCTGTACGAGCGGGCCAGCACGTCGGAGGCCGAGCCCGGCCCGAAGGGCAGGATGAGCTTGATGGGCCGGTTGGGCCAGCCGCTCTGGGCAAAGGCCCGAGGCGCAGTACCCAGAAGGGCTCCGGCGCCCAGGGAGGTGAGCAATTGGCGGCGATCGAGGCGCATGGGGTCTCCGTCTGGAATTTGGCAAGGGCGCCCGCGATTATCAGACAATGCAGCCGGTTTGTTCCAATCCACCTGCCTGAATCCATCCGCCCTTGTCATGAGCGCATCAGACTCCAACGCTTCGACCCTCACGGCCACCGTAAACGGCCCGCTGCGCGGCCTGAAGGTGATCGAACTCGGCCAGCTGATTGCGGGCCCGTTCGCCGCCAAGACGCTCGCCGACTTCGGTGCCGAGGTCATCAAGATCGAACCGCCCGGCACGGGCGATCCCCTGCGCAAGTGGCGACTGCTCAAGGACGGCACTTCGGTGTGGTGGCAGGTGCAGTCGCGCAACAAGCGTTCGGTAGCGCTCGATCTGCGCACCCCTGAAGGCCAGGACATCGTGCGCCAGCTCGCCACGCAGGCCGATGTGCTGATCGAGAACTTTCGCCCGGGCGCAATGGAGGAGTGGGGCCTGGGCCCCGAGGTGCTTCAGGCGCTCAACCCCCGGCTGATCATGCTGCGCATCAGCGGCTATGGCCAGAGCGGGCCCTATCGCAACCGCCCCGGATTTGGCGTGGTGGCCGAGGCCATGGGGGGCCTGCGGCATCTCACTGCAGAGCCCGGGCGCGTGCCGGTGCGGGTGGGGGTGAGCATTGGCGATACGCTCGCCTCGCTGCATGGGGTGATCGGCATCTTGCTGGCGCTGCAGCACCGGCAGGCCACGGGCCGCGGGCAGGTGGTCGATGTGGCGCTTTTTGAGGCGGTATTCAACTGCATGGAAAGCCTGCTGCCCGAATACAGTGCCTTTGGTGCGGTGCGCGAACCGGCCGGCAGCGCGCTGCCAGGCATTGCGCCCACCAACGCCTATCGCTGCAAGGATGGCGGCTATGTGCTGGTGGCCGGCAACGGCGACAGCATCTTCAAGCGGCTCATGACGGCCATTGGTCGCAAGGATCTTGCCGATGATCCGCAACTGGCCGACAACAGGGGCCGGGTGGCGCGTGTGGATGAGCTCGATGCCGCGATCGGCGCATTTACAGCCACCTGCTCGGTGGATGAGGCGCTGGCCGTGCTGGAGCAGGCCTCGGTGCCCTCAGGAAAGATTTACACGATCGCCGATATTGCACGGGATCCGCACTACGCCGCACGCGGCATGCTGCAGTCTTTGCGCATGCCCGATGGCAGCGCGATGCAGGTGCCGGGCATTGTGCCGAAGCTGTCCGACTCGCCCGGAGGCCAGCATCGCCTGGCGCCCGATCTGGGTCAGGACACCGATGCGGTGCTGGCGGAGATCGGACTGAGCACCGAGCAGATCAGGGCCTTGAAGGATCGCGGCATCATTGCCGGAGGGTAGTTGCCAATGAAGTGGATCAGCCTGCAGTCAGCGAAGCCAAGCCAGCGTCTGGCCGACCCAAACCCGCCGATCTGGCGATGGGGTGGAATTGGATCATCGTATGGCCGCGTGATTGATTCGGTGCGGATTCGGGCCGAGACCTGCCTCGGGGCGGCGATCCTCGCGACGGGCCTGCTCGCCAGCACGGGCGCGCAGGCGGATATCCGCAAGGCTCAGGAGGCCTACAAACGCCAGGACTATGCCGGCGTCATGGCCGCCTGCCGTGAGACGGCTGGCCGGGGCGAGCCCAACTGCCAGAACGAACTCGGCAACCTGTATCGATATGGCTGGGGCGTGCCGGTCAATCATCCTGAGGCTTTGCGCTGGTATCGCGCGGCCGCGGATCAGCAACAGTCCTGGGCGCGGGTCAATCTGGGGCACATGCTCAGGCTTGGCCTGGGCACACAGGCCGATCCTGCACAGGCCATGCAGCTTTTCGAGGCGGCGGCGCGCCAGGGCAATACCAGTGCATTCAATGCCATCGGCGACCTGCATGCCAATGGACAGGGCGTGCCCACCAACCGGGTCAAGGCCTGCGAGTACTTTGAGCAGGCCGCCCAGAAGGGTGATGGCTGGGGCATGGTCAACCAGGCCCATTGCCTGAGGGACGGTGTGGGTGGCAAGCCCCGCAACTATCCAGCAGCCTTCGCGCTGGCCCAGAAGGCTGCCCAGGCGGGTAACCCCGGTGGCATGGTACTGATGGGCATGCACCTTCGAGTGGGCCAGGGCACCGAGGCCAACCCTGAGCAGGCGGAGCAGTGGTTCCTGCGGTCGCTTGAAAACACCGCACACATGCCGTGGGTGACGCAACCGGCCCATGAGGGCCTGGGCATGCTGTACTACCTGCCCAAGCCCGCGGGCCTGGGCCCGGACCTCGACAAAGCCAAGACTCAATTTGAAAAGGCGGCCGAACTCGGATCTGCTGTGGGCCTCTCGGGACTGGGTGCGGTCTATCGTCTGGGCGCACCCTCCACCCCGCAGGACTTTGCCAAGGCCCTGGACTACTACCAGCGCGCCCTGCGCCGATCCCAATCCGCGAGCCCCTACGTGGGGATCGGCTCCATGTTCCTGAATGGTCAGGGCGTGCCCGCCGATCCTGAAAAGGCCCGGGGCTATTTCGCCAAGGCCATGCAACTCGGCTCGGGCGAGGGCAGATTCCATCTGGCGCGTTTGTACGAAAACGGGCGCGGCGTGACCAAGGACCTCGGCGTGGCCAAGTGGTACATGCAGGATGCGCTGCGCCTGTCGGGCAGTCTGCATCCCAACAGCCGCAAGGCCGCTGAAACCTTCATGGCCCGCAATGAAGCAGTGGCCGTTCGTGAGCCCGGGCCCTTGCAGGCGCTCACGATCGATGCCACCACGCCGGTGCTGACAGTTTCTGCGGCGGGGGCCGTCGCCTCAACCGCGCCACCAGCCGCCCCATCGTCCACGGTAGCGGCCGGCCCGGCCACGATGGCCCCTGCAGCGATTCTCGCCGCACCGGCGCCCACTGCAACAGCCGCCGCCGGCTCGCCTGCGGCAATGGCCGCCCGGCCTCATGCCGCCAACCGCAAGGCGCTGGTGATTGGCAACGATCGGTATCGGTATGTTGATCAACTCAAGACCGCGGTGTCGGATGCCCGATCCATGTCGCGCGCCCTCGAGCTCATGGGCTATCGGGTGTGGTCGCATTTCGATGTGGATGAGCGCCAGTTCAAGCAGGCGCTGCGCGACTTCAAGCTGCAACTCGAAGGCGGCGATGAGGCGCTGCTCTTTTTTGCCGGCCATGGCGTGCAGATCGCGGGCGCCAACTATCTGTTGCCCATCGACATCCGCAACGACAGCGAAGAGCAGGTGCGTGATGAATCGATCCAGCTGCAGCGGGTGCTCGATGATCTGCACGAAAAGAAGGCGCGGTTCTCGCTCGCCATCATCGATGCCTGTCGCAACAACCCGTTTACCGGCAAGGGGCGCTCCATTGGCGGACGGGGCCTGGCACCCACCACGGCAGCCACGGGCCAGATGATCCTGTTCTCGGCGGGCTCAGGGCAGCAGGCCCTGGATCGACTCGGCGATTCCGACAAGCATCCGAATGGCGTCTTCACCCGGGTCTTTTTGCAGGAGATGCAAAAGCCCGGCGTACCGGTGGATCGGGTCTTGCGCACTGTTCGAAGCGAAGTGGTGCGGCTTGCGCGCAGCATTGGTCATGAACAGACCCCGGCGCTTTACGATCAGGCGGTAGGCGAGTTCTATTTCCGCTAGCAGCTTTCGGACATGACCGACCCTCTGTATTTCGCCTACGGCTCCAACCTCTGCCCCGATGAGCGGGCGCGCTGGCTTGCGCAGCATGGCCTGACCGAGGCCGATCTGCGCCCGGTGAGTGCAGCGCTGCTGCCCGACCATGCGCTCTCGTTTGGCTACTGGTCGCAGCGCCGTGCCGGTGGTGCGCTCGATGTTCGCTCAAGCCTGGGCAGTGTGGTGCATGGGGCGCTTTTTGCGGTGTCGCCGCTGGGCTGGCGCATGCTCGACATCAAGGAAGGTGTGGCCCATCCGGACACGGGCTATGAGCGCACGCCCGTGCAGGCGGTCTTGCCGGATGGCAAGCTGGTCGCAGCCATCACCTACACGGTCAAGCCGGCCGATCGACGCCCGCATTGCGAACCCGCCGCGGGCTATGTCGAGACCGTGCAAGCGGGCCTCGCACACTGGCGCCTGCGAGCGCAGGCCGATAGGGCCTTGAGGGCTGCCGCACAAGGGCAGATGGATGCAGGGCTTGTGCATCACATGCTGGTTTACGGCACCCTGATGCGCGGCGAGCTGCGCTGGCCTGCCATGGCCCGGGCTGGCGTGAAGCAGGTGCTCATGGCGCGCAGCCGGGCCACCCTGCATCCGGCCGCTGAAGATCCGCCGGGCGAGCCGTTTCCGGCGATTACGCTCGATCATCCCGTGCACGACCTGCAGGGCGATCTGGTGGAGAGCGCCGACATCGTGCGCCTGCTGCAAGAGGCCGATGCGATCGAAACCTTCTGGGGGCATGGCGATGCCCGCAATCTCTATCACCGCACCGTGCTGCCGGTGCAGACCGGTGAGCCTGATGCACCGCCCACGCTGGCCTGGGCCTATGTGGCGGCGCCCGCATTACCGGTGGGCGAACCTCACGACACGGGCTGCTGGCGCGCGGCCCGGGGGCGTCGCAAGGCCTTTCTGGAGCGGCTGGTTCGGGCGCATGGGCAGGCTGGGCTGCAGGCCACGAGCCCTCCCGTGGCCCAGCGGCCCACCCTGGCCAACGCGGCAACGCAAAGGCCGGTGCTGTCGATTCTCGGCCCGGATGCTCTGGTGCAGGCCCTGGACGAGGGAAGCATCAACGAGTGGGATCTGGCCCGTGAGAGCGGCTGCTGGACGGCGCTTGCCGTATCCTGACGCACCTTGCTCGCCTACCGACACGCCTTTCACGCTGGCAACCACGCCGATGTCCTCAAGCACGCCGTGCTTGTGGCGGTGCTGCGGCACATGAACCTCAAGGACAAGGCCTGGCGGCTGATCGACACGCATGCCGGTGCGGGCGCTTACGACCTTGCCCATGTGCAGGCCCGCCAGCATGCGGAGTTTGAACAGGGCATTACCCGCCTGTGGGAGGTGCCGGGCCTGCCGCCGCTGCTGGCGGACTACGTGGTGCACGTTAAGGCGGTTCAGCGTGAAGGGCAGACTACTGCCCTTCACGAAAGCCAGGTCGAGGCGCAAGCCAGTGGCTCGCTGGAGGCCGACCGTGCACTGCGTTTTTACCCCGGCTCACCAGTGATCACCCGTGCGCTGATGCGCCCTCAGGATCAATTGCGTTTGCATGAATTGCACCCGACCGACCATGGTCTGCTGCTCAAGCGCTTTGCGGGCGATCGGGCCGTGCAGGTGCTGCACAGCGATGGCTTTGCCGGCCTCAAGGCGCATCTGCCGCCGCCCTCGCGGCGCGGTGTGCTGCTGATCGATCCGAGCTATGAGCTCAAGCGCGACTATCCGGCCACCTTTGATGCCGTGAAGGATGCATTGGCCCGCTTTGCCGAATGCGTGGTGCTGGTCTGGATTCCGCAGATTGCGGATCGCGAAGCTCAGGCCCTGCCCCAGCGGCTGGCCCGCGTGGCTCAGGCCCAGGGCAAACGCGGCTGGCTGCATGCCCAGCTGACCGTGGCCCAGCCCAATGAACGGGGGTTTGGGTTGCTGGGCAGCAGCATGCTGGTCATCAACCCGCCCCATACCCTGCAGGCGCAGCTGGCGCAGGCGCTGCCCGTGCTGGTGCAGCGGCTGGGGCAGTTTGCAGGGGCGAGCTACCGGCTGGATGCGCAGACCGGCTGATCGCTGTGGCCCGCCCCTGTGACGGGGCAGCCATGTTCCGGTTGACGCCCGCGCTTTCTGAGCCAGCCGCCGCAGGCATTATCATGTGATTGAAAGCAAAGCCTATCGCTGCTCAGCCCGTTGATGGGGCTCAGCCAACGCGATCCAACCGACATCAATAACCCACCAGGAGACCACCATGCCCGAAGCACTGATCATCGACGCCGCCCGCACGCCGCGCGGCATTGGCAAGCAAGGCAAAGGCGCACTCGCCGACATGCATCCGCAGCATGTGGCCGCCACCGTGTTGAAGGCCCTGGCCGATCGCAACAACCTCAAGACCCACGAAGTCGACGACATCATCTGGGGCACGAGCTCGCAGCGCGGCCCGCAGGCCATGGACCTCGCCCGCATGGCCGCACTCGATGCCGGCTTTGACATTCGCGCCAGTGGCGTCACGCTCGATCGCTTCTGCGGCTCGGGCATCACCTCGGTGAACATGGCCGCCGCCCAGATCATGGCCGGCATGGAAGACCTGATGATCGCCGGCGGCACCGAGATGATGTCGATGACCGGCCGTCGCAGTGCCGATGAAGGCCCCTCACTCATGGATGCCGGCAACCTGCGTCTGCGGGCCAAGCATCCGCAGTCGCATCAGGGCATCTGCGCCGATGCGATCGCCACCATGGAAGGCATCAGCCGCCGCGATCTGGATTCGCTCGCCGTGGTAAGCCAGCAGCGTGCCGCGCACGCGATTGCCAATGGGCACTTCAAGAAGAGCCTGGTGCCGGTCTACAAGACCGATGGCTCGCTGGCGCTCGACCGTGAAGAGTTTCCGCGTCCGCAAACCACGCTCGACGGCCTGGGCGAACTCAAGCCCGCGTTTACGGCCATGGCCGACATGCCTCTGGACGACAAGGGCACCACCTATCGTTCGCTCATCAACGCCAAGTATCCGGATGTGAAGATCGAGCACTTTCACCATGCCGGCAATTCGTCGGGCGTGGTGGATGGCGCCGGTGCGGTGCTGCTGGCTTCACCGACCTATGCCAAGGCCAATGGCATGAAGGCCCGCGCCCGCGTGGTGGCCATGGCCAACGTGGGCGACTGCCCCACCCTCATGCTCAATGCCCCGGTGCCCGCCGCCCGCAAGGTGCTGGCCAAGGCCGGCCTGAAGGTCGAGGACATCGATCTGTGGGAAATCAACGAAGCCTTCGCGGTGGTGGCCGAGAAGTTCATCCGTGACCTGCGTCTGGATCGCGACAAGGTCAATGTGAATGGCGGCGCCATGGCGCTGGGCCATCCGATTGGCGGCACGGGCTCCATCCTGATCGGCACCATTCTTGATGAGCTCGAGCGTCGCGACCTGCGTCGCGGGCTGGTCACGATGTGTGCTGCGGGCGGCATGGCGCCTGCGATCATCATCGAGCGGATCTGACGTCGCGCAGGCCGCACACGCGGAGTGCGGCCCGGGTGATCGACCCGGCGCTCTACTGAAGGATCAGCCTTGGGGTTTGATCCGTTCGTCAAAGGCCGGGCTCGACACCCGGCCTTTTTCATTCCGCAGGGTGGTGTCCTTCAGCCTGCTGCTTGCCAGCGTACTGTGTCGAAGACCACGGGCCTATCGTTCGGCGGGTCGTCGTTTTCAATGGGAGTCGTGTGATGAAACTGGATGTCGACGTTCTGATCATTGGCGCAGGCCTGTCGGGCCTGTATCAGTTGCACCGTGTGCGCGAACTCGGCCTGAGTGCTCAGGTGATCGAGGCGGGCAACGATGTGGGTGGCACCTGGTACTGGAACCGCTATCCCGGCGCGCGCTTTGATTCCGAGAGCTGGAGCTACGGCTATTCGTTCTCGCCCGAGATCCTGCAGGAATGGGAGTGGAGCGAGCACTTCTCGCCTCAGCCCGACAACCTGCGCTACTGCCAGTTTGTGGCCGATCGCCTCGACCTGAGGCGTGACATCCGCTTTGGGCTTCGGGTGGAGGCCGCGCGTTGGGACGAAGCATCGCGCTGCTGGTCGGTGAGTCTGGACGATGGCAGCCAGCGCGTGGTGCGGTTTCTGATCACCGCCATGGGTGCCCTGACGGTGCCCACGCTGCCGCGGATTGCCGGTATCGAGAGCTTTGCAGGTCAGTCCATGCACACGGCCCGCTGGCCGCATGAGCCGGTGAGCTTTGAGGGCAAGCGCGTGGGCGTGGTGGGCACGGGCGCCACCGGTGTGCAGACCATTCAGGAGGTGGCCAAGACCGCGGC
>JBKCEY010000412.1:0-9387 GCA_046304115.1 Burkholderiales bacterium | reverse complement strand
GACGATGTACAGGCCCGCCAGCATGATTCCGGGAAAGAACGCACCGGCATAGAGCTGCACCACCGAGACCCCTGCCGTGGCGCCATAGACGATCAGCAGCACCGAGGGCGGAATGAGGATACCCAGGCAGCCGCCTGCCGTGATCGCGCCGGCCGACACGCCGGTGCTGTAGCCCGCACGCAGCATTGCCGGCAGCGCCAGCAGACCCATGAGCGTGACCACCGCCCCCACGATGCCGGTCGCCGTGGCGAACACCGCACAGGTGAAGAGCGTGGCCACCGCCAGCGAACCCGGCACCCGGGCCAGCGCCAGATGCAGGCTCTTGAAGAGCTTTTCGATGAGGTTGGCCCGCTCGACCAGGTATCCCATGAAGACGAAGAGCGGAATGGAGATGAGCACGTCATTGCTCATCACGGCATAGGCGCGCTGGACCATCAGGTCGAGGGTCTGCCCGATCGCCTGATCGGGCGCGCGCATGCGGTAGGCGAGAAAGGCGAACAGCATCCCCATGCCCATGAGGGTGAAGGCCGTGGGAAAGCCCAGCATGATGGCCACCACCACCAGTGCAAGCATGAGCAGGCCGTAATGGCCGCTCTGCATGTTGCTCCAGGGCATGAAGATCGCCACGGCGAGCACGATGAGCGCCATGATCGACAGACCAAACAGCATTTCCTTGCGCATGATCAGCGTGCTCCCGCGTCGTCAGCCTTGACCATGGCTTTCAGCTTGTCGACATCGACCTCTTCCACATCCTGCTCGCGCGAAGGCCACTCCCCATCGCGCAGACACACGATGCAGCGCAGAATCTCGACCACGCCCTGCAGCAGCAGCAGCCCACCCGCGAACGGAATGATGGTCTTGAACGGATAGAGCGGGGGGCCGTCGGCGGTGATTGACGAATGCTCGTTGATCGCCCAGGACTCGGCAGCAAACGAATACCCCGCCCAGGCCAGTGCAACCACACCGGGCAGAAAGAACACCAGATAGAGCACCAGATCGAAAAAGGCCTGCGTACGGGGCTTGAAAAAGCCATACAGGATGTCGCCCCGGACATGCCCGTTCTTGGACAGCGTGTAGGCGCCCGCCATCATGAAGAGGGTGCCGTACATCATGATCTGCACATCGAAGGCCCAGGCATGGGGCTTGTTGAGCACATAGCGGGCAAAGACCTCGTACCCGATCAGCCCGGTGAGGCCCATGATCATCCAGGCGAAGGCCTGACCTATCCAGGTGGAGATACGGTCAACTGTCAGAAAGAAACCTTGCATCGTGTCCCTCGCGGTGTCTTCAACCCCCGCGTCCTTGATGGCATCACCGCAAAAAACCGGCGATCAAGCGACCCCTGCGGCAAAGGCCTCTGGCCGCCTTCGCCGTCACCGCAAACGAACAGGCCGCATGCATTGATGCGGCCGCAACACATTGGCGTGCACAACCCACATGGCGGGTCGGCACATACCGCCCGGTGCGCAACACTGCGACACCGGGCTGACCCTCGAACTTACTTCTTGCCGAAGTAGTGGTTGAAGGCCATGCGGCGATTGACGTTGGTGTCCATGTCCCAGGCCACGGCACGAGCCGCGAAGGCGCGCTGCGAATCGACGATCTCCTTGAAGAGGGCGTTTTCAGCCGACTTCTTCTTGACCACTTCGTCGTACACGGCGAGCTGGCGCTGCAGGATGGCATCGGGCGTCTTGTAGAACTTCACGTTCTGCTTTTCACGCATCTCGATGTAGTCCTTGGAGTAGCGGTCAACGGCCTTCCAGGACATGTCGGCCGAAGCGGCCTCCACGGCATTGTCGATGATGGCCTTCATCTTGGGCGGCAGGGCATCGAGCTTGGTCTTGTTGAAGAGGATCTCGAACTGCTCGGCGTTCTGGTGAAAGCTCTGCAGCATGCAGACCTTGGACACATCGGGAAAGCCCAGCAGACGGTCAGACGAAGCGTTGTTGAACTCGGCTGCGTCAAGCAGACCACGGTCCATGGCGGGAATGATCTCGCCGCCGGGCAGCGCATTGACCGCTGCACCCATGGCCGTGAACACGTCGATCGAGATGCCCACCGTGCGGTACTTCAGACCCTTGAGGTCATCGGCCTTGGCAATGGGCTTCTTGAACCAGCCCAGCGGCTGGGTCGGCATCGGGCCATACACGTAGGAGTACACATTGGCACCCACGGCCCCATAGAGCTTGTCGAGCAGGGCGCGGCCGCCGCCGTATTTGTGCCAGGACAGCAGCATGTTGGCGTCCATGCCAAAGGCCGGACCCGAACCCCACAACGCCAGCGCGCTGTTCTTGCCGTAGTGATAGACCACCACGCCATGACCGCCATCGAGCGTGCCCTTGGACACTGCATCGAGCAGACCGAAGGCCGGCACCACCGAACCCGCCGGCAGCACTTCAATCTTGAGTTCGCCGCCGGTCATGTCATTGACCTTCTTGGCGAAGTCGTTGGCGTACTCGTGGAAGATGTCCTTGGCAGGCCAGGTGCTCTGAAAACGCAGCGAGGTCGTCTGGGCTTTGACAATGGCCGGAAAGCCAAGGGTGGCGGCACCGGTGGCAACGGCACCGGTGGTCATGAACTTGCGGCGCAGTGAGGCGTTTGAGGTCATGGAGGTCTCCTGTCTTGAGGACGTGGTAGGTGAGGAGGAAACGGAGAGTAAAAAGAACAACGCTGAAACAGGGGGGAACAACGCTGACGCGGGGCGAAACAACGCTCGCGAAAGGGTGGCCGATGGTAGGGGCCACCGCGGCTGGTCGGGTCAATCCCGATCAGCGTGCAGGGTATTCCGATGACGGGCTGATGAACAGGCTCAGAAAAATCCGACACCAACCTGAAACAACTGCTCCACTTTCGGGATCATCTTGCGGTTGGCCACAAACACGATGACATGGTCGTCAGGTTCGATCACGGTGTCGTGATGGGCAATCACCACCTCATGACGCCCGCCAATCCGCTCGCGCACCATGGCCCCGATAATGGCGCCTTCGGGCAGCGCGATCTGCTCGATGCGCCGGCCCACCACCTTGCTTGATTTGGCGTCGCCATGGGCGATCAGTTCGAGCGCCTCGGCAGCGCCCCGTCGCAATGAATGAACGGCCACCACATCGCCGCGTCGCACATGGGTGAGCAGGCTGCCGATCGTGGCCTGAGCCGGCACGATGGCAATGTCGATGCGCCCGCCTTCGACCAGATCGGCATAGGCCCGGCGATTGACCAGGGCGATCACACGCCGAGCACCCATCTTGCGGGCCAGCAGCGAGGACATGATGTTGCTCTCGTCGTCTGAAGTCAGCGCACAGAACAGATCCATGCTGCCCACGCTCTCTTCATCGAGCAGATCTTCATCGGTGGCATCGCCCTGCAGCACCAGCACCTTGGCGGGCAGCTCGGCTGCGATGGCCTCACAGCGACGGGCATCACTCTCGATGATGCGCACATCGAGCCGCTCGCCCAGCGCGCGCGCCAGTCTCAGCCCGATTCGCCCGCCGCCCGCGATCATCACGCGACGCACCGGCTGATCCATCTTGCGCAGCTCGGTCATCACGGTGCGGATGTGCTCGGTGGC
This sequence comes from Burkholderiales bacterium, assembly GCA_046304115.1. GTDB lineage: Bacteria > Pseudomonadota > Gammaproteobacteria > Burkholderiales > Burkholderiaceae_E > UBA4615. The sequence continues at coordinate 5,822 of JBKCEY010000412.1, read as the reverse complement.
CGCGAGGAAGAACACTTCATCGCCCGGTTCGATCAGGGTATCGCCATCGGGATAGAGCGTGCGTTCGCCGCGAAAGATCGCGACGATGCGGGAATCCACCTTCGGAATATGACCGCGGATCTCGCGGATCGGACGCTGCACAAGCTGGCCGCCCGCGATCGCGCGCACGGCAATCAGGCTGACCCGACCCTTGGCAAACTCCAGCACCTGCAGGGCTTCCGGAAACTCCACCAGTCGGGCGATGGTATCGGTCACGGCCTTTTCGGGAACGATCAGGTGATCGACCGAAAAGGCGCCCTCGCCCACCAGCTCGGGATGGTCCTGGAATTCGGATGAACGGACCCGGGCAATGCGCTTGGGCACATTGAATCCCTGTGCGGCCAGATGGCAGGCCACCAGATTGGTCTCATCGGACTGCGTGGTCGCGATCAGCATGTCGGCATCTTCGGCGCCCGCCGCCCGCAGCACCGAGGGCGAGGCCGCATGGCCATGCACCGTGCGCAGGTCAAGGCGGTCCTGGAGCGCGGCCAGGCGCGTCAGGTCGTTGTCGATCACCGTGATGTCGTTGCGCTCGGAGACCAGGCTCTCGGCCAGTGACTCCCCGACCCGGCCTGCACCCAGGATGATGATCTTCAAGACAGCCCCGAGAGAATCATCAAGCCTGCCCCGCGCCGCCCTTGCGAAACGCACCCTTGGACAGGTCGATACCCAGCTGCTTGAGCTTGCGGTAGAGGTGGGTTCGCTCCAGTCCGGTTTTTTCGGCCACTCGGGTCATGGAGCCTTGCTCTCGTGCCAGATGGTGTTCGAAATAGGTCCGCTCGAAGGCATCGCGCGCCTCTCTGAGTGGCATGTCGAGCGGCAGTTCGCGCAACGAACCCGGACCGCCACCGGCCGTGGCCACAACGGCGGTGACCACACCCAGTCGGTCGGCCGCCAGTGCGCCGATTGCCGCAACGGTGTTTGACCCGCCAGCGCCACTGCCATGGGCTGCGCCCGTGAGTCCCGACGAGACCTCGAGTGAGGGCACCGAGTAACGATCCGAAGCCCGCGTCTGCTCGCCGGTGGCCGGGGATCCATCCGCCGTCAAAGCGGCCTCGAAAAACGGGGGTTCAATGTCGGGACTGGTCGTGGCACCCGCCTGAAGCGCAGCGCCCGGACCTGCAACGGGGCGCGGCGTGACCGGCGCAGCAGGCTGGGGACGAGGCACGCCGCGACTGATGGCGCGACGGGCCAGCCCGTTTTCGACCGTCTTGAGCAGCTTTTGCAGCGAAATGGGTTTTTCGAGGAAATCCAGCGCGCCGATGCGCGTAGCCTCCACGGCCGTATCAATGGTGGCATGCCCCGACATCATGATCACCGGCATGGAGAGCTTGCCAATCGCAGCCCATTCCTTGAGCAGCGAAACACCGTCGACCTCAGGCATCCAGATATCAAGCAGGACCAGATCAAGGTCCTGCTCGTCTCGGAACTGCCGGGCCTGCGCGGCATTTTCGGCCAGCAGAACCGTATGACCCTCGTCACCGAGAATCTCGTTCAGCAATTCACGAATGCCGATTTCGTCGTCTACGACCAGGATGTCGGCCATCGAAGGGAGTGCTCCAGACCGGGAGGAATGTCAGGCCGGCGGGCAGACCGGTACCGTCGGTGTTGCAGGAAAGCTGGGATTTTCGTCGCTTTTGACCAACTTCGACAAGCGGACTGTCACACAGGCCCCGATCGGAGTACCGGATTCGCTCATCTGATTCGACAGTTCGATGCGCCCGCCGTGCTCATCGATGATCTTCTTGACGATGGCCAGACCGAGTCCGGTTCCTCGGGGTTTGTGCGTCACGTAGGGCTCGAAGGCCCGCTCGAGCATGCCCGCCGGAAAACCCGGCCCGTTGTCGGTCACCGTGAGCATCACGCCACTGGGCTGGCCGTCGCGCAAACGGCGGCGCAGCACGACCTCGACCCGGGCCTGGGGCTGGCGCTCGGCTGACTCCAGGGCATTCTTGACGAGATTGAGCACCACGCGCCGCAGCTGGCTCGCGTCACCCAGCACCTGCGGCAGGTCGGCTTCGAACCGCAGCACGAGAACACCTGCGGATTCCTGGGGCGCATACAGCGTGGCCACATCCTGCACGATGTCTTGCAGATCGAGCGGAGCCAGTTGCGCCGCGGGCAGACGGGCATAGTCACTGAACTCATCCACCATGAGCTTGAGACTGCCCACCTGCTCGACGATGGTCCGCGCATTGCGAGCCAGAAGCTGCGCCTCGGCGGCGGGCAGCTTGTCGGCAAGTTTGTGCTGCAGCCGCTCGGCAGCCAGCTGGATCGGCGTGAGGGGATTCTTGATCTCGTGGGCCAGCCGACGCGCGACCTCGCCCCAGGCCAGTCCGCGCTGTGCGGCCACCACTTCGCTCACGTCGTCGAACACCACCAGAGCGCCGGCCTGTGCGCCTGGCAGGCGCGCGCCTCGGACCAGCAGGGTCTGCACAGGCGAGCCCCGCGGGTCAGCCCGGGTAACGCTCTCCTGAGTGCCCAGCGGACTCAGACTGAACTGGCGCTGCCAGCCGTGCCCATCCGCGGGATCGAGCGCATCGAAAGCCTCGGTAATCTGGCGGGCCACAGAATCCAGCCGGGGCAATTCATGCAAGCCCAGGCCCTGCATCCGTGCGGGCTCTGTGCCCAGGATTCGCGCAGCACCTTCATTGGCGAGAATCACCTGACGCGCCTCATCGAGGACCAGCACGCCAGCCGTCAGATTGCCCAGCACGCTGGCCAGCTGGTTATTGGCCCGCTCCAGGGCACGCTGGTTGCGTTCAACCAGCAGCCGGGCCTCCTCAAGCTGACGGGTCATGGCATTGAAGGACTGCGTGAGCACGCCGAGTTCGTCACGGCCGGTGTAGTCCTTGACGGGTCTGAAGTCACCCCCGGCCACTGCCCGAGTGCCAGCCGCCAGCATGGCCAGCGGCCCGATCAGCCATCCAGCGAGCAAAAAGGACGCCGCAACCGCCGAGAACATGGTGAGCAGCAGCGTCACCGTCATGGTGATCCTGAAGATACGCTTGAGCCCGGTGCGGGCCAGCGCCAGCTCCTGGTAGTCGCGCCAGCCCTGTGCCACGGCTTCGGCATTGCCGGCCAGTGTCTGGGGGACGGGCTGCAGAAATTGAAGCAAGCGCGCATCCTCGCCCAGCGAGCCGCTGCCGGCGATCGGCTCAATGACCCGCAGCCGCAGGCCACGGCCTTCGCTGGTGGCATCAACCGGTTCGACTGCAGCCAGTCCTCGACCGGCACGCGCCTGGCGCAACACGGACGGTGGTGGCAGATCAGGCACCAGTTGGGTCAGGCTGCCACCGCTGGCCTGAAGAATGCGCCCGCTGGCCGTGATGATCAGGGCTTCCTGAACCTGTGCGCGCTCGCGGCCCTGTTCGAGGAGTATCCGCCACTGCGAGGACGGCTGCTCGGAGAGTTCGCCGGCAAGCCCGCGCGCCCTGGACTGGACATCGGCCAGCAGCGAATCCAGCGAGGCCCGCCCCAGAGTAAGGCCTGATTCGAGCGCACGCTCCATGGGCACGTCGTACCAGGACTCCACCGAGCGCCCGAGAAACTGTACGGCCACCAGATAGATCAGCAGGGCGGGCAGCAGCGTCATGGCAACGAATGCTCCCGCCATGCGGGCCATCAGTCGGGTGCCAAAGAGGCCGGCGCGCCATCGCTGCAGCATTCGCCAGGCCAGCGTCAGCGCAAGCCCCAGAAGGCCCAGGCCCACGACCAGGTTGAGCCCGAGCAGCAGGGCGTAGTGTTCCTCGAGCAACCGGTCATTGCCGCTCGCCACGGCGAGCAGTGTGATCAGCACAGCCCCGGCAGACAGCGAGGCAAAGAGCGCGTAGCGCAGGGCGCGGGCGCCGGATCGCTGTTCGAGGGCGCTCAGGGTCCAGGCCTCAGGAGAAAGCGCCTCCATTCGGAGGGCGGCGCCCAGTTACGCTGGGTGAGCGCCGAAATCTGGAAGGACTTCGGCAAGGCATCGGTATCGAGCCTCATGCGCAGGCGCGCTTCATAGGCCTGGCCTGCCGACGCCCGCTCGCGCGGCATGACCCGCCACTGCCGCAGGCGGCAGAGCGCGGCCAGTGCGTCGGCCAGGCTTCCATGGGACTCGGCCACTCCATTGAGCAGCAATCGGTACTGACGGGTCAGGGCGTGCCAGGACAGACGATGGGTCTGGGTGGCTGAGGCGACCTGCTCATCCCACCAGTACCAACGCGAACGGCGCAACTCGAACTCGACCACAAAGTGCAACACCACGCCCCGATTGACGGCCTCTTCGAGGGTTGCGTTGAGGGGCAACAGGAAATCGGCCGAAAGCTCCCACGACTCACCATCGGCGGATGGCTCGAGCACGGTCTGAAGGACCGAAATGGGATCAGCGCTGCGAGCGGCCGGCGTCCAGGCTGTCAACACCGCCATCGACAGTGCCGCGATGGCGGTGCGTCGCTTCACGGGCGTCGGGTCAGTCGGGCATGGAAGAAACCGTCGTGCTCCCGGGACGGACGCGCAAGCGGAAAAATCTGCGTGACCGTTTCGCGGGAACCGTCGGCCCAGTCCCAGGAAAGGGCTTCACGAAGGGCATCGGGATGCCGGTTCAGGAAGGCTCGAATCATCTGCTCGCCCTCTTCCGGGAAAACCGAGCAGGTGACGTAGAGCAATGTACCACCCGGACGAAGCAGCGGCCAAAGGGCTTCGAGCAGTCGCTGTTGCGTCTGCATCAATGTGGCGAGATCACCACGCCGGCGCAGCCAGCGAACATCAGGATGGCGGCGCAGGATGCCCGAGGCGCTGCACGGCGCATCGAGCAGGATGCGGTCGTAGGGTTCGCCATCCCACCAGCGGGTCGGCTCGGCGGCATCGGCAGCCTTGACCTCGATACCCGGGCGGGACAGGCCCAGGCGAGCCAGGTTGTCTTCGATCCGCCGGCACCGGGCTGGGTCGATGTCGAGCGCAGTCAGGCGAAGATCGGCCAGCTCCAGCAGATGGCCTGTCTTGCCACCTGGAGCAGCGCAGGCATCGAGCACCCGCTCACCGTCACGAGGCCCGAGCAGCGGCGCACTCAGCTGGGCGCCTGCATCCTGTACCGACCACCAGCCTTCAGCGAAACCCGGGATCTCGGTCACCGGCATGGCCCGCTCAAGCGCAAGGGCCTGGGGGCCCAGAATCCGGGTGGTAACGCCGGCCGCGGCGAGGATATCGGCCAACGCATCTCGGCTCATGCGCCGAACGTTTGCCCGCAGAACCAATGACGCCTGCTGGTTACCCTTGTCGATGAGGTCGGTCCATTGATCCGGCCAGGCGCGGCGCAGGGCATCAAGCCACCAGCGCGGCAGGTTGTACTGAGCCTCCGGATCACGGAGTGCCTGAGCCAGCAACGTATCACGCTCGCGCCCGAAGCGGCGCAAGGTGGCATTCAGGAAGCCCGTGGCTGCAGACTGGGCACGCATTGCGCGCTTGAGTGCCAAGACGGCCTGGTCGACCACTACGGCATCGGGCCGCTCGCCCGACACCAGCTGCTCCAGGGCAACCCACTGGAGCGCTGCAACGCGCGGATCAGGGCGTCTGGCATTGAGCTGATCGGCCAGGGCTCGCAACAGACCCCAGGCTCGGACACACCGGTAGGCCATGTCGCGGGCGGGCCCGCGCGAGGCCGCTGGCAAAGCCGCGCAGGCTGCATCGAGGGCATCGGGCAACCGCTGACCCGCCTGAAGTGAGCTCAGCGCGTCAGCCGCAGCCATCATCTCGTCGCCCAGCAGCGCGCGCTGCGGCGTCATCAATCGGGCCCGCGTCGCCGC
>JBKCEY010000411.1:0-3548 GCA_046304115.1 Burkholderiales bacterium | reverse complement strand
GCCCACGCCCACGCCGCAGGAGCCCACGCCACAAGGATCGACACCACGAGCGCCCACGCCGCAAGGGTCTAACCCACAGGAGCTCTCGGGCGATCAGCTCACGCTGGCCCGCTTTGCCGAGCGGGCCTACCTGGACTATGCAGTTTCGGTCGTCAAGGGCCGGGCCCTGCCGGACGGTGCCGATGGCCTGAAGCCCGTTCAGCGGCGCATTCTGTATGCCATGAATGCCATGGGCCTGGCGGCCAACGCCAAGCCGGTCAAGTCGGCCCGCGTGGTGGGCGATGTACTGGGTCGTTTTCATCCGCATGGCGATACCGCGGCCTACGACGCACTGGTACGTATGGCCCAGGACTTCACGCTGCGCTATCCGCTGATTGATGGGCAGGGTAACTTCGGTTCGCGCGATGGCGATGGCGCAGCAGCCATGCGTTATACCGAGGCCCGGCTGACGGCCTATGCACAGATCCTGCTCGAAGAAATCGATCAGGGCACGGTCGATTTCGTGCCGAATTACGACGGGTCGACTCAGGAACCTGCCCTCTTGCCGGCGCGTTTGCCCATGGTGCTCCTCAATGGAGCGTCGGGCATCGCGGTGGGCATGGCCACCGAAAGTCCGTCGCACAACCTGCGCGAGGTGGCCGCCGCGGCGGTGCTCGTGATTCGCAACCCGCGCGTGACGATGGATGAGCTCATGGGCGTGTTGCCCGGCCCCGATTTTCCGGGCGGCGGGCAGGTGATTTCGAGCGCGCAGGATTTGCGCGAGGTCTATGGCTCCGGTCGCGGTTCGATCAAGGTCAGGGCCCGCCATCACATCGAGGAACTGGCCCGCGGACAGTGGCAACTGGTCATTGATGAATTGCCGCATGGCGTATCGACGGCCCGGGTACTCGAGCAGATCGAGGAACTCACCAACCCCAAGATCAAGGCGGGCAAGAAGGCGCTCAGCCCCGAACAGGTGCAACTCAAGCAGACCGTGCTGGGCGTGCTCGAGACGGCGCGCGATGAATCCGGGCGCGAAGCGCCGGTGCGGCTGGTGTTTGAGCCCCGGTCATCACGCCTGTCGCCTGAGGAGCTGCTCAATATCCTGCTCGCGCACTCGGATCTCGAGACCAGTGTTTCGCTCAACCTTGTGATGATCGGCCGCGATGGACGGCCGCAGCAGAAGTCCTTGCTGCTCATCCTGCAGGAGTGGGTGGAGTATCGCCAGGGCACGCTCACGCGGCGCAGCGAGCATCGGCTGGGCAAGGTCGAAGACCGCATCCACATTCTCGAGGGTCGACAGCGCGTGCTGCTCGACATCGATGAGGTCATTCGCATCATCCGTAATGCGGATGAGCCCAAGCCGGCGCTGATCGAGGCCTTTTCACTGAGTGAGCGTCAGGCCGACGACATCCTCGAGATTCGGCTGCGCCAGCTCGCGCGTCTCGAGGCCATTCGGCTCGAGCAGGAGCTCGCTGCCCTGCGTACCGAGCGCGAGCAGCTCCAGGGGTTGTTGGCCAGCGAATCGGCCCTGCGCCGGCAGATGATTCGCGAGATCGAGTCCGATGCTAAGCGCTATGGCGATGATCGTCGGACCCTGATCGAGGCGGCCCAGCGCACGGTGGTCGAACTCAAGGTGGCCGAGGATCCGGTAACCGTGATCGTGTCGTCCAAGGGCTGGGTGCGCGCCCGACAAGGCCATGGCCACGATCCCGCGCAGTTCAGCTTCAAGGCGGGCGATGGTTTTGATGGCGCCTACGAGGTGCTGACCACCGATACCCTGTTTGCCTTCTCTGCATCAGGGCGGGTCTTCAGCATCGCGGTGTCCTCCTTGCCGTCGGCGCGTGGCGATGGCGTGCCAGTGACCAGTCTGGTTGATCTCGAGCCGGGTTCACGCCTCGATCAGATCTTTGCTGCATCGGTCACGAGCGCGGTGGTACTGGCCACTGCGCAGGGCCAGGGACTGCAGTGCCAGGCAGGCGATCTCATCGGACGCAACCGCGCGGGTCGGCAGTTTCTGACCCTGGATGAGGGTGATCGGCTGATCCGGCCGGAGATCATTCCTTCGGGTGCAACCGAGGTGGCCTGTCTCGCAGGCACGGCCGATCGGGCGCGCATGCTGATTTTTGCACTCGATGAAATCAAGCCGCTTCGCAACGGCGGGCGTGGCACGCGGCTGGTTGAACTTGACGCGCGTGAGGGTCTGCTGCAGGTGGTGGCGTTTGGGGGCACCTGTGCGGATGCGCTGGCTGTCCAGGGGGCCGGTCGCGTAGGCAAGCCCATGGAGCGGGTCTTTGGCCCGAAGGAGTTGGGCGAGCATCGGGGTGGCCGAGGGCGCAAGGGCAGGGCGCTTGAGCCTCGCTGGAAAGAGACCCGTCTCCTGCGGCATACAGAGGGGGTGGCGAAGGACGCAGCGCCGGGCAAGGGAACAGCGTGAGACAGCGCTCGATCCTCATGGCGGTTCTGGGCTGCGCCGCACTGGCGGCGGTTGCGGGCCTTGCCGCCCCGGCGGCGGGCACGGCGGCCAACCCCGACTTCAATCCATCGCGCGAGCATCACACCCCTGATGGGTTCAGGAATCCCGACGGCAGCCAGATCGACAAACCCTTCAGCGAATTCCTGCGCTGGCGATTCGAGCAGGCGCGCGAGGGCCTGCCCAAGGCGCCTGCTGCCGATTTTGTGGAGCGAATTTCAGCACCGCCCGATGCCGTGAGGATGGTTCGGGCGTTGTTTGCCTCGTCGGGTGAGGCTCTGGCACGGCCGACGCCTGCAGCCACGGAGCCCGCGGCCCCGGCACGAGCGACGCCTGCAGCCATGGAGCCCGTGGCCCCGGCTGAGCTGGCAGCCAGCCTGACCTGGATCGGCCATGCCAGCATGGCCCTGCGCCAGGAGGGTGTGGCGATGCTGATCGACCCGGTGTTCTCAGACCGGGTATCGCCGGTCTCGTTTGCCGGGCCCAGGCGCAAGGTCGCCCTGACGGTGGCACTTGGCGATTTCGACTCGGTGGATACCGTGCTGATTTCGCACAATCACTACGATCACCTCGATGAGCCCACCATCAGGGCCTTGCTCGGGCGCTCGCCGGGCCAGCCGCTGTTCATCGTGCCTCTGGGCGTCGATCGCTGGCTGCGCGAGCGAGGCGCAACCCGCGTGCAGGCACTCGACTGGTGGGACTCGGTGCGGGTTGGGGCGGTGCAGGTGCATCTGGTGCCTGCGCAGCACTGGAGCACGCGTACACCCTGGGATCGCAACCAGACCCTCTGGGGCGGATTCGTGGTGGAGTCGGCTTCATTCAGGTTTTATTACAGCGGCGATACCGCGTATTCGCGACCGCTGTTTGAGCGCATCCGGGCGCGGTTTGGGGGCTTTGATCTGGCCGCGATTCCGGTGGGTGCGTACGCGCCACGCTGGTTCATGAGTGCCCAGCATACGGATCCGGCCGAGGCTGTGCAGGCGATGATCGATGTCAATGCCCGTGCGGGTCTGGGCGTGCATTGGGGAAGCTTCGAGCTCGCCGATGAATCCCTGGATGCGCCCCTGCAGGAAGTTCCGCGCGCGCTCGAGGCTGC
>JBKCEY010000410.1:0-4758 GCA_046304115.1 Burkholderiales bacterium | reverse complement strand
GTTGGGCAGCACAGTATCGAACATCAGGCGCAAGCGGCTCGCCCCTGCAATGCGGGAGGCCGTGACATAGTCGCGGGCCTGCTCGGCCAGCGCGGCCGCACGAACCAGGCGCACGAAGGGCGGCATCATCACCAACGCAATCGCCAGCACCGTGTTGACCAGGCCCGGACCCAGCACAGCCACCACGGCGATCGCCAACAGCAGACCCGGGATGGCCACCAGCACATCGGCAACCCGGTTGATCAGCAGCGCTGGCCATCCCGGCAGGAATGCAGCGAGCAGGCCGAGCAATGTGCCCGGCACCATCGCCAGGAGCACCGCCGCCAGCCCGACCGCCAGAGAGACCCGAGCGCCCCACAGCAGGCGCGAAGCCACGTCACGCCCCAGGTCATCAGTACCCAGCAGGAACCGCGGGTCACCTCCTGCCCACCAGGGCGGCGACAACAGGGCATCGCGGTACTGTTGAATCGGATCGTGGGGTGCGATCCAGGGAGCCGCGATCGCCAGCACCGTGAGCATCAGCACGACCAGAAGACCAGCCAATGCGGCGGGCCGCTGCTGCAACTGTTTCCCGAGATCGATGAGTCTCTGGCTCATTTCAGACTCGGGGGTGCCGAATGCGAGGATCAATCAGGCCATAAAGCAGATCGACCAGCAGATTGACAATCACCACGATCAGCGAGGTCAGCAGCAACCCGCCCTGGAGCACGGCATAGTCTCTTCGATAAATGGCATCGACCAGCCAGCGGCCGATTCCGGGCCAAGAAAAGATTGTTTCAGTCAGAACCGCACCGCCCATCAGAGCGCCCACCTGCAGCCCGATCACCGTGAGCACGGGAATCATCGCGCTGCGCAGTGCATGCAGCCCCACAACCCGCCACGCAGGCAGCGCACGTGCGCGTGCGGCCCGCACGAAGTCCTGGTTCAGGGTCTCCAGCAAAGAAGAGCGCGTCATGCGGGCGATGACGGCCAGACCATAAGTGCCAAGCACAACGCCCGGCAACACCAGGTGACGCAAGGCCGAGACCCATGCCCCAGGCTGATCGGCGAGTAGCGTATCAATGACCATGAAGCCGGTACGCGGTGGCACATCGAAGATGACGGCGATCCGACCCGAGACCGGCAAGGCCAGCGCCGGAGCGACATCGCGCATCCAGACCGAGCAGGCCATGATCAGCAGCAGACCCCACCAGTAGATCGGCATGGAATGGCCCAGCACGGACAGCCCCATCAGGCCCTGATCGGCGAGGCTGCCCCGGCGCAGCGCGGCGATCGTGCCCAGGGTGATGCCCCCCACGACTGAAATGAAGAGCGCGACCAGAGCCAATTCGAGTGTGGCGGGAAACAGGGTGACGAATTCATCCATGACCGGTCGGCCATGAACCATCGATCGCCCCAGATCTCCCGCCAGCAACCGACCCAGATAGGCGAAGTACTGCACCCAAAGCGGCTGATCCAGACCCAGTCGCGCCAATTGTTCGCGATGCTGCTCGGCGTCAGCAATGCGCTCACCGAGCATGACCTCCACCGGATCACCCGGCAACAGGCGTGCCAACCCGAAGGCCAGCAAGGTGATACCCAGAATCGTGGGCACCACCCGCAGCAGGCGACCGATCAACCAGCGCATCAGCGCAGGCTGACCTCATGCAGGATGGTCCGGGTGAGCGGATCGACCCGAAAGCCCTGCACCTCACTGCGAACCGGCTGCCAGCGCTTGCCATGCGCGAGCAGAAGATAGGGATGTTCGCGGGCGATCATGGCATTGACCTGCTGATAGGCCTTTTGCCGCTGCGCTGCTTCGGTGGTGCGCCTGGCCGTCTGCAGCAAGGCATCGACCCCCGGGGTACACCAGCGTGACGCCGTAGGACGCGAACAGGTCACCAGGGGCACGTAGAAGTTGTCGGGGTCGGCCATATCCGCCGCCCATCCGATCAGCGCGATGGTGTGCTCACCGGCGCGAAGGCGCTTGAGAAAATCGCCCCATTCATAAGACACGATCCTCACCTTGACCCCGATGCGGGCCCAGTCCGCCTGCAGAATTTCGGCAGTCTTACGCATGTCCGGGTTGTACTGCCGGCTGATGGGTGGCACCCAGACATCGATTTCGAAACCATTGGCCAAACCCGCAGCCGCCAGCAGCTTTCGGGCCTTGTCAGGATCATGAGCGGTGGGTTTGAGTGCCGGGTCATGACCCAGCATGCCGGGGGGAACCAGCTGCGAGGCAGGAATGCCCGTTCCCTGATACACCGCATCGATGATGGCCTGACGGTTGGTGGCGAGCACCAACGCCTCGCGAACGTCCCGGTTGTCCAACGGGGCCCTCGTGACATTGAACCCGACATAGCCGATGTTCAGACCTGCCACTTCGGGCAGCGTGATGTTGCGGTCCGAGCGCATGGCCTGGACTTCCTGCGGCTTGGGGTCGGACGAGATATGGCACTCGCCGGCCTTGATCTTCTGCGCTCGCACCGCACTGTCCTTGACGGTCTGAATGATCAGTCGGTCGGTCTTGGCACGACCGCCCCAGTATTGGGGGTGAGCGTCATACCGCACGGCCGTGTCCTTCTCATAGCGACGCATGACCCAGGGGCCGGTGCCAACCGGCCGCGTATCGAGTTCGGCCAGGCGGTTTACTTGCTGCAACTGGCCTGCGTATTCGGCCGAGATGATGTGTGAGGTCACCATCGCGATATTGGCGATGAAGGTGGAGTCAGGCTCCTTGAGCGCTACCCGAACGGTCTGAGGATCAAGCTTGGTGACCGACACGACGTTGGCCGCCCAGGTGTTGTTGTAGGGATAGCTGTTGACCCCGTAGGCCTTATTGAAGGCGCCATTTCGATCTCGATAACGCTCGAGCGAGAGCACCACATCGTCTGCATTGAAGTCCCGCGTGGGCTTGAACCACTCCGTGGAATGGAACTTGACGCCACGACGCAGGTGGAAGGTGTAACTGCGCTCGTCGTTGCTCACCTCCCAGCGCTCGGCCAGCCCGGGCAAGATCTTGAGGGTGCCCGCCTCGAACTCCACCAGCCGGTTGTACAGGGCCATCCCGGACGCATCGATAGTCTGGGTCGCGACCCAGCGGGCCATGTCAAAGCCTTCCGGATCGGATGCCGCACAGAAGACCAGGGTGCGATTCTGGGCATGGATTGGAACGGGGGCGGCCGCTAGGCCCAGCGCTGCAGCAAGGGCCAGCAAGGCCCCGGACACGGGGTGCTTCATGGGGGTCTCCTCCAGATATCAGGCCAACGGGGGGTCATCGCGTGTTGCCGCCCTGATTCACTGTAGCCATGGCATTTCATATTTGTCAAAGAAAAACTATTTTCTTGTTCCTATTGACTCTGCAATCGCATAGGATTCGGAATATGACCAGTCGCACGCCCCCAAAGCCCCTCCGCTCGCAAGCGCCGGAGGGGCGCGGGGCTGCCCCTCGAAAGCCCGCGCAGCCGGCGCAAAAAGCCGTGACATCACGCAGCATCGAAGGCAAAACCCCTATAGCTGAGAGCGCGCGCAGGCGACGATCGCCTGCGCCAAGTGACCCTCGCGCAGCCATGTTGCGTGCGGCCGGCGAAATTCTCGATGAGGTTGGCACGGATGGCCTGAGCACCACCGCAGTGGCAAGGCGCGCCAATGTCAGCACGGGTACGGTGTATCGGGAGTTCGCCGACAAGCACGAGATCATTCGAGCCCTGACCCAGTCCTTGATGACCGAGCGGGGCGATGCCGTAACCCGGTATTACGATGTGCTCGCACAAGCGCCCGACTGGCGAAGCGTGCTGGCGGACGCCACGCGCAGCGCCTTTGAGCTTCGCATCCAGCGGCCAGGAGGTCGGTCTACACGGCGCGCCTTGCAGACCTCACCCGAGTTGTGGCAATGGGACCATGACCACACGCGCGCGCTGGCCCGCCGAATGGCGCAGGCCCTTCGCAAACGCAAGCCGGAGCTGAGCGCCGCACGAGCGGAAATGATCGCGATGGTGAGCCTGACCCTGACGATCTCGCTGTTTGATCTAGCCAACCTCGACCCCAGGCGTGAGAAAGCGATCCTCGAGGAACTGATCGCAGCCCGAAACGCCTACCTGGCTCTCTATCTCGACTGATCCTCATGTCTTCGGATCGTTCAGAGCCATGGCAATGGGATGCGGACCAGGTGACCCGGGCCGTCACGCAAGGCAGGGTCAGTGCACGCGAGGTGACCGAGTCAGCCCTCGCCAGGATGCATCAGGTCAATCCGGCACTCAACGCCGTCGTTCGAATGCTCGATACCGAAGCCCTCGAAGCGGCCGATGCAATCGATGCAGCGCGCGCCAGGGGTGAGACGCTGGGTCCTCTGGCGGGGGTGCCCGTGAAGACCAAGGTCAATGTCGACCAGCGGGGGTTGCCGACCGACAACGGCGTACCGGCCCTGAAGGATCTGATCGCGACAACCGACTCTCCGGTTGTCGCTGCATTGCGCGAGGCCGGTGCAGTCATCATCGGTCGCACCAATACCCCGGGCCTTTCCATGCGGGGCCATACCGACAACGCGCTGCACGGCCCCACCTTCAATCCCTGGAACCGTTCGCTGACACCGGGCGGATCGTCGGGCGGAGCAGGTGCTGCAGTGGCCAGCGGCATCGGCTGCATCGCGCAGGGCAACGATATCGGTGGATCGATCCGCTGGCCCGCCTACTGCAATGGCGTGGTGGGGCTTCGACCCAGCCCCGGTCGGGTGGCCCGCATCAACGACACGGCGCCACCGGGCCGACCGCTCTCGAC
>JBKCEY010000409.1:0-3729 GCA_046304115.1 Burkholderiales bacterium | reverse complement strand
CTCTGGCACTCACCCGCCGAGTCAAGAAGTAATTTCGCAGCGAGCCTCGGCTCAAGAAAACCCCGACCTTAGAGTCGGGGTTTTTTTATGGCTCCAGCGACTTCAATGGCCTGAATCGCTTCAAGCAAGGTCAGGCCAGTGATCCCGCACGGCCTCCATGAAGGCCTGCGGCCGCTCATAAGGCACCCAGTGGCCTGCGTCAGCGATCACCCTGAAACGCAGGCCAGGCCGCTGAGCCTCAAGGAGCGTCTTGAGCGCGGGCAGATCGCGGCCGGCGGTAGGGTCGTGCTCACCATAAATCGCATCGAGCTGGCGCAGCTTCAGGCTGCCGATCAGGTCGCGCACGCGGGTGCTGAAGGCCAGCCTGCGGCTATTGAAGCGCCCGGCCTCCACCGCCCGCACATGCAGTCGCACCGCTCCTTCGTCATCTACGGGATGAGCCAGCATCAGCCGGTGCAGATTGTCGCGATGCAGGGCATAGCGGGCCTGAGCATCTTCCACAGACTTCCAGGGCTGCAGGCCGATGTCGTGGCGGGGCAAGCCATGGGATGCAGCACCCACCACAATCAGCCGGTCGATCAGGCCCGGCGCAATGGCCAGCGTCTCGCAGGTGACCAGCGAGCCGAACGAGAACGCAATTGCGTCAACCGGCCCGCCCTCAAACAGGTGCGCATAGCCCAGGGCGAAGGCCTGTGCGATTCCGGCCATGCCACCGGGTTCGGGGGGATCGGATGAATCGCCGTAGTAGGGCGTATCCGGGCACCAGACCTGACGGCTGGCAGCCAGGGCGTCGATGTTGCGCACCCAGTGCTGCCAGCTGCCACTGCCGCCATGCACCAGTACCAGCGGTTTGCCTTCACCCCAGGTACGCCATACCAGGTTGCCGCTGCCGCAAGGCGTGAGCACCCTGCGGGCGCTCGCATCAAGGCGCTCCAGAATCTGATCGACGGTGTCGTTCATGCCGGGAATCTTGTTTGGCGAGTGTAACCTTGCACGCCAGTCATCCCTGCCGCTCCTGCCCGTAAGGTCGGAGGCGCCGACGCAGGAGGCCGCCGATGATTGACTCAACCGTCAGCGGCTCGCACCCGCCATTTCAGTGTTTCAGATTCTCAAGGAGACCCCCCGTGACGCGCAGCATCTTCAGCGAAGAGCATGAGCAATTCCGCGAGCAGGTTCGCCGCTTCTTCGACAAGGAAGTCGTGCCCTACTACCGCGACTGGGAAAAATCAGGTGTCACGCCGCGCAGCTTCTGGCGCAAGGCGGGCGAGGCTGGGCTGCTGTGCACCACCTTGCCCGAGGAATATGGCGGCGGTGGCGGCACCTTCTTGCATGCCTGCGTGGTCACGGAAGAGATGGCTCGAGCCGGTGCCAACCTGGGCATTGCCGTGCACTCCGACATGGTCTCGCCCTACCTGATGCACTACGGCAGCCCCGCGCTCAAGCAGCATCTGCTGCCCCGCCTGTGTCGCGGCGAAATCGTGGGCTCCATCGGAATGACCGAGCCCGGCACCGGCAGCGACCTGAAAAACATCCGCACGAATGCCGTGCGCGACGGCGACGAGTGGGTGATCAATGGCCAGAAGGTGTGGATCACCAATGGCATGAACTGCGGGGTGGTGCTGGTGGCCTGCAAGACCGACCCGGCTGCAGGAGCCAAGGGGGTATCGCTGATTGCGGTCGAAGAAGGCACCCCGGGCTTCACCAAGCAGGGCCCCATGGACAAGATCGGCCTCAAGGCCCAGGACACCGCCGAGCTCTTCTTCGACAACGTGCGTGTGCCCATCGGCAACCTGGTGGGCGAAGAGGGCCGGGGCTTTGTCTATCTGATGGAGCAGCTGCCCCAGGAGCGACTGGTGATCGGCGTGCGCTCGATCGCGATTCTGGAGGCCGAGCTCGAACGCACCCTGCAGTACGTCCGCGATCGCAAGGTGTTCGGCAATCCCATCCTGAATTTTCAGAACAGCAAGTTCAAGCTCGCCGAAGCCAAGGCCTACATCACCATGCTGCGGGCCTTTGTCGACAGCTGCATCCTGGAGCATGTAAATGGCCGCATCAGCAGCGAAAAAGCGGCCATGATCAAGCTCACCGGCACCGAACTGCTCGGCCGCTATCTCGACGAGTTCCTCCAGCTGCACGGCGGGTACGGGTACTCCAATGAATACGGCATCGGCAGGGCCTGGGTCGACGCCCGGGTCACCCGCATCGCAGGTGGCGCCTCGTAAGTCCTCAAGGACATCATCAGCTGGGGGCTCTGACGCCACAGCGGCTCGCCGATCGGCGAGCCGCCCTTTCAGTTGGAGGAACCACCACTTTCCGATCAATCCACCGGCAAACCCAGTTCGCGCGCAATCGAGCGCAGCTGGATCTCGTAGCTGCCCACCGTCACCGGAGCCACCAGCGCATCGAGCGCCATGCGCATCGCGGGCAGTTCCTCGGTCAGTCCCCAGCCGCCGCCCACATGCAGGGCGGTCTGGGTCACGCGCACCACGGCTTGCGTTGAAAAGAGCTTGGCCGAGGACACATCCAGGATCACCTCCCGCAAGGGTGCGCCGCTGTCCCAGCGCGAAGCCGCGTGATAGGTGAGGTGGCGGGCCGCTTCAACATCCACATGGGCCTGGGCCAGTGAAAAGGCGATCGACTGATTGGCGCCAATGGGGCGACCAAACTGTTGCCGCACCTGCGCATACTCGAGCGCCCACTGCAGGGCATGCTGCATGTGGCCCAGCCAGCGGGCCGCCACCATGATGCGCTCGCGATTGAAGCCCGCCATGATCTCGGCAAAGCCGGCCGGCAGCAGCCGGTCTGCCGGTACCCGAACCTGATCGAACTGAATGCGATAGGTGGGCGCAGGCCGGTTCACGTAGGTGTCGATCGGGGTGGCCGTGATGCCAGGGCTGTGGCGGTCGATGGCAAAAAACCGCATGCCCTTGCGGCCAGCCGAAGGGTCGGTCTGTGCCAGCGTGACCAGGACGTCGGCATCACCGCCCAGCGTGATGAAGGACTTCAGGCCATCAATCACCCAATGGTCGCCCTCCCGGCGGGCCGAGGTCCTGACGTTTTGCACATCGTTGCCCGCCTCGGGCTCGGTCACGGTGATTGCAACAATGCAGTCGCCTGCAATGCACCGGGCGGCGATCGCACGCTGCTGCGGCGTGCCGTACTCGTAGAGCAACGAGCCCGCGACGTTTTGCACCAGCATGGCCACGGCCAGATTCGGGTTGACGCGCGACATCTCCTCCATCGCGATCGCTTCTTCGGTCGCGCCAAGCGCCGCACCGCCCACCGATTCATCAGCGGTGAGCCCGATCAGGCCGGCGCGCGCCCTAGCCACATAAAAATCCCGCGGAAAGGCCTTGACGCGATCGGCCTGCTGCCAGCGCGGAGCAACCTCGCGCTGAGCGAAGGCGCGGCACATATCGCGAAAGGCGGTGCGATCCACCTGGTTGCGAGGTACCGGGCGCACTGCATCACGGCGTGAATTCGGCAGGTCACTCACGATGCCGGTCTCCTTGTCGATAGAATGAGGCTGACTATAAGACGAACCGGGAGACCCCCATGAATGATGCTTACACAGGCCGCCGCCGCAGTCTCGGCCTGATCGCCACCACATTGGCCTCTGGCGCGCCGGGTGCGGGTCTGCTGCTGCCGGGCCTTGCCCGGGCGCAAACCGCCGCGGGGGGATTTCCGAACAAGCCGCTGCGCATGGTGGTGGCCTCCGCCGCGGGCGGC
>JBKCEY010000408.1:0-2254 GCA_046304115.1 Burkholderiales bacterium | reverse complement strand
TAACGCTAAGACTTCGTGTTCCCCGGGACCATCGTCTGTGCCGCCTCGGGCAGCTTCACTTGGCCACCCAATACCGCGAGCGACTCCAGCCGTGATCTGATCTTCACCTACGACGGAAACACCGAGTTCGACGATGGCTTGACATCAGCGAGCCTCACCGTCAGCGCCCGGCTGTATGAGGTGAAAGCTGTGCGATCGGGGGCGGGCTACCTCGCCAAAGAAGTCAAGCTCGACGACTGACCCTCAGCCTGCGGTCTGGACCGCCCCTGCGGGCGGGCCTCAGACCCTCGCCTTGACCGCCTCGACCACCGCCTGCGCGGTGATGCCGAAGTGGGCATAGAGGTCCTTGGCGGGGGCGGACTCACCAAAGGAGGCGATGCCCACCACCGCACCCTGGCGACCGACATATTTGCGCCAGAAATCAGGATGGGCCGCCTCGATGGCCACCGCGGGCAGGGCAGCCGGCAAGACGGCGTCCTGCCAGGCGGCATCCTGGCGATCAAACACCGTGGTGCTGGGCATCGACACCACCCGTACCGCGATGTCGGCCGCAGCCAGCGCGGCCTGGGCTTCGAGTGCAAGACTCACTTCAGAGCCCGTGGCCAGTATCACGGCCTGAGCGTTCGCGGCGTCGGACAGGACATACCCACCGCGGCGAATCTGGGCCACCCGATCCATCTGGTTGGCCACCTGAGGCAGATTCTGGCGCGACAGCGCAAGCGCCGAGGGTCCGTCGCGACGCTCGACCGCACAGGCCCAGGCCACGGCAGTCTCGAGTCCGTCGGCCGGTCGCCACACGTCGAGGCCCGGAATGATGCGCAGGCTGGGGACCTGCTCAACCGACTGGTGGGTGGGGCCGTCTTCGCCCAGACCGATGGAGTCGTGGGTAAAGACATGGACCACGCGCAGCTTCATGAGCGCAGCCATGCGGATGGCATTGCGGCTGTAGTCGCTGAAGGTGAGGAAGGTGCCGCCATAGGGCAGCAGGCCGCCATGCAGGGCCATGCCATTCATCATGGCCGCCATGCCAAATTCACGCACGCCATACGACAGGTGATTGCCGCGTACATCGCGTTTGGCGGTCACGCAGCCCTTGAAGTTGGTGAGGTTGGAGCCGGTGAGATCGGCGCTGCCACCAACAAACTCGGGCAGCAGCGGCGCCAGCACATCGAGCGCATTCTGGCTGGCCTTGCGGGTAGCAATGGCATCGGTCTTGGCCGCAATGCTCTCAAGGGCAGCCTGCAGGCCGGTGTTCCAGTTCGCGGGCAACTCGCCCTTCATGCGCCGCAAAAACTCGGCGGCCTGCTGCGGAAACTGGGCCCGATAGGCATCAAAGCGGGTCGTCCACTCGGCCTGCGCCGCGACGCCCTGCGCACGCGCATCCCAGGCGCTCGCAACATCGGTGGGCACCTCGAAGGGGCCCGCCTCCCAGCCCAGAGCCGCACGGGTGGCCGTCACTTCGGCCGCGCCCAGTGCGGCGCCATGGACATCGTGGGTGCCCGCCTTGTTGGGCGAGCCCTGGCCGATCACGGTCTTGCAGCAGATGATCGTGGGCTTGCCCTCGGCGAGGCGCCCCTGCCGGCGAGCCGCATCCACTGCAGCGCTCACGGCTGCCGCATCATGGCCATTGATTCCTGCGATCACATTCCAGCCATACGCCGCAAAGCGGGCCGGCGTGTCATCGGTAAACCAGCCCTCGACATGGCCATCGATCGAGATGCCGTTATCGTCATAAAAGGCGATCAGCTTGGACAGGCGCAGGGTGCCGGCGAGCGAACACACCTCGTGGCTGATGCCCTCCATGAGGCAGCCATCGCCCAGAAAGGCATAGGTGTAGTGGTCGACGATGTCGATCGCCTGGCCATCCACGGTCTGGTTGAACTCGGCGGCCAGGAGTTTTTCAGCCAGCGCCATGCCCACGGCATTGGCGATGCCCTGACCCAGCGGGCCGGTGGTGGTTTCGACCCCAGCGGTGATGCCCACCTCGGGATGGCCCGGCGTTTTGGAGTGCAACTGGCGAAAGCGCTTGATTTCGCTCATCGGCAGGTCGTAGCCGGTGAGATGCAAAAGCGCATAGATCAGCATCGAGCCATGGCCGTTGGAGAGCACGAAGCGATCGCGATCCGGCCAGTGCGGATCGACCGGGTTGTGCTTGAGGTGGCGGTTCCAGAGCACTTCGGCGATCTCGGCCATGCCCATGGGGGCCCCGGGATGGCCCGATTTGGCCTGCTCGATGGCATCGACCGACAACATG
>JBKCEY010000407.1:0-15562 GCA_046304115.1 Burkholderiales bacterium | reverse complement strand
GGTGCCTGAGAGCCAGTCGCCGTCCTGCAGCACACTGGCCAGCCTGGATCCATATGCCACCGTCACCCCTGCGGGCGCCAGCGGCGTACGTGCGAGTTCAAGGGCCAGCAGTCCGCCCTGGCCCTGCCCGATGACGAGTGTCTGGGCTTTGCCCAGGCCCGTGGTCTGCTGCAGTTGTTCGATCCGACCGGCCACTTCATCGCGGGCGATCCGGATGCGCTCGGCGCGCATCTCGCTGGCGCGCACCTGAGGCAGACCCCGGTCCAGGCGGTCGTCAAACCAGGCACCGCCCTCGACAAACCGATGGGCCGCCTGCATTACGATGCCGGTGGCGCCCGGAAATTTCAGTTGCCAGGCGATCGCGATGGGCGCGAAGCGCTCGGGCGAACCGCCCTGATCATGCAGAAAGATCAGCAGCCGGCGGGTACCGGTCGCATCAATCGGCGGGAATTCCAGCCAGAGCTGGGGCGCCGCACGGTCCGTCAGAAGGCTGATCGCAGGCCTCTCAGAAAATCAGGCCACCGACAGACCAGGCAATCGCCGCCATGATGGCGCACGCCGGAATGGTGAGGACCCAGGCCCAGACGATGCTGCCCGCCAGGCCCCATCGCACTGCATGCGGGCTCTGCGCCGTTCCCACACCCAAGATCGCGCCGGTGATGGTGTGGGTGGTGGAAACGGGAATGCCCGCTGTGGAGGCGATGAAGAGCGTCATGGCACCACCCGTTTCTGCACAGAAGCCGCCAACCGGCTTGAGTTTGGTGATCTTCTGACCCATGGTCTTCACGATGCGCCAGCCACCGAACAGGGTGCCGAAACCCAGCGCCAGATAACAGGAAATCACTACCCACCAGGGCAGATGATCCTGGGTGGTTGCGCCGGCAGCAATCAGCAGCAGCCAGATGATGCCCATGGTCTTCTGGGCATCATTGCTGCCATGGCCGAGGCTGTAGAGGGCCGATGACACGAGTTGCAGACGACGGAACCAGATGTCGACATACCGCGGAACCGATCGGCGCAAGACCCAGGCTGTGGCCACCATCAGCAGACCGCCCAGCAGCATGCCCAGCACCGGCGAGACCACGATGAAGGCGGCGACCTTGAGAATGCCCGAGCCGATCAGGGCCTCCGGGCCTGCCTTGGCGAGGGTGGCCCCGATCATGCCGCCAATGAGCGCATGCGAGGAGCTCGAGGGAATGCCGTACCACCAGGTGAGCGTGTTCCAGGCAATGGCCCCGACCAGTGCACCAAAGATCACCACATGGTCGACCACGGTGGGATCCACAATGCCCTTGCCCACGGTGGCAGCCACCTTGAGCTCGAACACGGCCACAGCTGCGATGTTGAAGAACGCTGCCCACACCACGGCCTGGTAGGGCTTTAGCACCCCGGTAGAGACCACGGTGGCGATGGAATTGGCCGCATCATGAAACCCGTTCATGAAGTCGAACGCCAGCGCCAGGATCACCAGAAAGATGAGGATCGACAGACTGAAGTTGAGGGTCGTCATGCTTGCGGCGCCGATCAGGCGTTTTCGAGAACCACGCCTTCAAGGATGTTGGCGACGTCTTCGCAGCGGTCGGTGAGCGTCTCGAGCAGTTCGTAGATGGCCTTCATCTTGATGATCTGGCGCACATCGGTCTCGTTGCGAAAGAGCTTGGACATGGCCGAGCGCATGACGCGATCGGCATCGGACTCAAGCTGATCGATCTCCTTGCACAGCCGCAGGATCGCCTCGGCATTGTTCATGTTGGAGAGCATGCGTACCGCATCTCGCACCCGCTCCGAGCACATCTGCGACAACGACGCCAGCTGGATGGCCTCCGGAGTGATGCTCTGGATGTCGTAGAGCATGACCGACTCGGCCACATCCTGGGTCAGGTCGAGGATGTCATCCATGCTCGAGATCAGCTTGTGCAGATCGTCGCGATCGATCGGCGTGATGAAGGTCTTGTGCAGCAGCGCGATGGTCTCGTGGGTTACCCGATCGGCCGCAGTCTCGATCTCGTCGATGGACTTGACTTCCTGCTCACGCACCCGGGTGTCCTGATAGTTCTCCATCAGGTTGACCAGATGGGCAGCCCCTTCGACGATGCGCTCGGCATGCTGGTTGAAGAGATCGAAGAAGCGGCCCTCGCGGGGCATCAGGCGTGCGAGCATGGCAATGGCTCAGAACAGTGTCATCTGAGGGTAACAGAACCCTGCTGGCCCGCTGCGGGGCTGATCTCAGCGATGGGCGGCGCGGTTCAGGCGCTCGAGATAGGCCTCGTTGGACGGTGGAGTGCCCGAGCGCTGGGCCTCCCACAGGGTGGTGGCCAGCGCCTCCATTGCTCGGTGTGCAGCGTCGTGTTCATCGGCTGAGCGGGTCAGGAGCACCGTCCAGGCCGCACGGATGCCAGGGGGCTGATCGATCTGCAGCTGTTCGACCAGCGACAGATGCAGACTCAGATGCAGGAAGGGGTTTTCACGACCTGCCTGGGGATTGAACTCGGCGCTCAGGGCCTGCTCGGGTTTTTCGAGCAGGTCGTGATACTCGGGATGAAGCCGGATCCAGTCGATGGCAATGGCCTGCAGCGGCGTGGGCACGCAGCCCGCATGACGTTGGGCCCAGGCCTCGCAAAAAAAACGCCGGACATCGTCACGACCCGGATTGAACACGGCGGGCCTCCGGCGCAGGGGTTTTGGGTCGGTGGATGCACAGGTCGCTCACCGGGCAGCGCCAGCACTCGGGGGTGCGAGCCTTGCAGACATAGCGCCCATGAAGGATCAGCCAGTGATGGGCGTCCTTGAGAAACTCGCCGGGAATCCGCTTGAGCAGGCCATCTTCGACGGCCCGGGGTGTCTTGCCGGTTGCTAGCCCCATGCGGTTGGAGACCCGGAAGATATGGGTGTCCACCGCCATCGTGGGCTCGCCAAACGCCGTGTTGAGCACCACATTCGCGGTCTTGCGACCCACCCCGGGCAGCGCCTCGAGAGCGGCTCGGTCGCGGGGGACTTCGCCTCCATGCTCGGTCAGCAGAATCTGGCAGGTCTCGATCAGGTGGCGGGCCTTGGAGCGAAACAGGCCGATGGTCTTGATGTAGGGCTCCAGGCCTTCCACTCCCAGAGCATGCAGGGCGGCGGGTGTGTTGGCCACCGCAAAGAGCTTGCGGGTGGCGGCATTGACGCTCTTGTCGGTGGCCTGGGCCGACAGCAGCACTGCGGCCAGCAATTCGAAGGGCGAGCGGAATTCGAGTTCGGTGGTCGGGCTGGGATTGGCCTCGCGCAGCCGCTCGAAGAGCGTCTGACGGGCTGCAGGGCCCATGCCTCGCCGAGTCATGCGTTCACACCCCGGCGGGCCCGTGCACGCGCCAGTGCCGCCTCGATGACCAGACGCTTGCGCGTATCGAGCTCCGGGTCCTTCAGGTCTTCCTGGGCCCGTTCCTGGCGATGCGCCTGCTGGGCCTGCGCCACCCGTTCGAGTCTCACGGCCCGGCGCCGGTAGCGCTCACGCGCGGCACGGGCCTGATCCGGATCCCCGGGCGCGGTCTGCTCGGCCGCGATCGGTTCGATGCAATCGACCGGGCACGGGGCAATGCACAGATTGCATCCGGTGCACAGTTCGGTGATCACCGCGTGCATGCGTCGGTGGGTCCCCACGATGGCATCAACCGGACAGGCCTGAATGCACTTGGTGCAGCCGATGCACAACTCAGCCACGATGCGAACAGCCTGCCGCGGGCGCTCAACGCCGCAGGCAGGATCCAGGGATTGAATCGTCTGGCCGGTCTGGGTGGCCAGCAGACGGATTCCTGAGGCACCGCCCGGCGGGCAGCGGTTGATCGGCGCCCCCTCGAGCACGATGGCCTGCGCATAGGGCAGGCAGCCGCCATGACCGCACTGCGTGCACTGGGTTTGAGGCAGCAGGTCGTCGATCGCTGTGATCGCTGCCTGCTGCTGGGGCGTCGACATACCGGTCATGGGGTCAGCTTCTCAGATACCGGGAACCCAAGACACCCGGATGCTCAGGCACCCAGATGCTCAGGCACCCGGATGCTCAGGCGCAGTCGCGCATGAACTGTCCGATGCGCGGGCAGACCACCTCACGCCAGCGCCGACCACTGAAAATGCCGTAGTGCCCGGCACCCTCAGCCAGCATGTAATGCTTGTCGGCAGCGGGCAGGTTCACGCAGAGGTCGAGTGCCGCACTGGTCTGTCCAACCCCGGAAATGTCGTCGAGTTCGCCTTCGATGCACAGCAGAGGCACCTTGCGGATGTCTTCGGGAGCAACCCGGATCTGTTGCCCCTCGAAGGGCAGTGTCCATTCGCCCCGGGGCAACTTGTGCTCCTGAAAGACGGTGTGAATGGTGTCGAGGTAATACTCGGCCGGCATGTCGAGTACCGCGTTGTACTCGTCATAGAAGCGTCGATGGCCTTCGGCATCCTGATCATCGCCGCGCACGAGTTGCATGTAGAAGTCCCAGTGCGACTCGGCATGCCGGCCCGGGTTCATGGCCACGAAGCCCGCGTGCTGCAGGAATCCCGGGTAGACCCGACGCCCGGCGCCGGGGTACTTGCCCGGCACGCGATAAATGACCGAGCGCTCGAACCATTCGAAGCTCTTTTCGGTGGCCAGGTTGTTGACGGCCGTGGGGCTCTGGCGGGTATCGATCGGCCCACCCATCATGGTCATCGAGCGCGGCAGCCGGCGATCCTTGAGCGTGGACATCACCGAAACCGCGGCCAGTACCGGCACGGTGGGCTGGCATACCGAGATCAGATGGGCATGAGGGCCAAGATGCCGAATGAACTCGATCGCGTAGGCGACATAGTCATGCAGATGAAACGGTCCATGCGAGAGCGGCACGGTGCGTCCATCAAGCCAGTCGGTCACGTAGACCTGGTGGTTGGGCAGCAGGGCCCTGACCGTGTCCCGCAGCAAGGTGGCATGGTGACCCGAGAGCGGCGCAAACAGCAGCACCACCGGGTCAGCCTTGCGCCGGGCCAGTGCGGGTGGCATCAGCCGCTCGAACTTGATCAACCGGCAAAAGGGCTTGCTGATCTCGATGCGCTCGACCACAGAGACCTCATGGCCCTCGATGGTCGTGGTGGGCAGATCCCAGGCCGGCTTTTCGTATTCCTTGCCGAGCCGGTGCATCAGCTCGAAACCCGCTGCCACGCGAGGCGCAAACGGCATGTAGGCATAGGGGCTGTACGGATTGGCATAGAGCTGGCTCATGGCCTCGGCCCAGCTCGACAGCGGATTCAGGACAGCGCGTTGCGCTTCTCGGACTTGGTAGAGCACGGGGGGCTGCTCCGTAGGAAGGAATCCCGGATTATCGTCCGACGCCGGATTTTGTGCAATGCAACAGAGCACGGGTCTGCTGTTCGGCCAGACGGTTCTGTCCCAAGCGCTGCGCCAGATGGTCAAAGCGCACCCAATCGAGGGGCTGATCCTGCTCTGCACAGGTAAAAACCGCCCGGGTCTGGCCTGTGACCGGATCGGTCAGCCACTGCAGGCACTGACCACAGATGCCTTTCATCATGCACTGCATGGGCGAGTTGACCGAGGCGATCGCCATGACCTCGGGACGTCCCAGACTGGACTTCAGTCGGGTCTTCCGGGCGAGTGCCACGGCGGCCATCATGCGATCTGAGCCGATGACCAGCAGCCGATCGATCGCATGAAGGTCGTCCTGCGAGGCGCAGAGCGCTTCGACGATGTTGCCCTGAAAGCTTCGATCCTGAGGGCGACGGGCTTCAATGGGCGGACCGGACTCGCAGCACCAGACCACCTGGTCGGCAGCCGCCTCGAGCGCTTCGCGGTGAAAGAGATCCTGGGCACGTCGGTAGGCTGCAAAGTAAAGCACGCGGCAGCCCGCAGCCCGTAGCGCCGCCCCGATCGGCAGCAGCACGGCATTGCCCAGTCCGCCGCCGGCCAGCACCACAGACTGGCCGTGCACGATCTCGGTGGGCTTGCCCGTAGGCCCCATCAGCACCACGGCCTGGCCGGGTCTGAGGCACCGGCACAGATCGCTTGATCCGCCCATCTCGAGAACCACCAGGGTGACCGTGCCGGCCCGCGGATCAGCGGCCGCTCCCGTGAGGGCAAGCCCCTCCATCGCCAGGCGCAGGGAGAGGCCCTGAACCGTGATTCGGGGCGAATCGCGCTCGAAGGTCTGCAGCCTGAAAAACTGACCGGGCTGAAAACGCCTCGCGGCGGCGGGTGCGTGCACCACGATCTGAACGATGCCCGGCGCGAGTTCGGTCACCGAACTCACCCGGGCCTGCAGGGCCGCCGCGACCTCTGCCATGAAGCGGGGTGCCGCCAGGGCGCTGCGGGGCGGTCGTGCTGCCATGGCCCGCGATACGACCGGTGCGCCTCGCAGCGCTGAGGCCATCGCCTTGACCACACTGCCGGCACCCTGGGGGTGCGCATCCCCAAAGACCGACATCCGACCGGAGCGCTCGTCGGATGCGCCCGCAGGATCAGCGAGCAGCACCGGAAAGTCAGCATCGTTGCGCAGGGCAAACCACAGGCCGTCACGCCGGATGTCGGGCTCGTCGTCGGCCAGCCCGGTGTTGGGCTCGGTGCCCAGAGCCAGCAGCACGCTGCGCGCCGGCCAGCGCTGCCCGCCGGCTGCGACGGCGGTCACTGCACCGGATGCGTCGGATTCGAAGTGAGTGGGCTGGACGCGCTCGGCAAAGCGGATGCCCTCGTCCAGCGCATGCATGACTTCAGCGGGGTTGGTGCGCCAGGCGGGGGATTCGGCCAGCGTACGACGGTAGAGCACGGTCACGCCGCCCCAGGCCTGCAGCAGAGGCTTCAGATCGGGCGCACGGCCGGCTGCCCGTGCGATGGCCTGTTCGGCTTCAATGGCCTGGGCATGGGCCAGAAAGGTGAGGGCGGTTTCGCGATCCTGTTCCGTCCAGTTCGCCTCGATCACGGCCTCACCCTGCGCCTCGGTGAGGGCGCGATGGCGCTGCGCAAATCGCACGACCTGCACCACATACCAGGCCTGCAGCTCGGTGGCTGTATCGAGTGCGGTGAGCCCGCCGCCCACCACCACTGCGGGCAGACGCACCTGCAGCGCGGCCAGGCTGTCGGTGCGGGCTGCGCCTTCGAGCTGCAACGCCATCAGGAAGTCGCTCGCGGTACGCACCCCCTGCACGAGCGCCTTCGGCCACTCGGGCAGATGGGGGCGGCCCGCACCCACGGCCAGCGCGATATGGTCAAACCCCAGATCCAGCGCGTCCTGCACGCTCAGATTGCTGCCCAGACGGACCCCGCCGATCAGGCTGAACCGGTCGCGCCGCTCGAGCAGCAGGCGGATCAGATCGAGACGGTTCTTGTCCCATCGCACCGTGATTCCGTACTCGGCAACGCCGCCAAAACCGGAAGGCCTGCGGTCTTGCAGTGCGCCCCTGAAGCGGGCGATATCGTGCACGGGCTTGCGCGCGCCCGCCATGGCATCGCGCGGGTTTGCCCCTGCCCCGCTCTCATTGACCCCGGATTCAGTGGCCTGCAACTTATCGGAGGGTTCAATGCGCAGGGCATCAATCAGGACCACGGTGTGACCGTCTTGCAGCAACTGATGGGCCAGCGTGAATCCCGCCGGGCCTGCACCCACCACCAGCACCTTGTGGTCTGTCGGTGGCCTGGGCAGGGGGCGTTCGAAATTGAGCGGGTTCCAACGGGTCAAAAGATCGTAGATCTCCACCCCCCAGGGCAGATCGAGCACCTGCTCCAGGGTCTGGGTTTCAGCCCGGGGAATGTCAACCGGCGTCTGATTCTGAAAGACACAGGCCTGCACGCAGTCGTTGCAGATCCGGTGTCCGGTGGCTGCAACCATGGGGTTGTCGCGCGCAATCACGGCCAGGGCTGCGATCGTCAGGCCTTCATTACGTAGTGCATGGAATTCAGAAATGCGCTCGCCCAGCGGGCAGCCGGCATGCTGCGCATTCAGGCCACGGCTGCAGGAGTCGGTCCCGTTCTTGTGGCAGATCAGGCAGTAGCGGGTTTGATCGAGCGCTCCCGCGGTGTCGGTGCCAGCGTCGGTCAGAGCGAAAGCCTGATCGGCAGCCCCGAGCCGTGCACTGCGCGGATGCAGGCGGATCACGGATTGCGGCAGACCCTGTACCGCCTCGCGGGTCAGGGCATGGGCCTGTGCCGAGGGGTCGTGAGGCTGGGGCAACCGAAACAGGATCGAGTCCGCATGCAGGGCCTGGCCCTCAGGCGTGGTGGCCGCCCAGGCACTGTAAAGCCGAGCCAGCTCGAGCAGCGCCGCGTGCTCGGGTTGCGCCTGCCAGACCAGAATCATCCGCGCCAGGTCGGCTTCATCAAAGACAGCCCTGGGCGCCTGCAGTTGCTCTCGTGCGGCCTTCTCAGGCTGTTGGTCCCGCAGGCCTGCCTGCAGTCTGAGGCGGGCTGCCTGGGCATCAAAGCCATGCAGCATCTCGGGCGTGACCCCCAGGACAGCCTGACGCCGCACGAACTTCCACTTGACCCGATAGATCGCTTCGAAATCCCGGTGGTGGGCGCGCCCACCCTGCGCCTCGTGGCCAAGCCCGAAGTACTCGACGAGGAAGGCTTCGAGGGGCTCGGCGAGCGCCAGCATGAGCCCCGAGGCCGCCTGTCGATCGATGGAGTCAGGTCGCGCCCGAGCCTGCAGCAGGCGCTCAAGCAGCGCGGGATCGCTTTCGCCAAGGAAGGCCAGAAAGCGCTGGTCGATGCGGTTGAGGCCGTCTGGCCGATGCATCTCCTCGCAGACCGGCGGGGCTTGCAGGTCGGGCCCCCTGATCGGATCGGGGACCTGAGCCGTCACTTTTCGAGGTATTTCAGCTTGTCCTCAACATCCTTCCAGCGGTCGGCGTCGGACAACTGCGGTTTGGTGCGTGTGATGCTCGGCCACTGCCGTGAGAGCTCGGCATTCAAGGCGATGAAGGCCATCTGGTCAGCGGGCACGTCTTCTTCGGCCTTGATGGCCTCGACCGGACATTCCGGGATGCAGACCGCGCAGTCGATGCACTCGTCCGGGTCGATGACCAGCATGTTCGGGCCCTCGCGGAAGCAGTCAACGGGGCAGACATCCACGCAGTCGGTGTACTTGCAGCGGATGCAGGAGTCGAGAACGATGTGGGTCATGGCAGGGGAGAAAGGCAGGACGTTAATTCCCGACTATTTTACCCGGGAAGCCGCTGCTGCTCCAACAACCGCAATCCGGGTATGGGTCAGCGTCGCTCGGCCTTGAGCGACAATGGTTCGTTTCTTGCCGAGAACGCCCATCATGTCTGCGCCGAGCCATTCCATCCGGTCCGCTTTTCTTTCGCTGATCGCACCCATCGTCCTGGGGTTCGCGGCATCGGGCCCGCTGCAGGCCCAGATCCGTATCGGCGAGCTCAACAGTTACAAGGCGCAGCCCGCATTTCTGGAGCCCTATCGCAAGGGCTGGGAACTGGCGCTCGAGGAGGTCAACGCGGCCGGGGGCGTGCTGGGCCAGAAGCTCGAAGTGATTTCGCGCGACGACAACGGCAACCCGGGCGATGCCGTGCGGGTGGCCGAAGAGCTCGTTGCCCGGGAGCGGACCGTCGCGATCTTCGGCACCTTCCTGTCGAATATCGGGCTCGCCGTGGGTGATTTTTCGAAGCAGCGCAAGGTGCTGTTTCTCGCGGCCGAGCCGCTGACCGACAAGGTCACCTGGCAAAACGGCAACCGGTACACCTTCCGGCTGCGGCCCTCGACCTACATGCAGTCGGCCATGCTGGTGCCTGAGGCCGCGAAGCTCAAGAAAAAGCGCTGGGCCATCGTCTATCCCAATTACGAATACGGTCAGTCTGCGGCAGCGACCTTCAAGGAGCTCTTGCGCAAGGCCCAGCCTGATGTCGAGTTCGTGGCTGAACAGGCGCAGCCGCTCGGTCGCATCGATGCCGGTGCAGTCGCGCAGGCCCTGATCGATGCCAAGGCTGAGGCGATCTTCAATGTCACCTTCGGGACTGATCTCGCGCGCTTTGTGCGCGAGGGCCAGACCCGAGGCCTGTTTCAGGGACGCCCGGTGGTGTCTTTGCTGTCGGGTGAACCCGAATATCTCGATCCCCTGCGCGACGAGGCGCCTGAGGGCTGGATCGTGACGGGTTATCCCTGGTACAGCATCCGCACGCCCGAACACGACCGCTTTCTCAAGGCCTACCAGGCACGCTGGAAGGAGTATCCGCGGCTGGGCTCCGTGGTGGGCTACGTGAGCCTGATGTCGCTCGCACAGGCCATTCGCAAGGCAGGCAGCACCGACACCGACAAGATGATTGCGGCCCTGCGCGGCCTGCCCATGGACAGCCCGATGGGTCGCTTTACCTGGCGTGCGATTGATCACCAAGCCACGCTTGGTGCCTATGTGGGCGTCACGGCAGTCAATCAGGGGCGAGGCGTGATGAAGGATTTCCGCTATATCGATGGCGCAGCCGTTCAACCCCCGGACGCTGAAGTCCGAAAGTTGCGTCCCGCTGACGCGATGCAGTGAGGCGATTGCGGGCCGGGCGCTCGTTCGCCCCCGGGCCCGCATCCTCCAGGGATAAGGCGTGAATCTCGAGAGTCTTGCATTTCACGCGATCAACGGGCTGGCCAGCGCTTCGTCGCTGTTCATGGTCGCGGCGGGGTTGTCGCTCATCTTCGGTGTTTCGCGCATCGTCAACTTCGCGCATGGCTCGCTCTACATGGTGGGCCTGTATCTCGCCTGCGGGCTGGTGTTCCGGCTGGCACCCGCCGACGGGCCCCTGCCGGGCTGGGCGTTCTGGACGGCTGTACTGCTCGCGGCACTCCTGACGGCGGCGCTGGGTGCGCTCATCGAGCTGAGCATCCTGCGTCGCATCTATGCCGCGCCTGAGCTCTTTCAGTTGCTGGCCACCTTTGCGATCGCACTCATCCTGCGTGATGCAGTGCTCTGGATTGCGGGTCCTGAAGATCTGCTGGGCCCCAAGGCCCCGGGCCTGAAAGGTGCGATCACGATCTTTGGCGCACGCTTGCCGACCTGGGATGTGCTCATGATCGCGGTCGGGCCGATGGTGCTGGGCCTCATGCTGCTCGTCATGAACCGGACCCGCTTTGGCATGCTGGTGCGTGCTGCCACCCAGGATCGCGAGATGGTGGGCGCCCTGGGGATCGACGAGCGCTGGCTCTTCACCGGCGTTCTGGCCCTGGGTGCTTTGCTGGCAGGCCTGGGCGGCGCGCTGCAGATGCCGAGGGAGCCCGCCCATCTGGCGCTCGATCTGGCCATCGTCGGCGAGGCCTTCGTGGTGGTGGTGGTGGGGGGCATGGGCAGTCTGCCAGGGGCGTTTCTGGCGGCGCTCCTGATCGCTCAGGTCAAGGCCCTGTGCACGGCCCTGGGCACCGTACAGCTTCTTGGAGTCGAGCTGGCCCTGCCCAAGCTCACGCTGGTGGCTGAATTCCTGGTCATGGGTCTGGTGCTTGCAATTCGGCCCAGTGGCTTGCTGGGCAAGCCCCTGTCGAGCGTTCGCGTGGGCGAGAGCGCTCAGGAATCTCCCCTGCGGCCCGCAGGATGGCCGGCACGGGGTGCATGGATCGTGCTCTTGCTTGCACTCGTGCTTGTGGCGCCTGGCGAGCGGATCTGGCCCTACCTGCCGGTGATCGGCATCGACATCCTGGTCGCGGTGCTGTTTGCGGTGAGTCTTCATCTGCTGCTTGGCCCTGCAGGGCTGCATTCCTTCGGGCATGCGGCCTGGTTTGGCCTGGGCGCCTATGGCGCAGCGCTTGTTCATCGCATGCTGCAGTGGCCCATGGAAGCTGCCCTCGTCGCGGGCACGCTGATCGCCACCCTGGTTGCCGCGCTCTTCGGGGCCTTCGCGGTTCGGCTTTCGGGGGTGTACTTTGCGATGCTGACTCTGGCCTTTGCGCAGCTGGTGTGGGCGGGTGTGTTTCAGTGGGATGCAGTGACCGGGGGCAGCAACGGCCTGATCGGTCTGTGGCCGTCTGGATGGGCGTCGGTCCGCGGGACCTATTTCGTGTTCGCGCTGGCGCTGGTGGCGCTTGGCGTGTTGTCCGTTCGCGTCGTGCTGCACGCGCCCCTGGGATGGTCGATTCGTGCCGTGCGCGACAGCGTCCAGCGCAGCGAGGCCTCAGGCATTCCGAGTGCGCGGGTGCAGTGGCTGGCCTTCAGTGTATCGGCGCTCCTTGCGGGCCTGTCAGGCGCGATCTATACCTTCGCCAAGGGCACGATTTCGCCCGAGGCGCTCGGTGTTGGCCGTTCGGTCGATGGACTCGTGATGGTGCTGCTGGGGGGACTGCAATCGCTGGCCGGCCCGGTGGCCGGTGTAGGCCACCGCACCGGCCTGCAGGATGTCCTGATGCGGGGCAGTGATTACTGGCGTGCGACCTTGGGCGGCGTGATCCTGGTGTTGGTGATGGTCTTTCCGCAGGGGCTGGCCGGCGGTGTTCAGGCCCTGGTGCGCCATTGGCGAAAGCCAGAAAGCTCGAAAGCCGTAGCTCCAGCAAAAGCCACAGCCCCGGCAAAAGCCACAGCCCCGGCAGAAGGCGCAGCCCCAGTCCCATCGGCCATGGACTCAGGACGCCAGCCTTGAAGATCACCGCAGCCACGGCCGGCCCTGGCATGCCTGGGCCCCTTCAGGGTTCAGTGTCCTCGGGCACGCGCTCGTCGCAGCCCGTTCTTGCGGTCCAGGGCCTGCATAAGGCCTTCGCAGGCGTGAAGGCTGTGCAGGGCCTGAGCCTGGAGGTTCATGCCGGCGAAATGCTCGCCCTGATCGGCCCCAACGGTGCGGGCAAATCAACCAGCTTCAACTGCATCAATGGTCAGTTGAAACCTGACTCCGGTTCGGTATGTCTGGGCGGCCAGGATGTCACAGGTCGCGCACCGCGCGCGCTCTGGCGTGCCGGAGTGGCACGCACCTTTCAGGTGGCCAGCATCTGGTCGAGTTTTACGGTGATCGGCAACCTGCAGATGGCTCTGCTGGTGCGTGCCGGGCAGACCCTGCGGCCCTTCGGACGCGCGATTGCCGCGCAACGCGATGCAGCGATGGCCCTGCTCGAGGCGGTGGGCCTGCAGACTCTGGCTGAAGAACCGGCTTCGACGCTGGCCTATGGCGACATCAAGCGCCTTGAGCTGGCTGTTGCTCTGGCCAATCAGCCGCGTCTTTTGCTGATGGACGAGCCCACGGCCGGCATGGCCCCGGCCGAGCGCGGCGCCATGATGGCTCTGGTGCGCGATCTGGCCCGCAGCCGCACCATGGGCGTGCTCTTTACCGAGCACAGCATGGATGTGGTGTTCGGACATGCCGATCGCATCGTGGTCATGGCCCAGGGCCAGGTCATTGCGCAAGGCACGCCCGATGAAGTGCGTGACGATCCGGCAGCGCGCGCCGCCTATCTGGGCGAATCGATGAGTATCGACACGCCATGAGGAGCGCGAATGCCGCGCATCGTGCGAACGCCGCGATCAGCGTGATCACGATGATCCGCGTGAACGCCATGAAGCGAGTGAGGCCCGCATGAGCCAGACTCCCTTGCTCGAAGTCCAGGGGCTGTGCGCCGGCTACGGTCAGGCCCAGGTGCTGTTCGATCTCGATCTCGAGGTGCGCCCGGGCGAAGCGGTGGCTTTGCTGGGGCGTAACGGAGCGGGCAAGTCCACGACCTTCAAGGCCATCATGGGCCTGGTGCGTCGCACTGCGGGCAACATCCGTTTTGCGGGTACCGCGATCGAGCAATGGCCTGCGCATCGGATTGCACGGGCCGGTCTGGGCTGGGTGCCTGAGGATAGGCGCATCTTCACCGACCTCACCGTGCTCGAAAACCTCGAGCTCGCCCGCCAGCCCGAGCGCGCAGGCACACCGTGCTGGAGCCTCGAGAGCCTGTTCGAGCTGTTTCCGAATCTTGCGGGCATGCGTCATCGCAGTGCCGCCCATATGAGCGGTGGCGAGCAGCAGATGCTGACCGTTGCACGAACCCTCATGGGCAATCCGCGCCTGGTGCTGCTTGATGAGCCCTCCGAGGGCGTGGCTCCGCTGATCGTGCAGGCGATGTCCGCTGCAATCGGTGCCATGAAGTCCCGAGGGCTGGCCGTGCTGTTGTCGGAGCAGAACCTGTCGTTTGCGCAGGGCGTCTGCGACCGCGTGATCGTGCTCGAGAAGGGCCAGGTTCGCCATGAGGGCGCGATGAGTACGCTGCGCGAGGATGCTGCACTGCGGCGTGAATTGCTGGGTCTGCAAGGCTCGGGCGAACGTACAATCGACCGATGATCATCGAATCGTTGCTCGACACCGACCTGTACAAGTTCACGATGATGCAGGTGGTGCTGCATCACTTCCCGGGCGCACAGGTGGAGTACCGCTTCAAGTGCCGTAACCCCGGCATTGCACTCGCCCCCTATGTGGATGAAATCCGCACGGAGGTGACGCACCTGTGTTCGCTGCGATTTACCGAGGACGAACTCGCCTATCTGCGCAGCCTACGATTCATCAAGAGCGACTTTGTTGATTTTCTGGGACTGTTCCAGATGAACGCGAAGTACGTGACCGTGCAGGCGTCCGATGGCGTGCCCGGTGAGATCGAGATCGTTGTGCGCGGCCCCTGGCTGCACACCATCCTGTTCGAGATTCCGCTGCTCGCCATCGTCAACGAGGTGTACTTTCGCAATACCGTCAGGGCGCCCGACTACGCGGATGGTCGCAGGCGTCTGCTCCAGAAGATCGGCCTGATCCGCAACGATGCATCGCTGGACGGCATGCGGGTGGCCGATTACGGCACACGCAGGCGCTTTTCGCGGCTCTGGCACGACGAAGTCATCGTGGGTCTTCGCGATGCCCTGGGCGAGAACTTCGCGGGCACCTCCAATGTCATGTACGCCATGCGGCACAACGTGCTGCCGCTGGGCACCATGGCCCATGAATACCTCCAGGCCTGTCAGTCGCTCGGGCCGCGCCTGCGCGATTCCCAGACCTACGGCTTTGAGGTCTGGGCCCGTGAGTACCGCGGCGATCTCGGAATCGCCTTGTCGGACACCTATGGCATGCAGGCTTTTTTCAGAGACTTCGATCTGTATTTCTGCAAGCTCTTCGATGGTGCGCGTCACGACTCGGGCGATCCCTTCGAGTGGGGCGAAAAGCTGATCGCCCACTACGAATCCCTGCGTGTCGACCCCCGCACCAAGACCCTGATCTTTTCTGACAGCCTCAATGTGCCGCTGGCCATTCAGCTCTATCAGCGTTTTTCTTCACGCACACGTCTGGCCTTTGGCATTGGCACCAACCTCACCAATGACCTCGGACTGACGCCGCTGCAGATCGTGATCAAGATGGTGCGATGCAATGGTCAGCCGGTCGCCAAGCTGTCCGACACACCCGAGAAGACCATGTGCGACGATCCGGCCTACCTCGCCTACCTGAGGCAGGTGTTCATGGTTGAACATCCTGTCTGATCGGCGACCCTCTTCAACGCAGCTCGCCCCTTCAGAAATCTCGTTGGCTCACATCCTCCTCAGTACATCCCCCTCAGTACATCCCCATGACTGCTCCATCGTCACCTGATTCGGTCGATCTGCTCGACACCACCTCGGCCCGCAGC
>JBKCEY010000406.1:0-4468 GCA_046304115.1 Burkholderiales bacterium | reverse complement strand
AGGATGCGCGCGACGCATGGCGAGAGCCAACGACGCGGGAATTGTTTTCGTTCAGGCCGCAGTGTGGCGCATTCCGATCCATTTGCCCCGCTCTGCCAGCCATGGCAGAATCTCGGTCTTTCCGGGAATCGCCGCTGCACGTGAGTGCGGGCCCGTTGCGACCGACCGGGCGGTTAGCTCAGTGGTAGAGCACTGCCTTCACACGGCAGGGGTCGCAGGTTCGAACCCTGCACCGCCCACCAAAACATCCCCCCGAATCAAGCATTCGCTGAGATCTGCGAGTGCTACGACTCCGTGCGTAAAACTTCGGGAAACCACCGTGGACTGCATGGGACTCCAGGCCGGCGGGCCCGATTGACGGTCGTCTGCGCCACGGTGACTTATCGCGCAAACCGATTGTCGTGTTAAGACAAGACGCGAGTCTCGATGTGACAGAGATTCAATCCTAATCCGCACCAATGGTAGCGATCGCCACCGAGCCGGTTCGAGTTCATCAGTGGGAGATGAACATCTTGCCCATTAGAGATTTTTTGAAGGACACTCTGCGAGTAGCTTTCGCGATCTTCATCGCGCTTCCAGGCATCGGAGCTGTGGCTGTGATCTAACAACAGCTCGAGCAGGCGATGGGAAGGAAGGCTGCCAAATCCCTCGAAGAAGCAAAAAAGCTGGACCCGAGACCCAATGATCACCTACCGATAAGCAGGAACCCGCGCACTTCTGCAATCGAACCGCCCTTTGATATTCGATTTGAAGTATTGCCCCATGGAAGAGGCATTTCTCAAGGCGCCAACGGTGCCTGAGTCGATCCCACAATAGTGGTAGTAGGTGCCCTGCAGTCCGATGATCATGTACTGCTCCTTCCGGTCGTAACACACGCGCGTCACCAGGCTGCTACGAGTGACAGACTCGCACTTGAAGGGGGCAAGATCGACGATACCTCGATATTTGACGTGCACTGACTCCGCCCGGGCCGATGAGAGCAAGCCAAAAGAAAAAACCAGGAGAGCGCCGATCCTGAAAAACCTGGTCATGCTAGACACTCCGATGAGAGCAGCCTGAGGCAACCTCTTTTCAATTGCAATGGGTCATGTGCCCGACCCGAATACAGCGCGTTCCATCCGAGCCGAAGGTTGCATTGCCGACTCGCTGAATCGTACTGCCATCGGAATTGATGATGGTGTTTCCGACCCGATGGTCCGAACGTCCGTCTGAATAGACCGTGGTGTTCCCGATGCGCGTTGCGATCGAGCCATCCGAATGAACCGTTGACTGACCGAGTTGGATCGCGTGAGTTCCGTCTGAGCCGATGGTCATGTTGCGGATTTGGCTGTAAGTCGTGCCCGGACTGCCGTGCACATGGGATTGCGCTTGCGCGGTGTTGATCAGACCCAACGGCACCAGAAGGGCCGTCGCGACGATATTCGCTCTGATTCTCATTGCATACCCCCAGCCGACCATTCGCCCATCGAATGGCTCCATGACACGACTCTAGGGTCTGCGAAACATCTCGTCTTGACCGATCGCGTCAAGCGCTTTGCAAACGACGACACCCTGCACTGAATCGAATAGCCCAGCCTTCAAGAACTTGTCGGGATGGGTCAAGTCAATGGCGAACTGGGAAAAATTGGCACTCAACTTCGATTCAAACTGCTGCACAGCAAGCACATGCTTTCCTCTCAGTTCTTCAAGCACGCTCTTCCAAAGCATTACCGAGAAATCACCTTGATTCCCTCTCACCCAGAAGCCCGCGTGGCGGTACTGGTCGACTGTGACAACACCACACCAGACATTCTTGAACATGCTCTAAAGGTCGTTGCTCAGTTTGGTCGTGTGGTTGTTCGTCGCGGCTACGGCAATCACGACACGCTTGCCGGAAAGTGGCAGGAAGGGTTGCTTCGGCTGGCATTTACACCCTGCCTGCAATATCAATTTGCCTCGGGCAAAAACACCTCGGACATCGCCTTGGCGCTCGACGCTCTGGAAGCCCTGTTTGATGACCGGGCAGACACGTTCTGCCTCGTGACCAGCGATTCGGATTTCGCCCATCTGTGTCGCAAGCTGCGCGAGCGTGGGGCAACCGTCTACATCGTGGGTGAATCCAAATCACCTGCTCCCTTGCGCAACGCGAGCGACCAATTCTTTGAATGGGTTCGCCCGCCTGCGGAGGCCAAGGCTTGCCCGCATCCAACCAATGACCATTCCGAAAGAGCAGACCCAACCAAACCAGACCCGTCGGCCGGCGACACATCAAAGACGGAGTCATCCAAGCCAGCGGTCAAGCGCCGACCCCGCTTTCTGATCGACGCAGTCACCCTGCTCGCAGCAGACACAGCTGATGGCAAGGTTGGCGTTAGCGCTCTCGGGTCATACCTCAAGCGGGCTGACCCATCGTTTTCGCCAAAAACCTATGGGCACTCGAGCCTGCTCAACATGATCAAAACCTACGACCTTTTAACGGCGCACCAGGAGGCCGGCGGGCATTGGTCCGTTCGGTTGACCTAGTACGGCGCGCAGACATTCGCCGAGCGTCATACCCCGATCGGGTTTGTCAGCCTGAAACCCTTGCCTCGCGCCCTCGGTAATCTGACGGCGCCATGCCGGTCCATCGATTGAACGCCCGCGTGAAGGAGCTCTGACTGGCAAAACCCACCAGGAACGCGATCTCCGACATCGATTTGCCGGAGTCCGCGAGATAGCGCAAAGCCAGATCCTTACGGGTCTCCTCCACCAGATCGGCATAGGTGGTGCCTTGTTCGGCCAGTTTGCGCTGCAGTGTTCGGGCGCTCATGTGCAGTTGAGAAGCGACATCCGCCGCCTCGGGCAGCCCCGAGGTGAGCGTCTTGAGCACGATCGCCTTGGCTCTGCCGAGTGCATCGTCCCGGTTCAGTTCGGCCATGGCCTGAGCCAGCATGCGGTCAAAGGTGCCCGCAATGACCAGGTCAGCCGTCACCAGCCGCTGTGTCGCCCATGCTTGATCAATCACAAGCTGGTTCTGCGTTGCGCCAAAGCACATCTCGCTCTTGAACACTGCACGCATCGGAGCATCGTCCGGAGGTTGCGCCAGCCTGAATCTGACTTGCCGCGGCGCGAAATTTTCTCCGGCATTGGCTCGGCACATGCGCACCAGCATCGCAAACACCACTTCCGAGAGGACGTGGTCGAGCCGGTCATGCCCGCTATCGCGTTCGAATGTCACCACCACCTGGGCCCCTTGCTCATCAAGATGCAAACGCCCCAAGTCGCTCACAATGCGCCAGTGTCTCTGCAGCCTCAGCAGGCCGGTCATGAGCGTTGAACTCGACAGCCATGAGTAACCCAATGCCCCCAGATGTCCGGGGTGCCAGTGCCTTGCCACGGGCTCAGCCAGCCGCGCAGGCTCTATCTGCTCCAGGACTGACAACAGCAACTGATCCAGCTTCTCGCCGTCCACGCGTGCTGCAGCAACACGCAAGGGCGAAAGATCCAGGTCTTGCTGATGAGCCAGCGCGTTGAGGTTGATGCCAAGGTCAGTGAGCACCGGAACAATCAACTGGGTAATCGATACTGGATAAGCGTCCTTGCGGCGGCTGACCCGAGACCTTCTACTGATGTCGGAGGGTTGATTCATGCCTGGGGACACCACGGTATCGGCTGCCGTCTCATCGAGTACGAGTTCTTACGGAATACGGGTTCTTTTTATGGCCCGGATCGGCACTCAATGCACATCCGCAATGACGCTGATTGATCAACCGGAAGTTAACCAGCTTGTCGGGTCAGGTCAACCTGATGGCGTGCCAGGAAAACCCCCGACCATCGGTTCGATACAGACTCAGCGCCTTCTGCACATTGCGCGACGGGCGCAGGAGGCCTTGATTGCACTTCAGCATCGAAGAAGTCGTTGCCCGCCATGACCGTCCTTATCTGATGTTCGGGGTGATCGTTCGCTACGCGGATGGCAGCCTGGAGATGCTTGCCGCATTCAATTCCGAAGCCCAGGCCCACGAATATCTCAATTGGTTTGAAACCAGGGTCAGGAACAGGCAGTCGTCTATTTCGCGACCGCACTCAAAGGCCAGCAAGCAGCACTAGTGGATCATCCCTGACGCACTGCGCAGCGCGCCCATGAGGCCATGAGGCCATGAGGATCGATACTGCTTGGGTTATCTTCATCACTCGCCATTCTGTGAGAAACCACATGAGCCGCACCGAAGAACGCCGCCGCATCGTCCGTCAGGCTGTTGACGACATCCGAGTGATTGAGACCCGTGAGGGCGTCACTCGCACGGGGCTGGCACTCATTCGAGAGCGGCTCATTGCGCTGGCGGCGCGCACTGAACTGTTCAGCGTTGAGGATTTTCCGGCACCTGCCCCAGGAGACAACCGTCGATCAGCCCTGTACCGATTGTCTGAAGACGACGACCATCGGTTTGCACTCTATGCCAATGCCTCGCACGGCGGCTATGGCACCCCGGCGCATGACCACAGCACC
>JBKCEY010000405.1:0-6174 GCA_046304115.1 Burkholderiales bacterium | reverse complement strand
GCGCACTGCGGCCTGCCTGAGGTGTTTGAGCACGACATCCTGCGCCTTGCGGACATGCAGCAGGACGGGCAGATCAAATTCACGGGCGATCCTGAGCTGTGCCGCAAGAAACCGGGCCTGACGCTCTCGATCCAGACCCGGTACAAAGTGATCGAGCCCGATCTCGCCGATCGCCACGAAGCGTGGATCATTGATCGACGCCGCCACTGCCTGCCGCAGTACAGCAAGATCATCATCACTCGATGCATCCACGCACAGGGGATGAATACCCAATGCATAGCAAAGACCCGCATGTCGTGAAGCCAGATCGCGCAGGCCATCAAAAGTCTCACGATGCACTGCGGGCATGACAATCATCCCCACCCTGGCGGCCTGCGACCGCGCGATCACGGCCTCGAGATCGGCCGCGAACTCCGGTGCATCGAGATGGCAATGGGTGTCGACCAGCATGACGGATCGAGACGCTTCGTTCAGGCCGCGACGATGCGCCCATCAAGCAGGGTGAGTACCCGATCGGCGCGACCGGCCAGCTCCAGATCGTGCGTCACGATGACAAAGGCCGTCTGGCGCGCCTTGCTGAGATGCTCCATGAGTTCAAAGACCTGCCGGGCTGTGCCGCGATCCAGGTTGCCCGTGGGTTCATCGGCAAGAACGCACCGGGGATCCGTCACCAAGGCCCTGGCCAGAGCCACGCGCTGGCGTTCACCCCCTGAAAGCTGTCCGGGTCGGTGCCCGATCCTTGCTGCAAGCCCAACCTGACCGAGGATGTCGCGTGCTGCCTGCTCGGCGGCGCCTACAGACTCACGCCGGATGCGCAAGGGCATCGCGACATTCTCCAGGGCTGTGAACTCAGGCAGCAGGTGATGAAACTGATACACAAAGCCGAGTTTGCGATTGCGGGCAAGACCGCGGGCTTGCTCGTCAAGTTGATCGAGCCGCACGCCATCGAGCCATACCTGCCCGGCGCTGACTTCATCCAGACCGCCCAGCAGATGCAGCAGCGTACTCTTGCCTGAGCCTGAGGCGCCCACGATGGCCACCCGCTCGCCCGCCCGAATCTCGAGATCAGCGCCCTGCAGGATGCTCAGTCGCTCACTGCCCTGCGCATAGTCCTTGCGAAGCCCCTGACAGGCCAGCACAACGCCCGATGCAGGAGCTTCATTCATAGCGCAGGGCCTCGGCGGGTTGCACGCGCGCAGCGCTCAGACTGGGATAAAGCGTTGCCAGCAGGGCCATCAGGCAGGAGGTCAGTCCGATGGTCACGACATCCTGAGGATGCAGATCACTGGGCAGGTGGTTGATGAAATAGACACCCGCAGGAAGCACCTGAAACCCGAACAGACGCTCGATCGAACCCACCACCTCACCGACATTGAGCGCAAGCACGGTGCCCAGGGTCACGCCAGCCAGGGTACCCAGCAGCCCCACCAGCGCGCCCTGCACCACAAAAATCAGCATGACCGAACGCGGCGACGCCCCCAGGGTGCGCAGGATCGCGATGTCGCTTCGCTTGTCGGTGACTGTCATCACCAGCATGGACACCAGATTGAAGGCGGCCACGGCCACGATCAAGGTCAGGATGATGAACATCATTCGTTTTTCGATCTGAACTGCAGCAAACCAGTTGCGATTCTCCTGCGACCAGTCGCGCGCCGCGATGCCGGGCGGCACGACGCGGGCCAGCTCCTGCGCAATCGCGGGGGCCTGTTGCATGTCGGTGGTTCGCAGGCGCACACCACTGACCCCCTCGACCCGAAAGAGCCGGGCCGCATCGCCCAGGGCGGTCAGCACGAGTGTGCTGTCGTACTCGTAGTGCCCGGATTCAAAGAGCGCCACCACGGTGAACTGCCTCACGCGAGGAACAACCCCGGCTGGAGTGGTCGTGCCCTGGGGCGCGATCAGGGCGATCCGGTCACCCGGTCGAACGCCCAACTGCCAGGCGAGAACCTTGCCCAGAGCAATCCCGAACTCGCCCTCCACCAGGTCGGTCAGACGCCCCTGCACCATCTGCGTACCCAGTTCAGAAACCGCGGGCTCAAGGCTGGGCTCGATGCCTCGCACCAGTACGCCGCGCACCTGATCATCGCGCGTGATCATGGCCTGACCTGAAACATAGGGCGCCGCAGCCTTGACCGACGGGTTCTGTGCGGCAACCCGTGCCAATCCCGGCCAATCGGTCAGGGCCCCCTGAGTCGCAATCAGTTCGATATGCGACAGCACCGACAGCATCCGGTCGCGCACCTCCTTCTGAAAGCCGTTCATGACCGAAAGCACCACGATCAGGGCTGCAACACCCAGAGCAATGCCCGCCACCGAAAGCGTGGAGATGAACGAGATGAAGGGATTGCCCCGGGTGGCATGTCTGCCGCCACGGGTGTACCGCAGGCCAACGTAGAGTTCGAACGGAAGCGACATCGGCACAGCCGGATGAGAGGATGGGCAAGCTTATCATCGGCATCCCGGTCATTCGGATCGCACCCGGGCGCCCCACGGTTCATGCTCCCAGCAGCCCTCTCACGCCCTGCAGCCCTCTCAAAGCCTCGCCTACCCCTCTGATGTCCGCTCCCACCGATGCGCCCCTGATTCTGGCGGGCGCCCTGCCCGATTCGGGCTGGCTGCCCCTCACGCTGCGAAAGCAGGCCGCAGACGATCCGGCCTGGCGAAGCTTTGTAGCCAGAGCCGAGCTGGTTGAAGCCCTGATCGAGCCGCCAGGCGCGGTTCCGGAGCCTGGCCATCTGCGCTATATCGCCCATCGACTTCAGCTGGAGCGCCCGGCCGTGTGGCCTGCTCTTGAACTCCTGGAGCACATCAGCAGCACCTCGCCGCCTCAAAGAGTCGATGCTGCGCACCCGTTGAATGGGGGCATGAATCCGATCTGGCGCATTCAACCCGTTCATTTTCTTCTGGGTCGCGATCACATCCGCCTGATGGACCCGCGGAATCTGAATCTCGCTCTCAGCGAATCCCGTGCGCTGGTGCAGGCGGTCAGTGCTGTC
Organism: Burkholderiales bacterium; assembly: GCA_046304115.1. Lineage (GTDB taxonomy): Bacteria > Pseudomonadota > Gammaproteobacteria > Burkholderiales > Burkholderiaceae_E > UBA4615. Next base: position 3,178 of record JBKCEY010000405.1, on the reverse strand, counting down.
TTTGAAGCCGAGGGTCTGAGCCTTGCAATGAGTGAGCCGCACCTGTGGTGGCTCACCGCGCACACTGCACAGGCCGATCTCTCACTCGAGACCTTCAGTCTGGTGGGTGCCATCGGTCGCAGCATCGATGCCCGCCTGCCCCGCGGGGAACACAGGCGTCGCTGGCAGCGCCTGCTCAATGAATGCCAGATGATCTGGCACTCCCATCCTGTCAATGCGCAGCGCGAGGCGAGCGGGCAGTTACCCGTCAATGGCCTCTGGATCGAGGGCCCGGCCCACCGGGGTATCGGCTTGGGTCAGGCCTCAAACCCCGTGAATGCTCGGATCAACGATGCCCTGCCGGCTTTGCAACGCATCGATACCCGCCTGCTCGAAGCTCAGACCTCGGGGGACCCCTCAGTCTGGCTTGAGACCTGGACGCGTGTCTGTGGCGATTATTTCTCGCGCCAGCAGCATCCGGCCCGCGGGGCAGGCTCGGACTCCGGGCCGGGGCACGGGATGGCGCCCGGCATCACCGTCCTCACCGGCGATGGCGGCTGGCGGGTGCTGGGTCTGCGCTCGAGCAGGTTTGACTGGACCCGCAGGCTCAGGCGCCTGATGGGTCGGCCATCGCACGCAGCCCTCGACTGGCTGATGCCTTGAACGAGAAAGCCGGGACATGAACAGCGCCACTCACCTGACCCCGCAGACCCAACCGCTGCGCCGATTCGCTCACCGTACCATTCCCGATTCGGCAAATCGTGCCCTGCTGGCTGCAGGCCAGAACCCTCTGATGGCTCGACTGCTTGCGGCGCGCGGCGTGGGGCAGGCTCAGGACCTTGATCTTGCGCTCAAGGGTTTGCTCGCCCCCGACACTCTGGATGCCAACACGCGAGCGGCCCGACTGTTGGCCGATGCCCTGTCGCGCGACGCCCGCATGCTGGTGGTCGGCGACTATGACTGCGATGGCGCAACCGGCGTAGCCACGGGCGTGCTGGGGCTCAGGGCACTGGGAGCCCATGCCGATTACCTGGTTCCCAACCGGTTCGAACATGGCTACGGCCTCACCCCGGACATCGTCGATCTGGCGCTCAGGCATCCCCGACTGGGCAGACCCGACGTCCTGATCACGGTCGATAACGGTGTGGCAAGCCTTGAAGGCGTTGCTCATGCCCGCCAACACGGTCTGCAGGTTGTCGTCACCGATCACCACCTGCCCGGCACGCAACTGCCCGACGCCGATGTCATCGTGAACCCCAACCTGCAGGGCTGTGGATTTGGCAGCCGCAATCTGGCCGGGGTAGGCGTGATGTTCTATCTCCTCATGGCGCTGCGCGCGGAGTTGCGCGCTCGAGGCGCCTACGCGACAAGGCCCGAGCCCGCTCTGGGCGACCTGCTCGATCTGGTCGCATTAGGCACGGTCGCCGATGTGGTGAGGCTTGATCGCAACAACCGCATCCTGGTCCAGGCCGGACTGCAGCGCATTCGCAAGGGGCTGGCCCGTCCCGGGATCCTGGCCCTGCTCGCCGTGGCCGGACGCGAAGCCCGCACCGCCACGGCTCGCGACCTGGGCTTCACGCTCGGGCCTCGCATCAATGCCGCCGGACGTCTGGCCGACATCAGCCTGGGCGTGGACTGCCTGCTCGCACAAGACCCGACTCAGGCCCACGAACTGGCCACACGTCTCGATGCCATCAACCGCGACCGGCGAGAGATCGAAGCCGAAATGAACGAGCAGGCTCTGGAGGTCGTGGGTGTGCCCGATCCGGGCCAACGCAGTGTCGTCGCTTTTTCGCCGGACTGGCATCAGGGTGTGATCGGTCTGCTGGCCTCACGCCTGAAAGAGCGTTTCGCCCGCCCCGTGCTGGCGCTGGCCCGTGACGATCAGAACCCCGGGGTGCTTCGAGGGTCGGGGCGATCCATCGAAGGCGTGCATCTGCGCGATCTGCTCGATCGGGTGGATCGTCTGCTGCCGGGCGCGCTGCTCAAATTCGGAGGCCATGCGATGGCGGCCGGCCTGAGCCTTCAGGAGGCAAGACTCGATGACTTTCGCAAGGCCCTCGATATCGCGATCGACGAGTTGTGCGACCCCGCGTGCTTCGAGCCCATCCTGGCCTGCGATGGAGGTCTGAAAGTCGAAGACCTGACGGCGCAGACGGTCCGTCTGATTCAAGACCAGGTCTGGGGATCCGGCTTTCCTTCCCCGCTCTTTGTGGACACTTTCGAGGTGCGTCACCAGAGACTGCTCGACAAGGGGCATCTCAAGCTTGAACTTTTGCTGCACGGCCGTTCATGGTCCGCGATCTGGTTTGGCCGCAGCCAGCCGCTGGAGGGCCCCGCCTGGCTGGCCTACGAAATTCAGTCAGACGACTGGCGCGGTGGCGATGCGATCCAGCTGCTTGTACGCCACGAAGTACAGCCCGATGGCGTTGCCGCTAAAATGGCGGGTTAACTCTGGAACGCCCCCCTCATGGACGCCGAACGCCTGAACCAGACTGAAACCCTGATTGACGACCTGCGTCGCCGACTGTCCGAACTTCGGGGGTACCTTTGACTACGATCTCAAGCGCGATCGGCTAGAGGAAGTCAATTCCCTGCTCGAATCCGCCGAGATCTGGAGTGATCCCAAACGCGCCCAGGATCTGGGCCGCGAAAAGAAGTCCCTTGAAAACGTGGTGCTCGGGATCGCCGGGATTGAATCCGTTTTGACCGACAGCGCTGATCTGTTTGCAATGGCGCGTGAAGAAAACGACGAACCCACCCTGCTGGCCCTCGAATCCGATGTGAAAGGCGCGCAGAGTCAGGTCGAGGCCCTCGAATTCAGGCGCATGTTTGCCCACGAGGCAGACGGCAACAACTGCTTTATCGAGATCCAGAGCGGCGCAGGCGGCACCGAGGCACAAGACTGGGCGCAGATGCTGTTGCGTCAGTATCTGCGTTACTGCGAGCGCAAGGGCTTCACGGCCGAGATTCTTGAAGAGTCCGAAGGCGAGACCGCTGGGATCAAGGGCGCCACACTTCGCATCGATGGCGAATATGCCTACGGTCATCTCAGAACCGAAACCGGCGTGCACCGTCTGGTGCGCAAATCACCGTTCGGAGCAGGTGATATCCGGCAGACCTCGTTTGCCTCGATCTATGTCTATCCTGAGGTGGATGACTCCATTCAGATCGAAATCAACCCTGCCGATCTGCGCAT
>JBKCEY010000404.1:0-2037 GCA_046304115.1 Burkholderiales bacterium | reverse complement strand
GCCAGCACAACCGGAATGGCCTTGGCCTGGATCGGAGTGGGCTGCTCATAGCCGGCATCGGCAATCGCGCGCAGCAGCGGCGCTGCCAACCCGAGGCTGGCAAAAGGAGAAGGAGATGTCATGAAGACTTTCGTAGGAGGGTCGCGAGGGTAACACGCGATCCTGTGGGCTCATGTGGGAACCTTGCGCGTCGGGGCCTATACTGCGGCGCATGGTTGCCGATCTTCGCAAGAGCTACGAAAAGGGCGAACTGGTGGAGGACCGCGCTGCAGCGGCGCCCTTCGAGCAGTTTTCGCAATGGATGCAGCACGCCCTGGACAGCGGTATCGAAGAGCCCAATGCGATGACCCTGGCTACGGTGGCCGCCAACGGCCGCCCCTCGAGCCGGATCGTGCTGATCAAGGGCTACGATGCCCGCGGCATCGTGTGGTTCACCAATTACGACAGCCGCAAGGGCCAGGAACTCGCTGCTCACCCCCATGCAGCGTTGCAGTTCCACTGGGTGAGTCTGGAGCGCGTCGTGCGCATTGAAGGGCGGGTCGAAAAGATCGGCGAGGCCGAATCCGACGAGTACTTTCACTCTCGGCCTCTGGGCTCGAGAATCGGCGCCTGGGCCTCACCGCAGAGTGCCGAGATCAGTTCCAGAGCCGTGCTGGTTGCGCGCGCAGCCGAGTTTGGCCTGAAGTACGGCATGAGCCCCCCTCGACCGCCCCACTGGGGCGGCTACCGGCTGGTGCCGGATTATTTCGAGTTCTGGCAAGGGCGCCCCTCGCGGCTGCATGACCGGCTGAGCTACCGGCTTGAGACTGACGGGCGCTGGACAAGATCGCGGCTGGCGCCCTGAGGGAAGACCCCTGACGCATTGGCGCCGTGACGAATTGGCGCCGTGACGGAATCGCGGCCGGCGCCTCAAGGCTGAGCCCCGCCACCGTATTCAACGCCCCAGCGCTTCGCGCTCCATCTCAAGGAACACGTTGTAGGCATTGGCCCGATTGGCGGCACCAAAGGCGGGTTTGTCTGCAAAAGGACGCCAGTCGGTTGCGCGATAAGCCTCGTCAAAGGTCTCCATCTCGGCCACGGCCCGCTTCATGCGCTCGCGCAGAAAGTTCAGATAATCCCGGGTGAGCGCCAGATCGCGTGCTGGCCTGACCGAGGCCTCTCCGTGGCCACCCACCAGTACCCGAATCGGAAGGCGGGACAACTGATCGATCGCGGCCAGCCAGCCGCGGGTCTGGGCATCGCCCACAAAGGGAATGCGCGCGCCAAACATCAGATCGCCTGCGAGCAGCACGCCCTCGGACTCCACCCACAGCATGAGGTCCTCCCGGGTGTGGGCATGACCCGCCGGCAGCAGTGCAAAGCGAATACCGCCAAGCTCGAACCGGGTCTCGGCATCGATCCAGCGATCGGCAGGCACCAGACGAGCCGAGCCATTGACCCAGGGCGCCAGTGACGTGCGCCGCTCGGCAAGCCGTGCGCCGGGCGCATCGCTCGCCAGATAGGACTGCCCGGCCCGATGGGCCCAGATCGTGGCCCCTGCAGCCTTGAACGCCTGCAGCCCATAGAAATGATCGGCATGCCAGTGACTCACGATCACGTGTCGAACCGGCAATGGCGTGATGTGCCGGATCTGACGCAACAGCTCATGGCCCAGGGGTGGCGTGCCCAGCGCGTCGTACACGACGACGCCTGCCGGGGTGACGACGAAGGCTGCGTTACTGTTGTAGCCCTGATTCTCAAGCGAGACCGGGCCCAGATCGCCCTGCACCATCCAGACCCTGGGCGAGACCTGGATGGGTTTGATATCGACGGTGACAGCAGCCGTTCCTGAAATGCCCGCCTCGACCAGACTGGGCAAAGATGAAGCCACCCTTGGCGCTGCGGCTGTGGACTCGATCGATGGCACGATGGGTACCGTGCAGGCTGCACTCAGGGCAGCAACGGCCAGGGACAGGGCCTGGACGAGTCGTTTTGCGCCGCAGCCGCGCAGGCCCACTCCGGAGGCGGCGATCACTGATGGTCCCCGTTCAGATGATC
>JBKCEY010000403.1:0-1868 GCA_046304115.1 Burkholderiales bacterium | reverse complement strand
TGGCGGTCGGGCAGACGCCAAACACGCCCGTGCCATTGTTGGCGCTGGCTGCGATCGTGCCGGCCACGTGGGTGCCATGGTCGTCTGCAGTGCCGTCATAGACCGTGCGGTTGCGGCCGGCGAAATCCCAGCCGTTGGTGTCGTCGACATACTTGTTGGCGTCGTCATCACGCTTGTTGATCGTGCTGTCGAGGGCGTTCAGCCAGACATTGGCCTTGAGATCGTTGTGCGTGATCATCAGGCCTTCGTCAATGACGCCCACATGCACTGCGGCGTTGCACAGCTGGCCGGCGTTCCAGGCGGCCAGCGCGCCACTGCCATAGGGATTGGCGGGCGAGGTGGTGGCGCCCATCATGCCCCACAGGTTGCCAACATTCGGGTCGTTGGGATTCGCGACCTGCTGGGTCTGGTACAGCCAGTTCGGCTCAGCAAACTCCACCCGTCCATCGGCTTCAAGCACCGACATGGCATCGGCGATCGCCTTGCCGCGCGGAACCCTGACCAGCACCAGGTCACCCTTGCTGTCCGAGCGATTGGCTCTGCGCACCAGAGCTTCGATACGGTTGGCATTCAGACGTCCGAGCACCTGAGCCTGCTGTGCATCATCAACATTGGCCCTGAACTGCACCAGCAGCTGCTCGGGCACATGAGCACGTCCCTCGCGAAGGTTCTGACGAACCTCGAGCGATTGGGCGGATTGGGCGGTAGCGCTCGAGGTTACGAACAGGCCAGCCAGGATCAGGGCAAGCACTGCAGACGGGGATCGGTTCATTCAGGTGCACCTCTTCATGGATGTTGACATCGGCTGAGGTTGAGCCACGACGCCAGGCACTGAGGATGAATTTCGGCAATCGCTCAATGCAGCAGTAGGGTGTGACTTCAGCCAGCGGACGGAGCATATCGACCGTTGGTCAGCAACTGTGGCGTGAACGCAAGCATCTTGTGAAAACCCGCACAAAGGTTTGCAGATCGTCATGTACGAAGGGGTCGGGAGGTCGTGCCAGATCGCCTGCTGCAGCTTTTGTCTTGGCGATTGCATCGTTGAGTGCACCCGACGACCGCTTTGTTATCCTGCCGCTGATCCTGCAAGCCTGACCGTTGTTCGGCCAGGCCACGTGCGCGCGAGGCTGGCCCCGCACCATCTCTTCATGAACAAGACCTCCGATCGAGCCTCGGGCTTCACCCTGATCGAACTGATGATCGTGCTGGGTATCGTGGCCATCATCGTGGCGATTGGCATGCCCATGTACACCGACCAGATCCGCCAGGGGCATCGTGCCTCGGCACGCTCGGTGCTGCTCGATGTGGCCGCGCGTCAGCGACAGTTCATGATCGAGCGCAGGGCCTATGCGCAAACCCTTTCCGAGCTGGGCGTTTCGGTGCCGACCGAGCTTTCCGCCCGCTACACCCTCAACATTGTTGCCGTGGACGGTACGCCGCCCACCTTTCAGCTGAGCGCGACCCCGATCGGCTCTCAAGCCTCAGACCGATGCGGCGTGCTGTCCGTCGATCAGTCGGGCCAGCGGCTGCCCGCAGGATGCTGGTGATGGGACGCCAGCGCGCGGGTCAGCGTGGCTTCACGTTGACCGAGATGCTCATCGTGATGGCGGTGCTGGCTGTGGTGGTGTCGATGGCCTTGCCCTCGATGAGCGAGATGATCCGTGAGCAGCGTATTCGGGCTGCCAGCTTCGATCTGGTCTCCGATCTGATGCTGGCGCGCTCCGAGGCCGTCAAGCGTTCGGGGGTGGTCAGCCTCGCAGCCCAGGGACAGAACTGGCAGGACGGCTGGCAGGTGATGGTCGAAGAGGGGCTGCATCAGGGGGTTGCGGTGCAGCAGCGTGGAGCGCTGGGCAACAGTGTGCTGGTAC
>JBKCEY010000402.1:0-1239 GCA_046304115.1 Burkholderiales bacterium | reverse complement strand
ATACAGAAGGTGAGCCAGTGCCCGGGGCGACGGCGGCATTCCCGCTCTCAGGGGCCTTGCCGCGTTCGCTTGCAGGTAGAGCGCTCGCAGGCGGGGCGTTCGCAGGCGGGGCGTTCGCAGCGCGATCCGCGGCGGGGAAATCCGGCCAACTGAGCCTGCCGTGAGGCTCGCGTCCACTGGACAGCACCGGACCTTCGAGCGCGATGCTGCGAATCCGGATGGCACCGGCCAGCGGTTGGCTTTCGGCCAGATCCACCACGGCCTCCTTCACGGTCAAGCCCATGCCCGACCTTGCAGGGGTGGTGGCTGCCGGTCCGAGCTCGAGGGATTCGACGCGGACCTGCCCAGCCAGATGCAGTTGCTCGGATGCCGGGGCGCTCGCATCAAATCGGGCATCGGCCGCAAGGCTGATCAGGCCGGAGTTGAGCACCAGATCAGCCGGCAGGGGCAGCCAGGCCACAATCCGTCGGGTATCGAGGGCCTTGAGTTCCAGCGTGCCCTGGAGTCGTGGCATGGCGCCCGGCGTTGCGATGCGAAGTTCGCTGCGAAGGCCCGCGCCCTGCACGGTGGCCGAAATCGAGATCTTACCCGCGTCGCCAAGCGCTGCGATGTCCTTACCCTCTACGCGCAGATCGGCCAGTTCGAAGACCGCCTTGACCCGATCGTCGGCAAAGGTACCTGCGCCGCGCTGCAGGTCCAACTGGCCGATGTGCCAAACCCAATCGGGTCCGGATGGCTTGGAAGGATCGGGTGCAAAACGCTCGAGCACATCCTGGATATCGAGACGGCCCTGAGTATCCATTCGAAGCGACACGGTGGGTTGCTCGATGGCGATCTCATGCAGCCGCACCTGTCGATGCAACAGGGCGCGCGGATCAAGGCGCAGGTGGATGCGCTCGATTGCAAGTTGCGGCGCGTCCTTGCCGGCTTGCGCCAGACTCAGGCGGCTCAGGGTCAGCTCGCCGCGCCACGGACGCGATTCGATCGGCCCGATCTGAACCGTACGGCCCAGCCATTCACTGGCCTGGCGGGCAATGAGATCGCGCGCAAGATCGGGCCCCCAGGTAAGGGCAGCCGCAAACAGCCCCAGAGTGCCCAGCACAATCGCCAGCAGCGTGAGTACGATCCGGCGCGGCGTCATTGCGGGGCTTTCAGTGAACGCCCAGATGGTCGAGCAGGGCCAGGGGCTGTTCGATCAGCGCATCGGCACCCCAATGCACAGCCGGCAGGTCTTCGCCG
>JBKCEY010000401.1:0-9943 GCA_046304115.1 Burkholderiales bacterium | reverse complement strand
CTCGACAACAAGGAAGTCACCTCCCGAGAGGACTGGATTGCCAAGATCCGTGCCGCTGCTGCCGCCCGGCAGTCGCCCGACTTTGTGGTGATTGCGCGCACCGACTCCCGTGCGGTGATCGGCCTGGATGAGGCGCTCATGCGCGCTCGCCTGGCACTGGCCAACGGCGCCGATGTGGCCTTTGTGGAGGCACCCCAGACCCTGGAGGAGGTCGCCAACATTCCGCGCTGGGTGGGCGGCCCCTGCCTGCTCAACATGGTCAAGGGAGGCAAGACCCCGGAGGTGCCGCTGGCTGACGCCGAGGCCATGGGCTACGCCATTGCCATCCTTCCCGGACTGCTGCTCGGCGGCATCATGCAGGTCTGCGACGATCTGCTCGAGTCGGTCAAGTCCGAGGGGCGCTACCCGGAGTTCAAGGCACCGGTCTCGCCGGCGCGAACCTTCGCGCGGTTTGGTTCTGCCGACTGGGATGCCCGACGCACAGCCTTTCGTGATCCGCTGCAGGACATCCCGGTGAAGGCCGGCTGACGCCCTTCCCGTTCACCCGTCGACGCCCGGCTCCTCTGGGTCGGGCTTGACCCGTCTGCATTAACCCGAATCCGCTTCGCCCCCTCACCTCAACGAAGAGCCGCGCTTCATGAACAGCACAGCAGTGCAATGGATGGCCGCAATCATTTTTGCGATTGCCGTGGCCCACACCTTCTCGACCAAATTTTTTGAGCGACTCGCGCACAACGACCCGCGACATGCCGGAGCCTGGCATCTTCTGGCTGAAGTGGAGGCGGTCTTTGGGTTCTGGGCTTTCGTGATGATCGCGATCGCGGCGGTCATGGTGACGCCCAAGGCTGCGGTCGAGTATCTCGATACACGTAATTTCACTGAACCCATGTTCGTTTTTGCGATCATGGTGGTGGCAGCCAGTCGAGCCGTGCTCCACATGGCCCGGCGCCTGGTCGAGACCCTGGCGGGCTTCGTGCCGCTGCCTGGTGCGCTGTCGTATTACATCCTGACCCTGTCGGTCGTGCCCTTGCTGGGCTCGTTCATCACCGAGCCCGCCGCCATGACGCTTGGCGCCCTCATGCTGCGCGAACGTTTTGCAGCGGCCACGGTGTCCCAGAAACTCAAGTACGCCACCCTGGGCCTGCTATTCGTGAATGTGTCGATTGGCGGTGTGCTCACGCCTTACGCCGCCCCGCCGGTATTGATGGTGGCGGGCAAATGGAACTGGGACATCTTTTACATGCTGACCCATTTCGGCTGGAAGATGGCCCTGGCGGTGTCCATCAATGCGGTGGTCACAGCCTTTGTGTTCCGCAAGGAACTGTCAGCGCTCGATGCGGTGGCCGATGTGCCATCCGCCTCGATGCCCTTTGCGGTGCTGGCGGTCCATATCGTGTTCCTGGCGGGTATTGTGACCTTCGCCCATCATCCTGCGGTGTTCATGGGGCTCTTTCTCTTTTTCATGGGGTTCGCAACCGCCTATCCGCAGTACCAGGATCGGCTGATCCTGCGTGAGGGCCTGATGGTGGCCTTCTTCCTGGCGGGTCTGGTGGTTCTGGGCGGGCAGCAGGCCTGGTGGCTGGAGCCCTTGCTGCACAGCATGAATGCGGACACGGTCTACTTCGGTGCGACGGCATTGACGGCCATTACCGACAACGCCGCCCTCACCTATCTCGGGTCTCAGGTTGAAGGCCTGTCGGAGGAGTTCAAGCGTGCACTGCTGGCTGGAGCCATTACCGGCGGCGGCCTGACCGTGATCGCGAATGCCCCGAACCCCGCGGGCTACGCCATCTTGCGCGGGCAGTTTGAAGGCGGCGTCATCAGCCCGCTGGGCTTGCTCGTGGCGGCAGCACCCCCCACCCTGACGGCCATTCTGGCGTTTCGTCTGCTCTGAGCGTCCAAGGCCGAGCCCCTGAGCGCAGCCCGCTGGCGACGTCTCAGAGGGCGGGTCTTCACCTCAGCGGGAGGCCCCTCGTCTCAGCGCGAGGGCCTTCGCCTTTTCGGGCTGTCCTTCGCCTCAGGCGGTCGGGCTCAATCGAAAGCAACGATCGAAGTTTTGACTGGTCAGGTGTGCGAACGCTTCGGCATCCACGCCGCGCAAGGTCGCCAGATAGTCGCCCACATGGCTGACAAAGGCCGGCTCGTTGGTCTTGCCCCGATGGGGCACGGGGGCGAGGTAGGGCGAGTCGGTTTCGATCAGCATGCGCTCGAGCGGCACAAACCGGGCGACTTCGCGCAGGTCTTCGGCGTTCTTGAAAGTCACGATGCCGGAGAACGAGATGTAAAAGCCCAGGTCGAGCGCCGCACGGGCGACCGCCAGGGTTTCGGTAAAGCAGTGCATGACGCCACCCACGACACCGGCCTGCTCCTCGGCCATGATGCGGATCGTGTCGTCGGAAGCCGAACGGGTGTGAATGATGAGCGGTTTGCCCGTGATTCGAGCCGCGCGGATATGCACCCTGAACCGCTCCCGCTGCCATTCATGCGTCAGCGCCGGATCGGTGCTTGCCCTGAAGTAATCCAGTCCCGTTTCGCCGGTCGCGATGATTTTGGGCGAGTCTGAAAGTCGCACCAGTCCATCGACCGTGGGCTCTTCACAATCCGGGTAGTCGGGATGCACGCCCACCGAGGCAAACAACTGAGGTGCTTCCGTACCCTGCCCGGCCTGGGCAACGTCGGCCCACGGGCCTGCATTCGATGCTTGCGCGAGAGCCAGCACCTGTGGGAAATCCTCAAGCGTCACGCTTACACAGAGTGCGCGCGAAACACCCGCTTGCCTCATGCGCTCAAGTACCGCAGGCAGGTTCTCTCTCAGACCCGGGAAGTCCAGGTGGCAATGCGAATCGGTATACATGCTCGGGCAAAGCCAGTAACCCTGCACTCTGCGGGCAGGAAAAACCGTTCAGAAGGTATGAGTGGGGCCGGCGCTGCGCGGCTGTCCTGCGATCAGGGTCTCGATGCGAGACCTGATCTGCTCGCCCGCCTCGTTCCGGGCGAACTGTACACCCAGCCCCTGTTGCCTTGAGCCGCTGCCAGCGGGCGTGATCCAGATCACCTTGCCCGAGACCGCGTGCTTGGCCTGATCATCGGGAAGGGTCATGATCAGGTACAGGTCGTCACCCATTCGCGCTGCCCGATTGGTCGGCACGAACAGACCCCCGCCTTCAACGAAGGGCATATACGCGGCACGCAGGGCTGCGCGATCGCGAATGGTCAGATTGATCAGGCTCGAGGCACGCCCCGGCTCGCCCGAGGCGCTCGATCCATTGAACGGGGTGGACATGGCCTGATCAGTCTAGCCCGGGCGAGGCCCGGGCGGTTGACCACCCGACGGGCGCTGCCCGCCACTGGCGAAGGCCGCGCTCAGAATCGCCAGCGACTCTTCGCAATACAGCCGTGGGTTGAGTGGATGGCTGATCTGCCTGAACTGCCGCGTCAGGCCTCTGGCCGCCTCCGTCAGCAGAGCAGGGTTTCCAACCCGACCTGCGAGTTGGGTCAGGCGCTCGCGCTGTTGTGGAAAGTAGCGAGGCGAGGCTCCGGCTGCCACGCGCGCGACATCCATCAACCAGCGCTGGCTGAGTGGCAACCAGATCCCTGCATCCAGTGCAGAGAGCGCATCGGCGACCTGGCTGACCGCCTCATCCGGCAGGCGGGCCAACGCCTGCAGGGCCATCTCATGGGATCGCGCAATTGAGGGTTCTGCCAGGGCCAGCGCTTGCAGGGGGGCGCCCCCGGAGGCCGCCAGCAGGGATCGAGCCTGCTCCGCAGTGCATCCGCTGGCACCCTGGAGCCAGTCCTGAGCGTCCGGGAGATCGGGCGCCGGCAGTCCAACCTGCTGGCAACGCGATCGGATGGTGGGCAGGAGCAGTTCCGGGCGTTCGCTGACGAGCAGAAAGGTCACGCCCAGCCCGGGTTCTTCCAGCGATTTGAGCAAGGCATTGGCGGCAATGCCATTCATGGCTTGCGCGGGATCGATCAGCACCACCCGGCGCCCGCCGCGATGTCCGGCCACGGCCAGAAAACCGGCCAGCCCGCGGACAGCATCGACCGAAATCTGCGTGCTCACCTTGCCGTCGTCGCCCACCACAAGACTGAGCTTGCGGGCATCCGGATGGGTGCCTGCTGCCATCCACTGGCAAGCGGGGCACTGATGACAGGCGCTGCCATCGCGGGCAGGCTGCTCGCAGAGCAAGGCCATGCTCAGTTCCTGGGCGCATTCGCTCAGCCCACAACCCGGCGGCGAGCTCAGCAGGAGCGCGTGAGGCAATCGATCCCGGCGCGCCAGCAACTCAGAAACAGCCTCAAGATGCCACGGATAAATATTTCTCATTAAAACCAGTTATTTGGAATTGATTTCTCAAGTAAAACTCTAATATTATCGATCGACTGACTGCTGTCGATGAGTGCGAATCGACTCGGGTTTTCTGCCCGACGTGACTGATACCCCGCCCTCACCCGGGCAAAAAATTCAACATCTTCAGCCTCGAAACGATCCGCTTCGCGAGCGGCCGCCCGACGCCGTGCGGCTGTGAGGGGGTCCAGATCAAACAGAAGGGTCCGGTCGGGTTGCAGGTCGGGATGGACCCAGCGCTCGAGAAGTTCAATGTCTTCCTGTCCCATGCCACGACCCGCGCCCTGATAGGCTGCCGTGGAGTCGGTGAATCGATCGCACAGGACCCACTGCCCTGCCGCCAGTGCCGGTCGAATGACGCGGTCGAGATGATCCTGGCGGGCTGCAAAGACCAGCAAGGCCTCTGTGCGCATGCTCATGGCCCGATGCAGGACCCATTGCCGGATCGCTTCGGCCAGTTCGGTTCCGCCCGGCTCGCGAGTCTGGACGACGCGAACCCCATGGCCGCCCAGCCAGTCCATCAGCCACGGAATGTGGGTGCTCTTGCCGGCGCCATCGATGCCTTCCAGAGTGATGAAGCGCCCGCGTCGGTTGGACTCGGAAGTGTTCGAGGCAGACACGATCGCATCTGACATCAGGGGTTCGGTCATGATGGGAGGCTCACGAAGCGGTGTGCCTGGCGGGGGGTGTGTTGAGCCAGATGTTCACGGAGTGATGCTGCTGGAGGGTTTACGGGCTTTCTGGTATCTCGCCACAGCACGATTATGGGCGTCCAGGTCGCTCGAAAACTCCGAACTCCCATCACCGCGGGCCACGAAATAGAGGGCGGTGGTCTGTTCGGGCGCCAGCGCGGCGCGCAAGGCCGCCCGACCGGGCATTGCAATCGGGGTGGGCGGCAATCCCGCACGGGTATAGGTGTTCCAGGGTGTATCCGACTGCAGATCACGCTTGCGCAGGTTGCCGTCAAAGCCTTCGCCCAGTCCGTAGATCGTGGTCGGATCACTCTGCAGGCGCATGCCGATTCTCAATCGATTGGCAAAAACCCCCGCGATACGCCCGCGGTCAGACGCCTTGCCGGTCTCCTTTTCGATGATCGAGGCCAGGATCAGAGCCTGGTAGGGAGAATCCAGGGCAGGCCCGTCGGGCGCCGGACGCCGCTGGGCCCAGGCCTGTTCGAGCCGCTTGAGCTGCTGTCGATAGGCACGCCGCAGCAGATCCAGATCGCTGCTGCCCTTGACCCAGGCATAGGTGTCGGGGGCAAACAGCCCTTCGGGATGGGTGTGTGGCGCACCGATGGCTTGCAGGATCTGCTGATCGGTGAGCTCTGCAGTGAGCGATTTGAGCTCCGATTGTCTGGCCAGGGCCTGTCTGACCTGCCGAAAGTTCCATCCCTCGATCAGGGCAAATTCCCGCTGCGCCGCATCGCCTCGGGTCAGGCGATCCAGAAGGCCCTTGAGGGTGGGCGCCTCCTGAAAGTCATACAACCCTGCCTTGATACGAGGTGCATCGCCCCGTATCCGCAAGGCGATGGCCAGCGTCCAGGCGGGCACATCAAATCCCTGGGCGTTCAGACTGCGGCCCAGGGCAGCGCCCACGGTGCCGCGTTCGATCTCCAGGTCGACCGGGAGCGTCGCAGTGGGCAGCGTCCGTCCGGCATAGAACCAGAACGCAACAACCAGAGCCAGTCCACACAGGACTGCGACCATGCCAAGGAGAGGGAACCATCGAGAAGAACGCTTCATCGGGCCTATCATAAGGCGGTGTTCCCCGTTGATCCCTGCGCATGACAACCCATCCATTGCCTGAGCGCTCGGCGCCACAGTCCCTTCCCTGGAAGACTGCCCCGGACTTTGTCACCCTGTTGCCCGCAGACTCGGCCACTGGGCTGGGCCTCATCCAGGTCAGCGGTGCCGAGGCGGGTTCCTTCCTGCATGGGCAGCTGACCCAGGATGTCACTGGATTGCCTGAGGGCCAGGCCCGCTGGGCGGGTTATTGCTCTGCCAAGGGTCGACTGAGCGCCACGGCCCGGATGTGGCAGACCTCCGAGGGGTACTGGCTTGCGGTTTCTGCCGACCTCGCCGCCAGTCTGGCCCGACGCCTGTCGATGTTTGTACTCCGAGCCAAAGCCAAGGTGCAGGATTGCAGCGAGCAATGGGTGATCCTGGGTGTGATGGGCGTATCGGCCCATGAAGGGGTCAGGCAGTGGCTGAACATCGATGCAGCCGCTCAGGGGCGAGATTCATCCGACTTGGTTCTGTCGAGCGAAGCCGGAATGCAGGTTGGACTGCCGGCGCTCATCACGCCTGAAGGGCCCTTGCCCCGCTCCCTGCTGATCGTGCCCAAAGACCGGCTGCAAAGCCTGCCGCAGGCCTGGCAAAACGAAACGCCCGAGCATCAACGGCAATGGGCGCAGGCCGAGATTCTCGTTGCCATTGTGCGCATCAGTGCCAGCACAAGCGATTGCTTCGTGCCTCAGATGGTCAATTTCGAGTCCGTTGATGGGGTGAATTTCACCAAGGGCTGCTATCCCGGCCAGGAGGTGGTGGCCCGCAGCCAGTATCTGGGCAAGCTGCGCCGCAGGATGTTTCTTGCCCAGGGGCAAGGCCCGACGCCGGCGCCGGCATCCGATGTCCAGATTGAGGGGGAGGCCGAGCCGGCGGGTCAGTTTGTGATGACGGCCCCGCTCGATCACGGATTCATCGCACTGTTTGAGTGCCGCACCGATCGGGTCGACCAGGTTGGACTGCAACTGCTGCCTCTGCCCTACGCACTTCGGGCCCAGGACTGAGCGACCCTCAATCCGGCACGCCTCCTACCGATCAGCGAACCTGTCAGCACACCCGTCACCACACCCTCAGCACACCCTCAGCACACCGGTCACCACCCCCTCAGCACACCCTTCAGTACACCGGTCAGAGCGCTGATTCAGAGCACGGACGGACTCTTCAAGGTCTCAGCCGCCTGGTCATGTCCTGGTGCGGGATTCCGACATCGTCGTAGACCTGCCCCTCAGCCTCAAAACCATGACCCCGATAAAAAGACAGGGCGTGGACCTGGGCCGAGAGCATCACGCGGTCATGGCCGCGCTGACGCGCCGCTTCAATCAGGGCCTCGAGCACCCGCCCGCCGAGCCCGCCACGACGACGGTCTGCCAGCACAGCCATGCGACCGATGTGCCCGTCGGGCAGCAGTCGGCCGGTGGCCACGGGTTGTTTCTGTTCATCAAGAATCACCGCGTGCAGGCACTGAGCATCGGCTTCATCCCACTCGAGCGACTGAGGAATGCCCTGCTCCCTGACGAACACTGCCTGTCTCACGGCGCTGGCTTTTTCGCGCAGGTCGTCCCAGGAGCCGAGCTCGATGGACTCGACCGAATCAGGAGCCCGGCCAGCCCACTCGCCCTCAGGCGGAGTCACGTGTTGCGAACTCATGGATCAATGCCGCCACGCGAACAGGGTCCTCATGGGTCAGCCAGTGGGTGGCTTTGGGCAGGCGAACCACTTCGAGATCGGGCACGACCTCATCGAGCCCCACCAGCAAGGCAGGCAGCAAGGCTCGGTCGCGCTCGCCCCAGATCACTCGCGTGGGCATCGTCACCCTGAAGGCAGCCGGATCGAGAACGACGGGTTTGTTCGCCCCCGAGCGCAGCGCGGTGGCCCGATAGTAGTTGACGCCGCCGCGGATGGCATCGGGTTGTCCCCAGGCCTCGTGGTAGGCCGATCGGGTCGCCTCGTCATACCAGGCGGGTGTCTCGCCACCGGCTGCAAGAAAGGACTCGATCATTGCAAAACTGTTGGCCGCCAGCTGTGCCTCGGATCCCTCGGAGCGCAGGAATCCCATGTAGGTGCTGGCCTTTTGCTGGTTGGGGTCGCTGGCCAGCAGGCGCGAAAACGGTACTGGATGAGGCGCATTGAGAATCACCAGCCGACGCACCCGCTGGGGCTTGCTGATTGCGACCGCCCAGCCCACGGCACCGCCCCAGTCATGGGCGACCAGCACACAGTCCTGATGGCCCAGGGCCGTGATCAGCCCCTCGATATCGGCCACCAGGGTGTCGATCCTGTAGTCGCTGACCTCCGGGGGCTTGCTGGAGCGGTTATAGCCTCGCATGTCGGGCGCAACCGCATGCCAACCCTGCGAGAAGCGGGGCAGGATGTCTTTCCATGCGCCCCAGAACTCTGGAAACCCATGGAGAAAGACGATCAGCGGCGCCCCTGGCGTACCCGTCTCGGCGCAGTGCAGGTGGATGCCCGGCTGAACTTCGACCATCCGGCCGGTACGAATCGATGGATGCATGAAACAGTGCCGGTTGATGGTTGCCCTGCAAGCGCGAGCGGGTCCGGTTTTCGGGAGCTTTCGTAAGCGTTACTGATCGTAGCCGGGGTTGCGACGATCGAGTTTGCGCACCAGGGCTGCAAAGACCTCCTCGCTGCTGAGCGCGGTGCGCTGCACACTGATCGCGTGCGCTACCGTGTCGAGCACCGACTGGCCCACCTCGATGAGCTCGGCTCCACCGGACTGGGCTGCGAGCTGCGCCTGGCAGGCGGTCTCGAGCGTGTACATCGCCTGAAAGGCCTCGGCCATGGTGCGCCCGACCGTCAGCAGCCCATGATTGCGCAGGATCATGAATCGGGCCGTGCCCAGGTCGTTCTGCAGGCGCTTTTTCTCGTCATCACGGACCGCGATGCCTTCGTAATCGTGATAAGCGAGCGAAGACATGATGGTGCTGGCCTGCTGGGAGATCGGCAAAAGTCCGCCCTTCTGGGCCGACACACCGATCCCTGAGCGGGTATGCGTGTGGAGCACGCATCCGGCATCCTCACGCACCTCATGAATGGCACTGTGGATCACGAAGCCGGCCGGATTGACCTTGTAGGGCGTGGGATGCAGCGGCTTGCAGTCCATGTCGATCTTGACGAGCGACGAGGCGGTGATTTCCTCGAACATCAGACCATAGGGATTGATCAGAAAGTGATGCTCGGGGCCGGGAATCCGTGCCGAGATATGGGTGAACACCAGATCATCCCAGCCATACAGCGCCACCAGGCGGTAGACGGCGGCGAGCTCAACACGCAGTTTCCATTCCTGCTCGCTGACCTGGGCGCGCAGCGATGTTTGAGGTGCATTCATAGGGTGTCTCCTTGAGATTGATCGATGCGACGTGAGGCTTCAGATCGGCACGGGCCCGCAAGCCGCCCGTGGGCCTTGCTAGCTTAGACCAGTTGCACCAGCTGCTTGCCGAAATTCTCGCCCCGCAGCAGACCGATGAAGGCCTGTGGCGCAGATTCGAGGCCTTTCGAAATGGTCTCGCTGTACTTCAGCCGACCTTCGCCCACCGCCTGGGCCAGCTCGGCCAGGGCCGGCGGCCAGGCATCCGGGAATTCAGACACGATGAAGCCCTGCACTTTCAGGCGGCTGATCAGCACATGCCGGAACTGCTGCACCGGGATCGACTCGCCGTTGTAGCCCGCGATCAGTCCGCAGACCGCGATCCGGCCAAAGGTGTTCATGCGCGCGAGACACGCGTCCAGACACACTCCCCCAACGTTCTCGAACAGTCGGTCGATACGCGCTCCATCGAGCGCCCGGTCG
>JBKCEY010000400.1:0-5885 GCA_046304115.1 Burkholderiales bacterium | reverse complement strand
GATCGGTACTGCGGGTGATCGACGACGAAGACCTGATGGGCAATGCCCATCAACGAGGCGAGCAACTGCGTCGCGGACTGGCCGAATTGCAGTCCCGCTATCCGCTGATTGGCGATGTTCGCGGCACCGGGCTCATTCTGGGGATCGAGCTGGTGAGCGATCGCGAGCAGCGTCTGCCGGCAGTCGAGGCGGGCGACCGGGTTCAGCGGCGACTGCGCGAAAAGGGGGTCATCATGGTCAAGGGCAGTGCCAGTCGCAATGTGTTTCGCATCAATCCGCCACTCTCGATCACTGAGGCCGAGTGCGATGAGGTGCTTCGTGCCTTCGATGAGGCGCTCGCTGCCGAGGGCCGTTCATGAGCGCGACCAACGACCGCAATATCCGCTCTGCGGCCGATGCAGGCCAGCCGTTCGCGGGCTGGATTGACGCAGCCACGCTGCGGCTGTGGCTGGCCGATGGGCAGGAACTGGCCCTGCTCGATGTGCGCGATGGAGGGCCTTTTGCGCGTGAACACCTGCTCACGGCGAGCAGTGTGCCGCTGTCCTGGATTGAAGTGCGCATGCCGATGCTGGTGCCCAGGCGCTCAACCCGTGTTGTGTTGTGCGATGCCCGGGGCGAGGCGGGTGGCGAGGCCGATCGCGCTGCGGCGCTGCTGCGATCCGAGGGCTATGGCTGGGTCGTGGGCCTGACCGGTGGCGTGCAGGCCTGGAAAGCTGCAGGCCACGAGGGGTTCTCGGGCACCAACGTGCCCTCCAAGGCGTTTGGTGAATACATCGAGCACCATCACGACACGCCACGGATTGGTCCGGAGGAATTGCGTCAGTGGGTCGACGAGGGCCGCGAGGTGGTGGTGGTCGACTCAAGGCCGTTCGAGGAGTTCCGCATGGTGAGCATTCCAGGCGCGGATAACTGCCCAGGCGCAGAACTTGCACTGCGGGTGCCTGCTCTGGTGAAGTCCGAGCAGACCACGGTGGTGGTCAATTGCGCGGGCCGCACGCGCTCGATCATCGGGGCGCAGAGCCTGCGCAATGCAGGTCTGAAAAATCCGGTCTACGCCCTGCGCAACGGCACCATGGGCTGGCATCTGGCCGGACTCAAGACCGACCAGGGGCAGGATCGCATGGTGCCTCTGCCACCGCCTCAGGCGGTTGCCGCAGCACGTGAACGGGCTCGCGATCTGGCCGTGCGCCATGGTGTGCGTTTCATCGATGCAGACCAGCTCAACCTCTGGCAACAGGAGGCATCTCGCACGACCTATGTATTCGACGTCCGTCAGGCGCCGGCCCACGCGGCAGGACATCTGCCGGGTAGCCTGCACGCACCGGGTGGACAACTGGTGCAGGCCACCGACACCTTCGCTGCGGTACGGCATGCCCGCATCGTGCTGGTCGACGAGCATGGGGTGCAGGCGCCCATGACCGGCCACTGGCTGCGCCAGATGGGCTGGTCCGAGGTGTATGTGCTTGACGGATTCGAGACACTCGAGAAGGTGCAGGGCGAATCCGTGGTGCCCGCGCTGGGCCTTGATCGGCTGCAGGTTGCGGCGATCGGACCCGAGGCGCTCGCCGACCGGATGAAGACGAATCCGGTTTGCGTTATCGATGTGGGAGAGAGCTTTGGCTGGCGGCGTGAACGGATTGCCGGATCACGCTATGCGATGCGCTCGCACCTCGGAGCCGCACTGCAAAGCCTCGATCCCGCGATACCCCTGGTGTTTGTGTGCGGCGATGGTCGTATCTCGCCGTTTGCCGCGCAGCAGGCGCTGGAGGCTGGCCGCCAGCAGGTTTTCTGGCTGAAATCAGGGCGCGCGGGCTGGCGCAGGGCAGGCCTGCCCATGGAGCCAGGACGCATCGAGAATGATCCATTGCAACTCACGCCGACCGACGACATGTGGTATCCGCCCTGGGCACGGGCCGACCGGGTGGAGCAGGCCATGCGCGAATACCTCACCTGGGAGGTTGACCTGCTTGATCAGCTGGCCCGCGAGCCCTATCTGAAATTTGAATCTGTCGACTGAGTCATGCCATCGAACGTCCGCGCGCCCGAGCCCCTGGGGCGCCGGATCTCGACTTCATCACTTTCACAGAACGAGGAGACCCGATGAAACCCTTGAAGCTTCGATCATTTCAGGCGCTTGCGGCTGCAGCAACACTCTCCCTGGCCGCAGGGCTTGCCTCGCCGGCCCTGACCCAGGCGCAGACCCTCAAGGTGGTCATGCACTCCGACCTCAAGACAGTCGATCCGCTGGTGAGTACGCAGTACATCGTGCGCAACCATGGGTATCTGGTCTGGGACCAGCTGGTGGCCCTTGATGCCAAGGGTCAGATTCGGCCTCAGATGGCCGAGAAGTGGGAGATCAGCAAGGACGAGCGGACCTATACCTTCCGCTTGCGTGCAGGCCTGGAATGGCATGACGGCACCCCGGTCACCGCTGAAGACTGCATCGCCTCGATCCAGCGCTTCGTGCGTCGTGACCCGACCGGCATGCGGCTGGGTGCGTTCATCGCATCAATCGATGCCGTGGATGCGCGGACCTTCCGGATCGTGCTGAAGGAACCCTTCGGCATGGTCCTTGATGCACTGGCCAAGCCCAGCCTTGCGCCGATGCTCATCATGCCCAAGGCCGTGGCTCAGACCCCTCCCACCGAACCGATTCGCCCTGAGCAGGTGATTGGCTCAGGGCCTTTCATCTTCAAGCGGGATGAGTGGAAGCCGGGCGAGAAGGTGGTGTATGTGCGCAATCCGAAGTACAAGCCGCGTGCCGAGCCGCCGTCGGGTTTTGCAGGCGGCAAGGTGGCGATGGTGGAGCGTATCGAGTGGCTCGCCGTGTCGGATCCGCAGACCGCAGTGTCCGCTCTGGTGCGAGGTGAGGTCGATCTGGTCGAAACCATCCCGGCGGATCTCTTGCCGCTGGTTGAAAAGGAAAAGCAGCTCGTCGTGTTGCCATTTGCGAGTGGGCAGTACTTTGCGCGCATGAACCATGCTCACCCGCCATTTGACAACCCGAAGATCCGCCAGGCTGCGATGGTGGCCTTTGGCCAGGAGCAGATTCTCAAGGGGGCCGTGGGTGACTCCCGTTACTTCAAGGCCTGCCGTTCGATGTATGCCTGTGGCTCGCCACTCGCGAGCGAGGTTGGCATGAAGGATCTGGTGCGTGGCGATGCCAAGCGTGCCCAGGCCATGCTCAAGGAGGCCGGCTATGACGGCACGCCCGTCGTGCTGCCGTATCCGACCGATCTGGCACCACTGGCCCCGCTTGGCCCTTTGCTCAGGCAACAACTCGAGCGCGCCGGGTTCAAGGTGCAGCTCGTGCCCATGGACTGGCAGTCGATGGGGCCTCGCCTGCGCAAGAAGGACAAGCCCTCCGAGGGTGGCTGGAGCCTGTTCGCCTCGTTCTACGACACCCGCGATTCGCTCGATCCCATCGGCCGCACAGTGCTCAACACGAATTGCAGGACCTCCTTTCTGGGCTGGCCCTGCGACGACAAGTTCGAGCTGTTGCGCGAAGCCTATTCAAGGGTGACCGATCCGCAGGGCCGGATCGATCTCGCGCGCCAGATCCAGGAGCGCAATACCGAGATCGTGGCCTTCGTGCCGCTCGGGGAGGCACGTTTTGTGGGCGCCATGAACCGCCGGATCGAGCAGACTTTCGAGGCGCCGATCACCCTGTTCTGGGGAATGCGCAAAAAGTGAGTCCAGGCCATGGGCGACAGCGCGACATGACTCGTTCTCTGGGCGACTCTCTGGGCAAGGGCAGGTCATGATCGGTTTTCTCATCAGACGGATTCTGGCTGTCGTGCCTGTACTCGCCGTGGTGGCGGTCGTGGTGTTCCTGATGCTGCGACTGGTGCCCGGTGATCCGGCTGCCGTGCTGGCTGGAGATACGGCTACGCCCGATCAGGTCCAGGCCCTGCGCGAGCGCATGGGCCTTGAGCGACCGATTCCGGTGCAGTTTGGCATCTGGCTGGGCCAGCTTGTGCGGGGTGATCTGGGTGAGAGCTATTTCCTGCGCACGCCGGTGATCGAACTGATTGCCCAACGGCTCGAACCCACCCTTTCGCTCGGTGCAGTGGCATTGCTGATCTCGGTCCTGGTGGCCGTCCCCCTGGGGGTGCTGGCCGCCTACCGCCAGGGGCACTGGATTGATCGCACCGTGATGGGTGTCTCGGTCGCGGGGTTTTCGGTGCCGGTCTTCGTGATGGGCTACCTGCTGGTCTACATTTTTTCGGTTCAGCTCGAGTGGCTGCCGGTACAGGGTTATGCGCGCCTATCAGAAGGCCTGGGCGCCTGGCTCGAGCGGATCATCCTGCCCGCCTGCACGCTGTCGATCGCGTATGTGGCCCTGATCGCACGCATCACCCGAACCAGCGTGCTGGAGGTTCTGGGCGAGGATTACATCCGCACGGCGCGGGCCAAGGGGCTGACCGACCGGGAGGTGCTCTCGGGCCATGCACTGCGTAACGCCGCCGTACCCATTCTCACCATCATCGGTATCGGCTTGGCGGTACTGATCGGTGGGGCGGTGGTCACTGAAAGCGTCTATGCCATTCCAGGGCTCGGACGACTCACCGTCGAGGCCGTTCTTGCAAGGGACTTTCCGGTCATTCAGGCGCTGATCCTGCTTTTTTCATGTGCCTATGTGTTCGTCAACCTGCTGATCGACGTGGGCTATGCCCTGCTTGATCCCCGCATCCGGTACTGACGTGTTGAGCATGAGCCTGACGATGATCCGGTACTGACGCCTTGAGCACGAACCCGTCGATTTCGAGCCAGGCCCTGCGCAATCCGACCGTACGGATCGGCGGGGCCATCCTGCTACTGGTGCTGTTCGTGGCGTTGCTGGCGCCCTGGCTCTACACCGTTGACCCTTCCGAGATCGATCCTTCGATTCGCAATGCCCGCCCTGGCGAGCTCGTGCAGCTCACCGATGCCGATGGGCAAACCCGTGAGCGTCATGCTCTCTTTGGTACCGACAACCTCGGCCGGGACCTTTACAGCAGAGTGATCTACGGGGCTAGAGTCTCTCTGATTGTCGGTACCAGCGTGGCCTCGATCTCGGTGCTGATCGGTTTGTTCATTGGCCTGGCGGCTGGCTTTTTCAGGCGACTCGATGGCCCTGTGATGCGCGTGATGGATGGGCTGATGGCGATCCCGGGCATCCTGCTCGCCATTGCACTGGTGGCAGTCTGGGGCGGAGGGCTGCTCACCGTCATTCTTGCGATCGTCATTCCGGATGTGCCCCGCGTGGTTCGCCTGGTGCGTTCGGTGGTGCTGACGGTGCGCGAGGAACCCTATGTCGAGGCGGCCCGAACGCTTGGAGCGCCGGCCTGGGTGCTGGTGCTGCGGCATGTGTTGCCCAACACCGTGGCCCCTCTCATCGTGCAGGGCACCTTTCTGTGCGCCTCAGCCATGCTCTCGGAAGCGGCCCTTTCGTTTCTGGGTGTGGGGGTGCCGCCCGAGATTCCGAGTTGGGGCAACATCATTGCCGAAGGCCGCTCGCTGTTTCGAATCCATCCGCATCACATCCTGTTTCCGGGGCTGCTCCTCGCATTGACCGTGCTCGCGGTCAACCTGCTGGGTGACGGGCTACGCGATACCCTCGATCCACGCATGAGGCGACGGGTATGAATGCGTTGAGCATCGAGGGATTGAGTGTCGATCTGCCCACCGGGGCTGACCGCAGCCGTGCGGTCCATTGTCTGGACCTCGAGGTGCCCCGGGGTGAAGTGCTCTGCGTGGTGGGCGAGTCGGGATCCGGCAAATCGGTCGTCGCGCAGGCGGTGATGGGTCTGTTGCCGAAATCCCTGCCAGTCACGGCAGGGCGCATCCTGCTGGCCGGGCGCGATCTCCTGAAAGCCACCCGCGAGGAAATCCGCAGTGCGCGC
>JBKCEY010000399.1:0-6248 GCA_046304115.1 Burkholderiales bacterium | reverse complement strand
GGCGTCCACCGCCGCCCACCATTACGGTGGTGCCGAGCCGGCGACCCTGGCCTTATTACGATCCGTACGCCTATCCGTACTACCCGCCGAGGTATTACCCCCACTATCCGGTGCCGGTACAGATCGTCCCGCCGCCCATCTATGGCACGACCGTGATCGTTCCGTCTTCCTCCGTTCCTGTTGCTCCACCCACGCAATGGATCGAGCGGGCCGCCGAGCCGGCTGGGCCCTTGCCGGGGTACTGGTACTGGTGCGCTGATCCCCAGGGCTGGTTCCCGCAGGTGCAGGAGTGCCCCTCCGGCTATGAGCCCGTAGCCCCGATTCCTGAAGGACAGTCGCAATGAAACGACCAATGGCCTTGCCTGCACGGGGTTTGCTCATGACGGTCGTTGTGCTCGGCAGTCTGGCCGGCTGTGCGAGCGTGCCCGCGGGTCCGACCTGGAATGCCGTTCCGGGTTCAACCCGATCGGTTGCCCAGTTCCAGACCGACGATGCTCATTGCCGCGACCAGAGCGGCCCACAGGCTGGCTCCAGCCAGCAGCGCTATGACCAGCTCTACTACAGTTGCATGTATGCGCACGGCCACCGGGTGCCTGCACCGGCCAGGTCAGCCGCGGGTGGGCTTCCTCCCTCGGGGTCGATGCCTGCTGCAGGCAATCCAAGCCCGGCTGGATCTGGCTTTGCAACCGGAGCGTCGTCCACTCGGCCAGCACCGCCGCCGCCACCTCCGGGGACCCCACCCGCACCGCCGCGTTCCTGGCTGCGCGGCTGAAGCTGCTCGAATCCGGTGAAGGCTGGGTCGAATCCCTTACCATCGGCGTCGCACCGCAGACCCTTCACTCCATGAGATGCCGATGAACGAGGATCGATTTCCACTGCCCGACCTGAACGACCTGCCCGAGGATATTCGGACCCAATTGCTGGGCGTGCAGCAAAAAGCGGGTTTCGTCCCGAATGTCTTTCTGAAGCTGGCACGCAGGCCGGCCGAGTTCCGGGCCTTTGTGGGCTATCACGATGCCCTCATGCTCAAGGAGGGCGGCCTGACCAAGGGTGAGCGCGAGATGATCGGTGTGGCCACCAGTGGCGCCAACGACTGCCTCTATTGCGTCGTGGCCCATGGCGCCATTTTGCGCATCTATGAAAAAAACCCGCTGATTGCCGATCAGCTCGCCGTCAATTGGCGCAAGGCTGCATTGAGTGCACGCCAGCAAGCCATGATCGCCTTCGCCATGAAGGTGGCCACCGACTCGCGCGCGGTCGATGACCACGACTTCCGGGCGCTGCATGCCCACGGCTTCAGTGACGAAGACGCCTGGGACATCGCCTCGATTGCAGCCTTCTTTGCAATGTCCAATCGTCTGGCCAATGCAACCGGCATGATGCCCAACCCCGAGTTCTATCTCATGGGCCGGGTGCCTCGCGACAAGAAAGCCTGATGACCCCGGACTTGCGCTGGCGCTGAGCCGGCGCAAGCCCTCGAGAACTCAGGGTGTCAGGGCTGCCTGATGACCGCCCGGTTACTCGCGCCCGCCATCGACCGGCTGGGCGGGGCCGACCCGCGTGGCCACAAAGGTACCGGCTGTGCCATCGGCAGCGACCGAGTTGCCTTCGATGCGCGCACCGTTCACACGACCGACATACGAACGCAGGACACCGTTCGGATCCATCATGTCAAAGGCGAGCAGGTCGCCGCTGAGCCTCACATTGCGCAGCTTGCCATCCATGGATGTGCCGCGCCAGGAGCCCGTGACCTGCTGGAAGGCCTGGGTGAGCGAGAGCTGCGACTCATGGGTGCCACGGGCCTCCTGGCCGGTGATCTTCCAGGATCCGCCCACGGCGGCAGGCACGATCCAGAGATAACCGGGGCGGTTCTCGACTGTGGTGGTGTCATCGGGCTCCCACGATCCCATGGTGAACTGATGGGTCACCAGACGGGTACCGGGTTTCATCTTGAGCAGGATGGGACGCAGCTTGAGATTCAGCCCGGGGAGCAGGTACATCGTCACCACGGTGGCCTGGCTGTAATCGAAGGTGAAGATGTCACCCTGCTCGAAGCGGGCCCGGTCGGAAACGCCCGCAGTCTGGGCATTGCGACGCGACAGGCTGACCATGTCCGGGTTGAACTCCACACCCAGCGAGCGGGCACGGAAATCACGGGCTGCGGCGATCACGATCTTGCCATCGCCCGAACCGAGGTCGACCACGAAATCCTCAGGGGTGACCTGGGCCATCTTGAGCATGCGGTTGACCAGGCCATCGGGCGTCGGCACCCAGATCACATCCTTGCCGGCCTGACCCACCTGTGGGGTGAAGGCCTCGGCCGGCTTGGACTGAGCGTGTACGCCCAGTGCTGCAAGGCTCAGCGATGCAGCCACTGCCAGCTGCATCACGGTCCGGCGGTCCAGGCCGCCCAAACCGCTGAATCGGAGAGTCTTCCTGCCGGATGATGAGGCTTCGGTGCGCGCGGTTGGTTTCATGGGGGTGTCCTGTGATGGGATGGCGTAGAGATCAGACGATAACGGCGAAAGATGACGGCTCAGGGTGAACGCGAAAGATAACCGCGAAAGATAATCGCGAAAGATAGCGGCGAAATGGATTTCATGGAGCTGACAGCCCTTCGGGCCGGTCGGACACATGCAGATCAGGTCCGAAACAATCAGGCCCGTTCAAAGATGGCGGCAATCCCCTGTCCGCCGCCAATGCACATGGTTTCGAGGCCATAGCGGCTCCCCCGTCGCTGCATCTCGTACATCAGGGTGGTCAGGATGCGAACCCCGGTGGCGCCCACCGGGTGGCCCAGAGAAATGCCCGAGCCGTTGACATTGAGCCTTTCATCGAGCTCTTCCAGCGTCTTGCCCCAGCCCTTCACAACCGCCAGCGCCTGGCATGCAAAGGCTTCATTGAGTTCGATGAGATCCATCTGATCGAGTGTCATGCCGGTACGCTGCATGAGCCGGGCCACCGAGGGCACCGGTCCGATGCCCATGCGGGAAGGATCACAGCCTGCAGCCGCCCAGCCCACCAGAAAGCCGATCGGCTCCAGACCAAGTTCGGCGAGCTTGTCTTCTGCGACCACCAGGCAGGCTGCCGCCGCGTCATTTTGCTGACTGGCATTGCCCGCGGTGACGGTGCCGTCTTTCATGACCGGGCGCAGCCCGGCGAGTGACTGCAGGGTGGTGTCGGGGCGAATCCCTTCGTCGCGGGTGACCAGAACCGGATCACCCTTGCGCTGGGGTACGGCCACTGGAACGACCTCGCCATCGAACTTGCCCGAGGCCCAGGCAGCCGCAGCGCGTTGCTGGCTGCGCAATGCAAAGGCATCGGATTGCTCGCGCGTGATGCTGTGATCCCGGGCGAGGTTTTCCGCGGTTTCGATCATGCCGCTGATCTTGCCAAAGCGATGCTCGGGCTGGGAGCGCTCGCGCCCGCGATCCAGGCGGTCATGCAGCTTGACCGTACCCGAGCGGGATCCCCATCGCATGTCGGTGGTGTAGTACTCCACGTTGCTCATGCTCTCGACGCCACCGGCCATGACCACATCGGCCGCACCGGTCTGCACCATCATTGCCGCAGTCACGATCGACTGCAGGCCTCCGCCGCAGCGCCGGTCGAGTTGCATGCCCGGTACATCGATCGGAAAACCCGCCTGCAGCGCAACCCACCGGCCGGTGCAGGGCGCCTCGCCGTTGGCATAGCTCTGTGAAAACACCACATCATCGAGTCGCGCGGGATCCAGACCCGTGCGCCTGACGACCTCCCGCGCCACGCAGGCACCGAGCTCCTCAACCGGCACGCCGCGCAGGCTGCCACCGAAGGCGCCGATGGGGGTTCGAAGGGGGCTGACGATAGCGGCTCGTTTCATGGGGGTTCCTGGAGGTGAATGTCAGGCGGAGCGATGCAGGGACAAGGGGTCGTTGCAGGGCTGATGGGCCGAGATATTAAGGGATCGCCCCGGATCGCCCGACAGGGCCGCAGGATGATCGTTCGTTGGTATTCACAGGGTTGGCGTGCACGGGGTAGGCGTTCAAAGGCACAGGCACAGGCGCAGGCGCAGGCATGCTGATCACATCAGCACGATGTCGTATTGCTCCTGCGAGTAAAGGGCCTCGACCTGCAGCGAGATGGGCTTGCCGATCGCATCGCCCAATGCAGCAAGGTGTTGCGACTCCTCTTCAAGAAAGAGATCGATCACCGATTGCGCGGCCAGGATGCGGAACTCGCGCGGATTGAACTGCCGCGCCTCGCGCTGGATCTCGCGCATGATGCCGTAGGTCACGGTGCGGGCCGTCCGGATCACGCCCTTGCCTGCGCAGGTGGCGCACGGCTCACACAGCACATGGGCCAGAGACTCCCGGGTGCGCTTGCGGGTGAGTTCGACCAGACCGAGTGAGGTAAAGCCGTTGACGGTGGTCTTGGTGCGATCGCGGGCGAGGGCCTTGCGCAATTCGGTCTGTACGGCATCACGATGTTCGGCGTTGTGCATGTCGATGAAGTCGACAATGACCATGCCCCCCAGGTTGCGCACCCGCAGTTGCCGCGCAATCGCGTGAGCGGCTTCGAGGTTGGTCCGAAAGACCGTGTCATCGAAGTTGCGTCCCCCCACGAAGCCACCGGTGTTGACATCGATCGTGGTCATGGCTTCGGTCTGGTCGATGATCAGGTAGCCCCCTGATTTCAGGTCGACCCGCCTGGACAGCGCCCGTTCGAGCTCTTCTTCAACACCATGCAGGTCAAAGAGCGGCCGCTCACCGCCATGACGGCGCAGCTTGCCGAGCAGCTGGGGCATGTAGGTGCTGGCAAAGGCCTGCAACTCATCGAATGCAGTCGGTGAGTCCACGATGACGCCGGTGGTCTGATCGGTCGCGATATCGCGCAGGACGCGTTGCGTGAGGCTGAGTTCGCCATAGAGCAGGGCCGGTGCCGTGCAGGTCTTGCTGCCATCGAGTATCTGGCGCCAGCGGGTGCGCAGGTAATCGATGTCGGCAGCGAGCCCATCGTCCTGGGCGTCTTCAGCCATGGTGCGCACAATGAAGCCACCGCTCTCGCCCTCGGGCATCAGACGCTGGATGCGCTCGCGCAGCTGCGTGCGCCCCAGTTCGTCGGAAATGCGCTGCGAGACCCCGATGTGAGGATCCTGGGGCAGATGAACGAGCAAACGCCCCGCAATGCTGATCTGGGTCGAGAGCCTCGCGCCCTTGGTGCCGATGGGGTCCTTGATGACCTGCACCAGCAGGGGCTGACTTTCGTAGAGCGTCTTTTCGATGGGAGCAGGGGCGCCGCTGGCGTGGCGGTTCTGCCAGAGATCGGCCACATGCAAAAAGGCGGCCCGCTCCAGGCCGATGTCGATGAAGGCTGATTGCATGCCGGGCAACACCCGTTGCACACGACCCAGGTAGACATTGCCCACCAGCCCTCGCGAGGCGGCGCGCTCGAGATGGAATTCCTGAACGGCGCCTTGCTGGACCAGCGCAACGCGGGTCTCGAAGGGCGAGACATTGACCAGGATGTCTTCGATCATGCGCAGGGACCGGTGAGAATTCCGGCGCGCCGCAGCAGCAACGCCGTCTCATACAGGGGCAAACCCATGATACCGGAGTGACTGCCCTCGATCCGACGGATCATGCTCGCGGCTGCTCCCTGAATCGCATAGCTGCCCGCCTTGCCGAAGGGTTCGCCGCCCGCGATGTATCGGCGGATCCAGTCGGGTCGAAGTCGGGCGAAAGCCACTCGCGAGACCTGAGTGCGCTGGTCGATCCGGTCTTTGGAGGGATGGCACAGGGCAATGGACGTGAGCACCCGGTGTGTACGTCCGGAGAGCTGGCTGAGCATGCGAGATGCATCGTCTGCATTCGCCGGTTTGCCCAGAATGCTGCCACCCAGCGCCACGGTGGTGTCGGCCACCAGAATGGGCGCCGCATGGAGCCCACGACGAGCATGGCGCTGCAGGGCAGCGCGCGCCTTGTCCTGCACGACTCGCGTCACGTACTGCGTTGGAGACTCCCCGGGTCGCAAGGCCTCCAGCGCCTCGGCGTCTTCATGTGCATCGGCCAGGAGCAGCTCGAACCTCACACCGATCTGGGTCAGCAGGTCTTGACGGCGCGGGCTCTGAGAGGCCAGCCAGATGAAGGTTGATGAGGGATGGGGCTGCGCAGGATTCATTCGCGATGGTAAGGATGCCCGGCCAGGATGCTCCAGGCCCGATAGAGTTGCTCAGCCAGCACGACGCGCACCAGTGCATGCGGCAGGGT
>JBKCEY010000398.1:0-10436 GCA_046304115.1 Burkholderiales bacterium | reverse complement strand
GCTTGAAACAGGAGCCAGCCGGACGGCTCGACGCTCGTCACAAGTCCCTGATTGAGCGAGCCTTGCGTGAGAGTCTGACCACCGGACTCAAGCACGCGGCACCCACGTGCGTGCAGATCGAGGTAGACCTGCTGTTGGATTCCATTGCACTGCGGGTTCGCAACAATGGCCAATTGACGGACCCCGTCCAATGGGTCGAGGGCCGTGGGCTGATCGGTATGCGCCAGCGCCTCGCGGAACTGGGCGGTACCCTCGAATACCGGCAACTTGCCGACGGGCAGACCGAATTTGCACTGCAACTGCCGCCTGGCGAAGGGGCTTGGGGATGAAAGACATCCTGCTCGTCGACGACCTGCCCGCAGCGCTGGCCATGCTGGAGGCGGCTGTGCACGAGGCGTTCGCAAATGCCCGATGCCAGCGGACTACCGGGGTGCGTGAGGCTTGCAGGGCCATCGAAAATGCACAATTCGATCTTGCGCTGGTGGATCTGGCACTGGGCGACGGCCATGGACTGGAAGTGATCGGGCAACTGGTGAAAACACAGCCACACTGCGCGATCGTGGTGTCGACAATCTACGACGACGACGACAATCTCTTCCAGGCCCTGAAGGCCGGCGCCCAGGGCTATCTGCTCAAGGACCGAAATACTGGCTGGCTGGCCGGCCAGCTCCAGGGCATCGCCCAGGGGCAGCCGCCGCTCTCACCCGCGGTGGCCCGCCGACTGCTGCGTCACTTCCAGGACACGCCGACCCTGGCTGCTACAGCGACCAAGACCCCCAGCGTGACAAGCGTGGCACTTACCCCGCGCGAGCGTGAAGTGCTCGGCTTGCTCGCACAAGGCGTGCACATCGCCGACATCAGCCTGACACTCGGTATTTCACGCCACACCGTGGGCGATCACGTCAAGAATCTCTACCGCAAGCTCAACATCAGCAGCCGAGCGGAGGCGGCGCTGCGCGCGCGGGGCCTTGGGCTGATCTGAGCAAACCGGTGGTGCTCCTATCCACTGCACTACCGCCACGTTCACAGAGTCAGCGCGTCAGCGCCCCATACACCAGCACCTGCAGCTGCTCGCGGTAGTGCTTGCGGATCTCGCCAGGGGCCACGGTGCCGGCGACCACCACCAGCTGCTCGGTGGGGTCGGCAAAGAAGATCGTCCCGTAGGCGCCATTCCAGGTGAACTCGCCCACGCGCCCGGGCACACTGGCCAGCCCGGCCTGGGTGCGCACCGCCACGCCCAGACCAAAGCCATAGCCCTCGCGGTGCGGCTCGGTATGGTGAACGGTATTGATCACGCCCTCGCCGAGATGGTTGGCGGTCATGAGCGCCACAGTCTGAGGGCTGAGGATGCGCGCGCCATTCAGCTCGCCGCCGTTGTGCAGCATCTGCCCAAAGCGCAGGTAATCCGAAACCGTGCCCATGGCCGCTGCGCCGCCCCAGTCCAGCGTGGTCTGGCGCTGCATCACGGTCACGGCCTGCGGTGAGCCATCGAGCGGATTAAAGGGCAGGGGCAAGGCACCCCGCGCGCGGCGATCGTCGGTGAGCTCAAAGCCCGTGTCATTCATCCCCAGCGGCTGCCACACCTCTCGCAACAGATGCGCGCCCAGCCGCTCGCCGGTCACCTTTTCGATCACCAGGCCCAGCACGTCGGTGGAAAAGCCGTACTCAAAGGCGGTGCCGGGTTGGTGAGTGAGCGGCAGCCGGGTGATCCGG
This sequence comes from Burkholderiales bacterium, assembly GCA_046304115.1. Taxonomy (GTDB): domain Bacteria; phylum Pseudomonadota; class Gammaproteobacteria; order Burkholderiales; family Burkholderiaceae_E; genus UBA4615. The sequence continues at coordinate 8,723 of JBKCEY010000398.1, read as the reverse complement.
TCGATGAAACGCGCTGCATCATCGGCAAACATCACCTCGCTCGCACTCGGCCAGAGCGCGGCCGCCGGACCAAGCCCGCGGCCTCCATAGGTGATACCCGAGGTGTGTCGCAGCAGATCGTGAATGAGAATGGGGCGCTGCTGCGGCTGAAGGGTGAGTCCGCCACGACCATCGTCCAGACCCACCTGCATGTTGCCAAAGGCCGGAAACCAGCTGTCCACGCGGCTGCGCAGCGGCAGGCGTCCGGCCTGCATGAGCTTGAGGGCCGCCACACTGACCATGATCTTGGTCATCGAGGCCAATGGGAACACCGTATCCAGCGTCATGGGCACGCCGGCCACCGGGTCGCGCTCGCCATAGGCGCGGTGATGGATCAGCCGGCCCTCACGGGCAACGGCCAGGACCGCGCCGGGCAGGCGCTTGGCCGCGATCTCGCGCGCAAAGAAGGCGTCGATGGCAGCGATGCCTGCGGCACTGATGCCATGGGCCTCGGGGTCGCCGGAGGGCAGGGGGTATGCGGGCATGAGGGTCTCCATTCGCGGGTCTTGAACAATGGTAGCGGAGGCGTCTTGAGCCCATGACATCAGCGGATCGGGTTGCCTCGTCCAAGGGTGAACGATGCGCGAAGCGGCTCTCTTGCCGCAACGGCCTCCACCAGCAACTGGCGCAGCGAAGTTTCAACGACCCGACCCGCCGCAAAGATCGCTTCGATCGCGGCCTCTGCTGACATCATTCGCTCGCCGCCCGCACTGGCTATTTCTCGTATGTCCGCGAGGGGCGTGCCCAAGGGCTGTGCTGAGCCCTGATCGATAAGGGCATCAGGGGGGCGACAGCCAGGAAAGGATGATCGGTTTCACGAAAGACCCATGGGCGGTGGCAAGACTCAGATCCTCAAAAAAGAGTCCAGTGGCCGCCTGGGAGTCGCAGGGGCGGGTTTGTTCGTATACCCCAGCCTGCAAAACATCTGCAATGTCTCGTCGTCGGGCGAGGTCGGCGCCGGACGATTGAGCGTGAGTTGATGCGCGCGCCTGTAATGCGGCGCCATTTCAGGAAACTCCTGGAGTGCCTGACTCATGGGGTGCACGCCCAGCCCGAGTTCAGTGGCCTTGAGCTGAAGTCTGACATAGGCCCGTCCAGCAAGGATCTGGTCCGCTCGTCGGTTTTTTGCACTGATCCAGACAAATCCCATCGATGTCTGGCTGTGCCCCTGAAAGCGCCCCACCATCGCCTTGTAGGCCTGACTGCCCTGCGCAGGTGGTGCGCTGCGATCGAACTGTCCAAGCGCCGTGAGGGCCCGCACCATCCATCCGTTCAGTGAGATGCCGTCGCGGTGCCTGAGAATTTCCTCTGGCCCAACCCGCGTGAGCTCAATGCTCTCCATGACGGAGAGGGGCGTCTGAAGCTCCACTTGGGCAGACTGCCAGCACAGATCCCGAAGCGGCTGCAAATCGAGCGTGCTCACGGTTCCACCGACGCGAATTCGAGTGTCCGTGATGCTGGTCAGCAGACTCTTCAAGTCGTCCGATGGCACCAGGCGATTCGTGTCGTAGTCTGATTTCGGCGTATGACGCTTGAGCACCTGCGCAAACAGCGGATCGTTCGCTCCGCCCGCCTTGAGCGTGATGCGGGCGAGCGGCCGCTCATCCCAGCCTTTGAGCTCCACACCGAACTCGCCTTCGGGCCACAAGCTGACCTCCGCGTCAAACCCTTGCTCGGCGAGTGCCATCAGCAGCAGTTCAATGAATGCGCCATGGCCGATCAGAATCTGGCGGCCAAACGGGTCGGTTTGAGGCAACACCCGCTTGGGGTCAGTCAGCACTGTAATGACACCTCTCTCGCGCAGATCGACCCGCCAGGGTTGAAGGTTGTGGGGATTGGGCGCAGTAATTGCATACGCAAGCGCCCGGCGCCGCGGATCAGACTCTCTTTGGGGGCCATTCCAGGCCTCAACAGCCCGCGCGGGGTAGTCGCTGCTCAGCGAACAGGCGGCCATCTGGGTGGTGGCGCTGACGACCACACCCCCACCCACCAGTCGGATGAAATTTCTGCGCTGCATCTTCAGGTCCAGGCGAATTGGTTTTCAAGGCCTCTGGTCAAGACCAGGTTGATGCATGTATTTTGTGAACATTGCCCTTAAAGCACAATTGTCTTTTAGTGCAGATGTCCTATTCATCTTTGAATACCTTGTTCGACTGGTCGCTGGTTCGGTCATTTCTTGCAGTGCTTGAGGTGGGTAGCCTTCTTGGCGCCGCCCGCATGCTTCGCTCCAGCCAACCCACCATCGGCCGACATGTGGCTGAGCTCGAAGCCCAGCTTGGAGTGGTTCTCTTCGAGAGAACCGGCCGAGGCCTGGCTCCGACTGCGGCTGCGCTTCGTCTTGCCGATGCCGCCCGGGCAATGCAAACGGGCGCTGATCAACTGGCCCGAAGCGCGATGACGACCGATCGCACCGCCGCGGGATCGGTGCGCATCACGGCCAGCCAACCCATGGCGTGCTTTGTTCTTCCCGCTTTGCTGGCAAGGATGCGTGTCGTCCTGCCCGAGGTCCAGGTGGATCTGGTGGCCAGCAACTCGGTGAGCAACCTCCTGAGGCGAGAGGCCGATATCGCGATACGTATGGTCCAACCTGAGCAGACCACCCTCATCGCGAGGCGAGTGGGAAATGTCATCGTGCGTGCCTGTGCTCACCAGGATTACCTGCGCCGACGCGGCACGCCCCGTCAGCCGGCCGATCTGCTCTCTCATGACCTGATTGGGGGCGACCGCAACGAAGACACCCTCAAGGGATTCAGCGTGCACGGCTTGCCCGTTGAGCGGCAACACTTCAGCTTTCGGACTGACGACTTGATCGTCGCTTGGCAGGCGGTGCGCGCCGGGCTAGGGATTGGCTTTGTCAGCGAACACTTGATCCGATCCGACCCTGGGGTCATTCCTGTCTTGCCTAAACTGCGTATCAAGACTTTCCCCGTATGGCTGGCCGTCCATAGAGAAATACGGACGAGCAAACGGATTCAGGCGGTCTATGACTTTTTGTCGGATGCTCTGCCAGGTGCCCTCTGAAGGAGCCCTTCCTCCATGAAACGTCGCTCATTCATTTCTCATTCCCTGGGCCTTGCGGTTGGTGCGGCGCATTGTTCATTCGGCGCCGTCGCCGCGTATGCAGCCTTATTGCCCGAGCAAGGACATCAAGTCCTGGATCTTGAACTGCTCGACGAGGATCGGCGCCGCCCTGTTCCGGTACGCCTGTATCTGCCCAAGCAGGCGAATCCGGCGCACCCCGTGCCCCTGGTCCTTTTCTCTCACGGCCTTGGGGGCTCGCGCACGGGCTACCGCTATCTCGCCAGCCATTGGGCCGACGCAGGCCTGGCCAGCCTGCACCCTCAACATATCGGGAGTGACCAGCTGGTCTGGCGGGGCAATCCACTGGACCTCGTGCAGCGCCTGCAGTCAGCTGCGGATGAAACTGAAGCGCAAGCGCGCGTCCTGGACCTTCGCTTTGCTCTTGATCGTATCCTGGGATCGGAGCATGCGCCCCTGATCGATGCTTCGAGAATCGCTGTGGCGGGGCACTCCTATGGCGCAAACACAGCGTTGCTCGTCTCGGGTGCGCTGGTCTCAGCGACCCGTGCAAACCCGGCCAATCTGCGAGATGAACGGATCAAGTCGGCCATCCTGATTTCGGCTCCGCCGTTGATTGGCCAGGGCCCCGTGGCTCAGGTGCTTAGCGCGGTGAGCATTCCCACGCTGCACATCACCAGCCTGGATGACACCATCAACCTGCCCGGCTACCGCAGCACCGTCGAGGACCGCATCGCCATCTTCAACGCCATGACCCGCTCATCACGCACCCTGGCGGTATTCAATACCGGCGGGCACAGCATCTTCACCGACCGCACCACACGCAGCGGGCCTGAAGTCAGCAGCCGAATCAAAGGCGCCACGCGCGAGCTTTGCACGATCTTCCTGCGACAGGTCTTGATCCATAAGCATCCGGTGCCTGATGCGACCGGCCCAGGCGGGGCGGTCGCCTTGGAGCGAACGTCCATTGCTGAACGGGATACATCCAGGGGGGCCACGGAAATCAGAGAATGGCGCACACGGCACCATGATCTGCTCGAGCGCTTCATCATGCCGTCGGTGACGACGGCAGCGGCCTGATCGTCCATCCTCACCGAGTGGCGCAGCTGACTCGTCCAAGACGGCCCGGCGGCTTTCGCCTCAAGCGAAACGTTTGATACGGACCCTGCCAAAGTGGCCTCCATCTCCCGTTATCTCGTGAGCACTGGCATCGGGCTGTGGGCCTTGATGATGGCGCTACAGCCCGATGTCGGCTTTTCCGCTCCCTGGCCCTGGATGGCGCTCTTCTGGGCACTGCAGATCGGCGCGGGCCTCGCCGTGCTGCAATGGGTGCTGTACTTGCTCACTCGTGCGGCGCTTTCTCACCGGGCGCCCCTGTGGTTTCTGGTCATCGTCAGCGGTGTGGCCGGTTCGGTCGTGCTCGCGCCGGTGTACTGGCTGATCGGCGAAGGCCTGATGGAGCGAACTCTCGGGTTCACAGCCATGACCACTGACGGGAATGGCCCTGGCCCGTCCTTGGCCTTTGGCTGGCCAGCCTTGGCGGAGGAGTTCAGCGAGATCGTCGGCCCGATCACCGCCGCCTGGGCCCTGATCTCCTGGCCTCGGCTGCCAGGCCTCATGCCACCGCTCCTGATACAGACGACGTCGGAACCGAAGGCCACGCCGCCGGCATTGATCAGCGCACCGGCACCGACAAACGCACCGGCACAACAAGCTGCGGCGAGCGCCCCTCAGAGCACATGGCGGACTGCACTGCCGACGGCACTGGGAGACGACCTGATCGCGGTCGCCTCGGAGCTCCAGTACCTGCGGGTCTGGACGACCCGCGGCTGCGCGCTGGTGCTGGGCAGCCTGCAAGATGTCGAAGACGAGGAAGGAACGGCAGGCCAACGAGTGCATCGCTCCTGGTGGGTTCATGCACGCCATGTCCGCAGCGTCCGGCGCAGCGGTGCAGGCGTGGTGTGCGAACTGAGCGATGGGCGAGAAGTGCCGGTCAGCCGGCGCCGAAAGGCCGAGGTCCTGGAGCGTTTCGGAGACGGTGTGCGTTACCAGGTGACGAGCCCTGTGGCGCCGCCCCCGTCACCCGACGGGTTGAATCAAAACACGCGCCGCAGCCCGACCTGAACCGAGACCGGGTTGTAGCGCGGCTGAGCCAGCCTCCCGGTGACCCCTTCTTCCGCAGGCAGCTCGACACCGCCCACACGAAGCAGTCTCACATCAGCGGTCAGCCGCCACGACTGGCTGAGGGGGACCTCAGCACCGCCAATGAGTTGGACGCCGAACCTGCCCTGGCGCGACCATGCGCGCTCGGCAGCGCCAGAATTGAGGTCCATATCGATTTCCTGGACCCAGCCGATACCGGCGCCGACGTAAGGCGTCCATCCACCGCGCTGGCCAATGAATCGGCGCAAGGCATTCACGAAAATGATGTTGGATGCAAAGTCGCCATCCGTGGCTAACATCGTGCCTGCGCGGCGCAACGAGCTCAGATCATGTCGGCGCCAGTTCCACTCGAGTTCCGTCGCCCAGCCGTTGCCGTAGCGGTATCCAATGTCGCCGCCCAGCCCTAGGCCGGTCTTGAACCTTGCCTCCAGGCCCGAACCCAATCCGGCGCTGCCGAATTCATCAAAAGTGGTCGAACCCAGTCGGCTGGCCTGGGTATAGACGCTGGCGTAAAAACCTTTGGGCTCGCTTTGCGCCTGAACTGCAGTGGCGCAGGCGAGAAGCCCGCCCAGGGTCAAAAGTGCGACAAGGGAAGAGGCAGATTTCATGATCAGGATCCAAAGTGGGTGGACGAGGGGACCGTCCAGCACTGTAGTGCGGGGGCGCCCTGCGACGTTGCGCCTCTGAACCAGTGGTCATCCTCTTGCACCAACGGCGAGCTGACCGACCGCGAATTGCCGTAACCGCTGCCGAATCCGGGGTTTCATCAGGCGGTAAGTTGCGCGAACTAGCGCTTGCTGCCGGGCCGCTGCGCCAGCAGCTTCTTCTTCAGATCACCGTAATCGACCGGCTTGGTCAGGTGCGCATCGAACCCCGCCTCGCGCGAGCGCAGACGATCGGCATCCTGACCCCACCCCGTGATCGCGATCAGCGTGACGCCGTTGGCACCACTGCGCTGCGCCCGAATCCGGCGCGCGGCCTCGTAGCCGTCGAGTTTGGGCAGCCCAATGTCGAGCAGTACCACGTCGGGCATCCAGTGCGCAGCCGCTTGCACGGCGTGAAGACCGTCGTGGGCGATGCGGGTCTCAAAGCCATCGAGCTCCAGAAGACAAGCCATGCTCTCGGCCGCATCCTTGTTATCGTCCACGACCAGGATGCGCAGGAGCGCCGATTCGAGGGGTTGAACTGCGAGGCTCACTTTCGGCGGCGTACTCGGCTGAGCCATCATGGGCATGCGCACCACGAACTCGGAGCCACAGCCCACGCCGTCGCTGCAAGCCTCGACGCTGCCACCGTGCTGTTCGACCAGGGTCTTGACCAACATCAAGCCCAAGCCCAGGCCAACACTCGAACGCTCCAATGAGGTGTCGATCTGCGCGAACATGTCGAAGATGTGAGCCCGGTGTTCTGCAGCAATGCCCACGCCGTTGTCTTCGACGCGAATGACCGCCTGGTCTCTCTCTGGCTTGATGGTGAGTCGAATCCGTCCGCCGGGCTCGGTGAACTTGCAGGCGTTATGCAGCAGGTTGCCCAGAACTTGAGTCAACCGCGCCGGGTCGGCGTCCACATGGATTGGCTCAGACGGCAAGGTGATCGTGAGCTCATGGCCCAGGCTCACCACAAACGGCTGTACGGTTTCGACGGCCTGATGCACGATCGTGGCCAGATCCACGCATTCGCGCCGCAGCGGGATGGTGCCGTGTTCAATTCGGCTCACGTCCAGCAAGTCGTCCACGAGCCGCGCCATTTGCGCGATCTGCCGCTCCATCATGTCGAGTACCGGTAGGGCGCGCTCGCGTGTGCTGTCGGCTCGCTGCAGGATCTGAAGTGCGTTGCGGATCGGCGCCAGCGGGTTGCGCAACTCGTGCGCCAGGATGGCCAGAAACTCCGACTTCCGGCGGTCGGCATCTTTCAGTGCATCTTCGGCCCGCTTTCGGGCGGTGATATCGCGCGACGAGCCAGCCACGTAATCCACCGTGCCTTCATCACCGACCACCGGGCGTAAGGTGTACTCGTAATGGCCCGCTGTACCGGATGGGCTGGTGTAGGGCATCTCATCGATGATCTCGCAGCGGGTCTCGAATACTTCCTTGATCTGGCGCTGCAGCTGGCTGGCCAGTGCATCGGGATACCCGAGATCGAAGAAATTCTTGCCGACCACCTCGTCAAGCGGCAGGCCCCACAGGTTGAGCAGCGCTTTGTTGGCAAAGGTGAGGCGGCCATCAGCATCAATGAGGTAGCCCAACTCGGTCATCGCTGACAGGGTCGTGTCAAACAGTTTCGAGCGCCGATCGGCCTCCAGGGCTGTTTCTTGAAGCGCCTGCTCGGCCAGCCTGCGCTCGGTGATGTCGACCCCATGCGCAAAGACGCCACTGATCGAGCCGTCGGCCTCGCGCAGTGCCTGGTAGACCAGGTCGATCCAGCGGACCTGTGCAGGTGACCCGGGCTGCCTGTCGAGCACGACGGGCACGTTGCGTCCCACCCACGGTTCACCGCTGACATAGACGCGCTCGACCAATTCGAAAAATCCCTGGCCATCGATGTCGGGGAAAGCCTCACGAACGGGCAGGCCGATCAGCTCACGCTCGCCAACGAGCTGGCGATACGCATCGTTGGCCATCTCGATGATCAACGTCGGCCCACGAAAGACGGTCATGAATGCGGGCGCCAACTCGATGATTTCAGTGAGTTGAGTGGCCGTCACGGCATGCGACTGCGTGGCCTGCCTGCGCCGGTTATCGACCAGCGAAACCCCGCAGAGCAAGCCGGGGTCTTCGGCTTCGATCACCTGCGTCACCAGAGTCAGAACGTCGTTCAACGGTGCGCCGCTCGCGACGAGCTCAAGAACGCGGTGCTGCCCTGCGAGAAACGTCATTGGGTCAATTCTTGAGGGGCTGCAGGAATGCCGAGCATTCGACATGGCGCCTACTATCGGTCGTCAGGGTACTCCTTCTGGATTGCGGCCAACCGGCTCCACTGAGCAGAAGTCAGTCGATCTGCGTCCAACCCTTGGCCAGCGCCTCCCAACCCGCATGCCCCAATCGCTCCAGGGTTGCCATGTTGGCCTCGTAGATGCTCTCGGCCTGCGGGAAAGCCTCCACCGCCCGGTCGATGCTGTCCTCGCGGATCAGGTGCAAGGTTGGGTGGGGCGAGCGGTTGGTGGCATTGGTGATGTCGTCTGTCGCCGTGCCGGCGAAGCGGTAGTCCGGATGAAAGCTCGCCACCTGAATCACGCCCTCGAGCCCCAGCTGCTCAACCGCATCCTCAGCCTCATCGAGAAAGTCATTGAAGGCCTCGAAGTCGTTCAGCACCTGTGGATGAACCAGCAGTGTCGTCTCAAGCGCCTCGGGCTCGGTCTGAGCCAGGCGCTGCAGTTCGTCCTTCAGATCGGCCAGCAGCATGCCGGGCTCTGTGGCCTCGCTTTCCGCATAACGCACCTGGCCCTTGACCTGCGGGCCCTTGGCAAAGGGGCACAGGTTCAG
>JBKCEY010000397.1:0-13859 GCA_046304115.1 Burkholderiales bacterium | reverse complement strand
CTGGATATCTGGAGCCAGCCCCTGCGCGACAACTTTCTGCAGATGGCTCGTACCACCCCCGAGCAGGCTGCCGCTGCGATCCTGCAGGCTCTGGATCGACGCCAGACCCGGCTGCTGATTGGCGCCGATGCAAGGATCGGTGATCTGCTCTACCGCATCGCACCCTCGCGATCATCTGCCTGGTTTGCGGCGCTGGCTCGCAAGAGGCAGAACGCCTGATTCCTTGGGGGCAGCGCCTGCGACCCATGACGGGCGCCGCGCCTCCCCCCATCACCGGCGCCAGGCCTGACCCGGTGAATGGCGTCACGCGTAACCGGAAAAATGGGTTTGATTGCCGACCAGCCTGGCATTGCCTATCATCGGCGGTCGGTTTCGATCCGATTGCTTCGAAAGATCCTCCTTCATCTGTCCCCGATAAAACATCACGGAGATTCCATGCAGCGTCGTTCCTTCATTCAAAAAGCCACGGTGGGTGCCACTGCAACCGCCGCCCTGGCCGCCCCAGCCATCATCAGTGCACAGCCTCAGGTTCGCTGGCGTATCGCTTCGAGCTTTCCCAAGAGCCTGGACACCATTTACGGCGCCGCCGAAGTGGTCGCCAAGCGTGTGACCGCCATCACCGGTGGGCGCTTTCAGGTCACGGTGCATGCAGCCGGCGAACTGGTGCCGCCGCTTCAGGTGCTTGATGCCGTGCAAAACGGCACGGTTGAGGCTGGCCACACCGCGATGTACTACTACTTCGGCAAGAACCCGGCCTGGGCGTTTGGCACGGCTGTGCCGTTCGGCCTGAATGCCCGCCAGTTCAATGCCTGGTGGTACGAGGGTGGCGGCGCACGCGTTTACAACGAATTCGCCGCGAAAGTGGGGGTCACGGCATTCCTGTGCGGTAACACCGGTGTGCAGATGGGCGGCTGGTTCCGCAAGGAAATCAAGACCGTCGAAGATCTCAAGGGTCTGAAATTCCGGGTGGGTGGTTTCGCGGGTGCTGTGCTGAGCAAGCTCGGCGTCGTCCCTCAGCAGCTCGCCGCTGGTGACATCTACGCATCGCTCGAGAAAGGCACGATCGATGCGGCTGAGTGGGTCGGCCCCTATGACGATGAAAAGCTCGGCTTCAACAAGGTGGCCAAGTTCTACTACACCCCGGGTTGGTGGGAGGGTGGCCCCGCACTGCACAGCATCGTCAACAACAAGGCCTGGGAGGCCCTGCCGGCCGAGTTCAAGGAAGCCTGGACCGCTGCAAACTTCGAGGGCAACGCCACCATGATGGCGCGCTACGACAGCCTCAACCCCAACGCGCTGCGCCGCCTGCTGGCCAGTGGCACCCAACTGCGTGCCTTCAGCAAGCCCGTGCTCGATGCCTCCCTCAAGGCAGCCAAGGAGGTCTACGCCGAGTTCAATGCCAAGAACGAAGACTTCAAGAAGCTGTACGACTCGTATTTCAGCTTCCAGCGCGAGCAGATCCAGTGGAACAGCGTGGCAGAGCATCGCTTCGACCAGTACATGAAAGACGTCAAGCTCTGATCTGACCTTCAGCAGACCGGCACACGCACCGGGATTGGCGACTGCTGATCCCGGTGTTCTGTTTTCGGAGAGACTCCTTGAAACCCCTCCTCACCCTGTCCAGCCTGATCGATCGACTCAACGCCCGGGTCGGCCAGATCGTGCTCTGGCTGATTCTGCTCTGTACCCTGATCAGCGCGGTCAATGCCATCGTGCGCAAGGCGTTCAACATGAGTTCGAACGCCTACCTTGAAATCCAGTGGTATCTCTTTGCAGCGGTGTTTCTGCTGGGTGCGGGGTATACCCTGCTCAAGGACGAGCATGTGCGCATCGATGCACTCTCGCAGCGCTTCTCGCGCCGTACGCAGGTCAAGATCGACGTGATTGGCCTGCTGGTCTTTTTATTGCCGCTGTGTGGCTGGGTCATGGTGCAGTCCTGGCCACTGGTCTCTCAGGCCTTTGCTTCCGGAGAAGTGTCCACCAATGCCGGAGGACTGATCCGCTGGCCGGTCTATGCGCTGCTTCCGGCCGGCTTTCTGCTGCTCGCACTGCAGGCCTTGTCGGAGCTGATCAAACGACTGGCCTTTCTGCTCGGTGCCGGGCCCGACCCCGCGCTCGCAGTTGCCGAAAAGAAAGCGGAGGAAAAGCTGCTCGATGAGCTGCGCGCCCGTCATGGTGAGTCTTCCGCGGCGCAGACCACGGAGGCCCGCTCATGACCTGGATTGCCGCCAACATGGCGCCCCTGATGTTCGGTGCTCTCGTCTTCTTTTTGCTCACAGGCTTTCCGGTGGCCTTCAGCCTCGCAGCCTGTGGCATGTTCTTTGGCTTCATTGGTATCGAACTGGGCATCATCCCGGCCACGCTCGCCCAGGCGCTTCCCTTGCGTCTGGTCGGCATCCTGCAGAACGAAACCCTGCTTGCGATTCCCTTTTTCACGTTCATGGGACTGATCCTTGAGCGCAGCGGAATGGCAGAGGATCTTCTGGAAACCGTGGGTCAGGTTTTTGGACCGGTCCGGGGGGGAGTGGCTCTGGCCGTTGTTCTAGTGGGTGCCATGCTTGCAGCCACAACCGGCGTGGTAGCCGCCTCGGTCATCTCGATGGGCCTCATCTCGCTGCCCATCATGCTGCGGTATGGATACAACCGTCAGCTGGCCTCTGGCGCCATCACAGCGTCAGGAACGCTCGCCCAGATCATTCCACCGTCTCTGGTCCTGATCGTGATTGCAGATCAGCTTGGCCGAAGCGTGGGTGACATGTATCTGGCCGCCTTCCTGCCAGGCTTCATGCTGGTGGGCCTGTATTGCCTCTACATCTTTGCCGTGGCAATCATCAAGCCCGACTGGGTCCCCGCCCTGCCCCCGGAAGCCCGCATCTATCGCGAAGACACGGGCGCGAGCGGCCATACCTCGCTCGTGGTGTTGCTCCTGCTGTGCGTGCTGGCCGCGAGCCTGATGCAGGCGAACTACGCAGCGCTTCTTTCAGGAATCAAGGGCGCAGAGGTTGAAGTGCCCTTTGACGAGACCATCGTCATGTCCATGTCGGCCGGGGTTCTGCTGGCCCTGGTGCTGGCCCTGCTGAACAAAGTCTTGCGGCTGGGGCTGCTGTCGCGTCTCGCCGAGCAGGTCACCTTCGTACTGATCCCGCCGCTGCTGCTCGTATTCCTGGTTCTAGGGACCATTTTTCTGGGCATTGCCACCCCGACCGAGGGGGGTGCCATGGGAGCCGTCGGCGCGCTCATCCTGGCAGGCATGCGGCGGCGCATCAACCTCACCTTGCTGCGCCAGGGTCTGGACGCGACAGCCAAGCTCTCCTGCTTCGTCATGTTCGTACTGGTGGGCTCAACCATCTTCAGCCTGACCTTTCAGGCGGTCGATGGGCCGAAGTGGGTCGAACACCTGTTCGATCAGTTGCCGGGCGGCCAACTCGGCTTTTTGCTCTTCGTGAACCTGCTGATCTTCGGATTGGGCTTTTTCATCGACTTCTTTGAAATCGCCTTCATCTTGCTGCCTTTGCTGGCGCCGGTGGCCGATAAGCTCGGCATCGATCTGGTCTGGTTCGGAATCATCGTGGCCATGAACCTGCAGACCTCTTTCCTGACACCGCCCTTTGGCTTCGCACTCTTTTACCTGCGATCTGTCGCCCCCAACAACGACTATGTCGACAGGATCACGAAAAAAGCCATCCGCAAGGTGTCCACAGCGGAGATCTACAAGGGATCGGTGCACTTCGTGATCATGCAGCTCATCATGCTCGCGGTGGTGATTGCCTTCCCGAGCCTGGTTCTCGACCGCCTCGACAAGAAAACTGATGTCGACACCAGCAACGTGAGCTTCGAAGTCAAGGATGACGACAGCAAGGACTCCACGAGCAACGGCAAGGACGCAGACAATCCGTTCGCGATCAAGGAAGACTGAGACCAACCGGCAGCGGGCCCGAATGGTCGGGCGCCGCCCGCTTCCGCGGCGGCGGCAGATCGGTACACACCCCCTCGAAGAGTTCAGCCGCCATGCCGATGCTCTCACCCAGCGTCGGATGCGGATGAATGGTGCGACCGATGTCAGTCTCATCCGCGCCCATCTCGATGGCCAGCGCGATCTCGCCAATCATGTCGCCGGCATGGGTGCCCACGATCGTGCCGCCGACCACCCGGTGGGTCTGCTCATCAAAGAGCAGCTTGGTGAAGCCCTCGTCGCGGCCATTGGCGATCGCGCGGCCCGAGGCCGCCCACGGAAATGACGCCTTGCCCACTGCAATGCCTTGCGCCTTGGCCTGCTCTTCGGTCAGCCCCACCCAGGCGATCTCCGGATCGGTATAGGCAACCGAAGGAATCACCTTCGCATCGAAGAAAGACTTCTCACCGGCAGCGGCCTCGGCCGCCACATGACCTTCATGGACGGCCTTGTGGGCCAGCATGGGCTGCCCCACCATGTCGCCGATCGCAAATATATGCGGCACGGTGGTGCGCATCTGGGCATCGACCTCAATGAAACCGCGCTCGTTCACCTGAACCCCGGCGGCTTGTGCGCCAATCGCCGAGCCGTTGGGGCGCCGGCCCACTGCGCAAAGCACCAGGTCGTAGCACTGGGGTTCGGCAGGAGCCTTGGGGCCCTCGAAGTTCACGACAATGCCTTCGGGTGTGGCCTGTGCACCCACCGTACGGGTGCCCAGCATCACCTGATCGAATCGATGGGCATTGAATTTCTGCCAGACCTTGACTGCATCCCGATCGGCACCCGGCATGAGGCCATCAAGCATCTCGACCACATCGATGCGCGCCCCGAGTGTTGAATACACCGTGGCCATCTCAAGGCCGATGATGCCGCCACCAATCACCAGCATGCGCCGTGGAATCGATTGCAGGCCCAGCGCGCCGGTGGAATCGACCACCCGCGGATCCTCAGGCAGGAAGGGCAGCTTCATGGCCTGACTGCCCGCGGCAATGATGGCCTGCTCGAACTCGATGGTCTGCATCTGACCCGTGCGTTGCTGGCCATTGCCCTCGGTCAGGGCAACCTGCAGACGATTGGGGCTGGTCAGTATCCCCACGCCGCGCACCACCTTGACCTTGCGAGCCTTGGCCATACCGGCCAGACCGCTCGTGAGTTTGCCGATGACCGAATCCTTCCAGCTGCGCAGCGCGGCGAGATCGATCTGGGGTTCGCCAAAGCGTATGCCATGCGCAGCCAGTGCCCGGGTTTCGTCGAGTACCGCGGCGGTGTGCAGCAGGGCCTTGGACGGAATGCAGCCCACGTTCAGGCACACGCCCCCCAGCGTCGCGTAGCGCTCAACCAGGATCACCTCGAGGCCCAGGTCGGCGGCACGAAAGGCCGCCGAGTAGCCACCTGGCCCGCCGCCCAGCACCAGCAAACGACAGCGCAGGGGGCCCGATTCAGGCCCAGACTCAGGCCCAGACTCAGGTGCAGGTGCAGACTCAGGCACGGATGAGGATGTACTCATGACGCGACTCCGGACTGCACGCAGTCCATGGTGATGATGTTGAAGGGGCCTGCCGTGCTGCGATCGAATTCGGCGCCCGCCTCCAGGCCAATGCGGGCAATGGCTTGCGCATCGAGATCCGATCGATTCCAGGCTGCATGCATGGCACCGAGAGCGAAGTTGCGGCCCGATCCGATGGCCCAGAAGCGCTCGAAACTGAACACTTCCCGATACGAATACACGCCAAAGATACCGCCAGGGTTGGCAATCAGCGCGGTGATCTGCGAACTCTCGTAGGGGTCGTCTTCCTCTTCCTTCGTGTTGAGGAAGTACTGCTCCTTGAGCACCTGATGGACCTTGAGAAAGGTCTCGAAGACCTGTGAGCGGGTCTGCATCGCGGCGCCATCGAGCGCAGGCAATACACGACGCAGCACTTCGAAGTGGGCCGTGCTGCCGGCCAGCCCCACGCAGCTGTCGCCCACTCGGATCAGCTTGTCGTTGGCCTCGTAGTGCCCGGGCAGGCGGGTTTCACCAAAGGTGACAAGAGAATCAGCGCCGATGGCCACCTGCAGGCCCCGGCGCACCACAACAATCGTCGTCATCAGATCAGAACCCGGCGGAAATCAGCCATCAGGCGCGCGAGATGCACGCAAAAACGCGCCGCCGCCGCGCCATCGATCACACGATGGTCGTAGGACAGCGACAGGGGCAACATCAGACGGGGCACAAAGGACTTGCCGTCCCATTGAGGCTGCATGGAGGTTCGGTTGACGCCCAGAATCGCCACCTCAGGCGCATTGATGATGGGGGTGAACGCCGTGCCGCCGATTCCGCCCAGGCTGGAGATGGAGAAGGTGCCGCCCTGCATCTGTGCGGGCGAGAGCTTGCCGTCACGGGCGAGTTTGGCGAGTGTGGACGTCTCGGCCGCAATCTCGGACAAACTCTTGCGGTCGGCGTCACGAATAACCGGAACCACGAGACCGTTCGGCGTGTCTGCCGCAAAGCCGACGTGCCAGTACTGCTTGAGCACCAGCTGATCGCCGTCGAGCGATGCGTTGAACTCAGGATAGTGCTTGAGTGCATGCACACAGGCCTTGATGAGAAAGGCCAGCATCGTGAACTTGGCAGCACCTGCTGAAAGTTCGGCATTCAGGGTGACCCGAAAGGCCTCGAGCTCGGTGACATCAGCCACTTCATGATGGGTGACATGCGGGATCATCACCCAGTTGCGATGCAGGTTCGCGGCAGAAATCTTGCGAATGCGAGCCAGTGGCTTGTGCTCGATCGGCCCGAACTTCGCAAAGTCCACCTTCGGCCAGGGCAGCAGGCCGAGACCGGCGCCGGCCTCGTTCACGCCCGCCGTTGCGGCAGGCATGCGCCCTGCAGCAACGGTCACCTCGCCACTCATGACCGCCTTGACATGGGCACGAACGTCATCCGGAACGATGCGCTGCTTGGGCCCGGTGGCGCGGACGGTCGACAGATCAACGCCGAGCTCGCGCGCAAACTTGCGCACCGAGGGTGATGCATGCGGCTTGACGATGACCGCGGTATCGGTGTCCTCAGGTTGGACCGGCGGCGTTCGGGTTGTAGCCGCTGGGCCAGCCGCGGCAGCACTCGTAGGCATTTCCGCCGTGGTCACCGCGACCCCAGTGCCTGTTGCGAGGTCTGCATGTGCAGACCTGCTCTCGGATGCTGGCGCTGCAGGCGCAGCCAAGGTCACGGGAGCCGCCACGCCCGCATTGGACGCTGCAGTCGATTCCCCATTCGATGTCGGGTCGGGTGTCGCATGCGCCTTCGAGGTTGGCGCAATGGCCTGACCCCCATCGGGCTGGGCCGCATCCAGAGTCTCCACCAGGGCAATGACGCTGCCCTCGGTGACCTTGTCGCCAATCTTGACCTTGAGCTCCTTGATGCGTCCCGCGTTACCGGCCGGGATCTCCATCGAAGCCTTCTCGGACTCCACCGTGATCAGGCTCTGCTCGAGCTGCACTTCGCTGCCGGGCTGGACCAGAAGTTCGATGACCTCGACCGAGTCGAAATCACCGATGTCGGGCACTTTCAGTTCAATGGTTGCCATGCTTGCCGCCTCAGGCGTAATGCGGGTTGGGTTTGCCCGGATCGATTCCGTAACGGACGATGGCTTCTTTCAGCTTCGCAGGCTTGAACTTCTTGTCGCGAACCAGCGCCCGCAAGGCCGACAGCACAATGAAGTGGCGGTTGACCTCGAAGTGCTCACGCAGCTTGTAGCGGAAATCCGAACGACCGAATCCGTCGGTGCCCAGGACCTGATAGCTGCGCCCCTGCGGAATGAAGGGACGGATCTGATCGGCAAAGAGCTTCATGTAGTCGGTCGAGGCCACGATCGGACCCCCATGGCCTGAGAGCTGTTCGGTGACGTAGGGCGTACGCTCCTTGGCACCGGGATTGAGCAGGTTGAAGCGCTCGCAGTCCAGTCCGTCACGGCGCAACTCGGTAAAGCTCGTGACCGACCAGACATCGGCGGCGACGCCCCAGTCCTTCTCGAGCAGCTCGGCTGCGGCAAGCGACTCCCGCAATATGGCGCCCGAGCCCATCAGCTGCACGCGGGTCGCATTGCCAGCCTCGCCTTCCTGGAGCAGGTAGAGCCCTCGCTTGATCCCTTCTTCCTGGCCGGGTTTGAGCCCAGGGTGGGGATAGTTCTCATTGAGCAGTGTGATGTAGTAGAAGACGTTTTCCTGCTCGCCCACCATGCGCCGCAAGCCGTCCTGAATGATGACCGCCACCTCGTGCGCAAAAGTGGGGTCGTAGGACACGCAGTTCGGGATCGTGGCCGACAGAATGTGGCTGTGGCCGTCCTCGTGCTGCAAACCTTCGCCATTGAGTGTGGTTCGACCCGAGGTGCCCCCCAGCAAGAATCCCCGGGCCTGCATATCGCCGGCCG
Organism: Burkholderiales bacterium; assembly: GCA_046304115.1. GTDB lineage: Bacteria > Pseudomonadota > Gammaproteobacteria > Burkholderiales > Burkholderiaceae_E > UBA4615. The sequence goes on along the minus strand of JBKCEY010000397.1, from coordinate 5,498 downwards.
CCCAGGCCAGATCGCCAACCCGCTGAAAGCCGAACATCGAGTAGTAGATGTAGAACGGCACCATGATGCGGTTGTTGGTCGAGTACGACGTGGCGGCTGCGATCCAGGACGAAAAAGCACCTGCCTCGTTGATGCCTTCCTCGAGAATCTGGCCCGCCTTGTCTTCGCGGTAGTACATGACCTGATCCTTGTCGACCGGCGTGTACTTCTGTCCTTCATGGGCGTAGATACCCAACTGCCTGAACATGCCCTCCATACCAAAGGTTCGGGCCTCATCGGGCACGATCGGCACCACGCGCTTGCCCAGTGAGGGGTCTCGCACCAACGCGGTCAGAGCGCGCACGAAGGCCTGAGTCGTGGAGATTTCGCGGCCTTCGGCGGTGGCGTCCGTGATTGCCTTGAAGGCCTCCAGCGAAGGCACCTCGAGTGACTCGTCGGAACGCCGGCGTCGCTGCGGCAAAGAGCCGCCCAGAGCCTTGCGCCGCTCATGCATGTAGACCATCTCGGGCGCATCGTCAGAGGGCCGATAGAACGGAAGTTCATCGAGCCGGGCATCAGGCACCGGAATGTTGAAGCGATCGCGAAAGTCGCGAATGGCGTCGGTATCGAGCTTCTTGAGCTGGTGTGTCGGATTCTTGGCCTCACCCACCTGACCCATTCCGTAGCCTTTGACCGTCTTGGCCAGAATCACCGTGGGCTGCCCGGCATGGTTGATGGCCGCATGGAAGGCCGCGTAGACCTTGTGCGGATCGTGTCCTCCGCGATTGAGGCGCCAGATGTCGTCATCGGTCATGCGCGACACCATCTCGAGCAGCTTGGGATGCTTGCCAAAGAAGTGCTTGCGTACGAATGCGCCATCGTTGGCCTTGTAGGCCTGATACTCGCCGTCGACGGTTTCTTCCATGATCCGCTGCAGGATGCCGTCCTTGTCTCGGGCGAGCAGTGGATCCCAGTAGGAGCCCCAGATCAGCTTGATGACATTCCAACCCGATCCGCGAAACTCACCCTCGAGTTCCTGAATGATCTTGCCATTGCCGCGTACCGGGCCATCGAGACGCTGCAGGTTGCAGTTGACGACAAAAACCAGGTTGTCGAGCTTTTCGCGTGCGGCCAGGCTGATCGCGCCAAGCGATTCGGGCTCATCCATCTCGCCGTCGCCACAGAACACCCACACCTTGCGGTTGGAGGTGTCCGCCAGGCCACGCGCATGCAGGTACTTGAGAAAGCGCGCCTGATAGATGGCCATGATGGGCCCCAGGCCCATCGAGACCGTTGGAAATTGCCAGAAATCCGGCATGAGTTTGGGGTGAGGATAGGACGGCAGGCCCTGCCCATCGACCTCCTGACGAAACTTCAACAGACGGGCTTCGTCCAGCCGGCCCTCAACAAAGGCGCGGCCGTAAATACCAGGCGCCGAATGGCCCTGGAAGTACACCAGATCGCCGCCATGCCCCTCATGGGGTGCATGCCAGAAGTGGTTCATTCCCGCGCCAATCATCGTGGCCAGCGAGGCAAATGATGCAATGTGCCCACCGAGATCGCCGCCATCGGGCGGATCCAGCCGATTGGCTCTCACCACCATCGCCATGGCGTTCCAGCGGATGTAGGAGCGGATGCGCTCCTCAAACTCCGCATTGCCCGGGCTGCGGGCCTCCAGCGCGACAGGAATGGTGTTGATGTAGGCGGTGTTGGCCGAGAACGGAATGAAGGCACCGCTGCGACGGGCCTTTTCGATGAGCGTTTCCAGCAGGAAATGGGCGCGTTGCGGACCCTCACGGTCGATGACCGCCTCAAGCGCATCAAGCCACTCCTGGGTTTCGAGCGCGTCGGGATCATTCGAGGCGGGTTGCTGGGGCAAGGCCGACATGGGGGTCTCCGAGAAACAAGTGCTTGGCAGTATAGCCGATTACCGCATGAAGAAACGATATTCCGTATTATGAGATAACGAATGGTTCAATAATTTCTGCTATAGTGCGTGGCTCTGCGCCCGTAGCTCAGTTGGATAGAGTACTTGGCTACGAACCAAGGGGTCGTGGGTTCGAATCCTGCCGGGCGCGCCATCTGACAAAAGGGCTGACCATACGGTCAGCCCTTTTTCTTTTGTGCCTTCCCTGCCCTCGTCAGCCCAGTCATGCCTTGCAGCAGACAGGGCGTCCATCACTGTGCGACCCTCGACATCGGCCAAGCCCGAGAGCATCCGATGACCGGTCAGCCACGCAGACTGACCGGCAGGGACTCAACGAATGGCGACGGGATTGATCATGGCCTGAACAGCGCCCTGATACCTGGGCTGCCCGAGCACGAACAGAAACTCGTAGGCCTTGTCCTTGGCGAGTTCGGCGGTATTGATGTTCTCGAGAATGTAGGTTCCGCTCAGAGGCAGCAGGATCTGATGGACCTCGAAGACACCGGCATCCTTCTCAAACGGAATCACCTCAAGCCCCCAGGTGTCTGCGCCCACCGCCACGATGCCTTTGGAGACCAGATACCGTGCGCCGCCACGACCCAACCCGGGCTCCACCGAGGCATAACGCTTGGGATCCTTGGTGATCAGACTGAGCCAACCGGTATGAAAGAGGACGACATCGCCTTGCTGGATGGTCACACCCTGACGCTTGGCCACCTCCTCGATTTCCTTCTGATTGAAGGCGGTACCCTCAGGAACGACCTCGACCCCGTAATAAGCCGCCATGTCGAGCAAAACGCCTCGGGTCACAATGGGTGGAACCTTTTCCACGCCGAGTTTGGTCAGACCGGTCATCTGGCCAATCTCGCCCCACTTGAACCCATTGAAATAGGTATCGCCCACACCGATGTGCCCCAGGCCATCGAGCTGCGTACCAATACCCACCCAGCAGTTCAGGATGTCATCGTTGTAGGTGGTGGCGGTTGGCCCCAGGCCCTTGCTGCTGCCCGCCTGCCCGGGTTGCACCACATAGAGCGTGCAGGTGCGCGGCGGATAGGCCGGGGTCGAACTGCCCACGGTGATCCCGAGCGAGTAGGTCTTGCCGGTCTTGACAAGACGCGCTGCCTGCAGCGCCATGGCGGGGGTGAGGTAGTTGGCTGCCCCGATCTCGTCCGTGGGACCCCACTTGCTTGGGGGAACTGCCGGCTGGGCGGCAACCGACATCGCTGAAGCGAGCAGAGCTGAAACGGCCGTCGCGGCCAGAATCCTCGGAATGTGCATGAAGGTCTCCTGATGGGATGAAGTGACCGGCGTCGGTAACGAACGGTCACGTCCCTCAGTGTAGACGCGGACCGAGCCGCTGCCTACCTGGAGAACATCTGCTGCAAGCCGGGATTTACATGGGCCCCACGTAGGCCGCAGCCAGGGCCATCTGAAGCACCGCCACCGTGTGATTGAGCGACCGCCCGATCTCTTCGAGGTCTGCAACCTGGTCAATGCGTGCGCGCAGGCGCTCATGCTCAGGTCCGCTCAGCAGAACATCGAACATTCCGGTCGCACGCAGCACGCCCACCAGAAGCGCATCGCGGGCCGAAGGAATGTCATCGTTGTTGAGCAAGGTCATGATGCGACTCTTGACCTCGCTTTCTTCGATTCCACTGGTGGGCGGATACACACGCGTCTTGAAGACCCACAGCAGCCGCTTTTCGGTCTGCTTGAGCACACCCCTTTGCACCAGCCGCTGCGCAATGCGATCGCGCAGCACAGGCCCTGCCTCGGCAATCCGGCGCAACCAGGTATCGGTAGGAAGCTGGCGCGATTCGGCGACGACATCCGCCAGCATTTCGTCAAGCAGGGCGTCGCCCACGGCAGAACCGGAGGTGACAAAGAGTTTGTCCGAATCGGTATCCAGACGGCCCTCCAGGGTCAGCTCCCCCACCAGCGCGGCGGCAAGACCCAGCTCGAGCGCCATGGGTGGCAGACTGATTGGCGAGCCACTGTCATCGTCCAAAGCGATGAGCATGAGCTCTTCGGCCAGTGTCAGGCGATTGCTGTTGGTGCTCATGGTGGACTCCGAACGGTTAATGACGAATCTCAGGAACGGATCTCAAGAATGCGATCAAAACCGCTGATCTGGAGCACCTCAAGGACCGCGGGCTTGGGCGAAACAAGAACAACCTTACCGCCCTTGCCCTTGGCCGCCTTGGCCGTTGCGAGGAAAACCCGCAAGCCCGCGCTGCTCACGTAATCGAGGCCGGCCAGATTGACATCCACGGCGCTATGGGTCTCGAGCAGCGCGAGGAGATCTTTCTCGGTAGCCGGTGCGTTGGATCCGTCAAGACGGCCGGCAAGAGAGAATTGAGCGGTGGACATGGCAATGTATCCAGTACAGAGAAGAGCGCTAGTTTAACCCCTTGAACCGCGCACGGATCAAGGCAGTCGTCTTGCAGCCACGCAGGCCGCCCCGCTCAGTCCAGCGTCTGGACCCGGACACGACGATTACGCGCTGCAATCGGGTCGCCAGGATCGAGAAGTTCAGAAAACCCCATGCCGACCGGACTCAATCGCTGCGCACCTACGCCCTGGCCCACCAGAAAATCGACCACCGCCTGGGCCCTTTTTGCCGAGAGCACTTCGTTGTAGCGCGCACCGCCCTTGGCGTCGGTGTGACCCTCGATTCGAAAGCGCAGCGTCATGAGGGCGTCGGTCCGCATCGCAGTGGCCAGTCGTTCAAGCTGGGGCGTACTTTCAGGTCTCAATCGGGCCGAATCAAAATCGAAGTTGACCGTCACATCGATTCGGGACGGCTCGACCTTGAGGTTGCGGCCCATGCTTCGAGTACGGACCTCCGGTTTGAGCGCTCGCACAAAGTCATCAACCGAGGCATCGCTCACCGGTTCGCGCAACGCACCCGACCCCGCCTGAGCATTGGCAGACACGGGCCAGGACACCATCAGGCACAGCACAATCAGGGCAAGATTCACTGAACCTCCTTGATTTCGATCAGATTGGCTCCGAGCGCTCCGCTTCCGGACTTGAGTCCGCGCCCCATGAAGAAATCCAGCAGTCTCTGCCGCGATACCCCATCGGCCACCGAGTAGGTAAAGACTTCTCCCTTGGCGGGCGACTCAGGCACAAAAATGGCTGCATCCCTCGGCGCGGAACTCACAACAAACAGCAGCCGATCAACGCCCGGGGGCCCGGCCGCCGTAATCTGCCAGCCTGTGCCGCCCGGAAGGGTCAGCGGCTGATTGGCTCTGACGCGATTATCTTTGGCCAAGGTATTCGGATACAGCAGATAGAAGCTCTTTTCATCGCTGCCCAGCAGCACGACATACAGGTGACCATCAACGCTGGATTTCACCGTAAACGACATCGGATCCTGACCGATTTTCAACTGCCGCGGCGCCTGAACTTCGACGCGAATTCGGGGATCACGCTGATGAAAGATGTCTTCAAGCGTTGCCCTCGAACCGACCGGCCCGGGCAAAGCCACCGCCCCCCCCGGCGGCTGCGGCGGTCTGATCGTCGTCACAGGCCCCGGGGGCTGCGATGCAGGCGCAGAGGTGACCGCGGGCGCAGCGACTGCAAC
>JBKCEY010000396.1:0-2511 GCA_046304115.1 Burkholderiales bacterium | reverse complement strand
GGCCGGGAAGTGCTTGCCCAGGGTCTCGCTCCAGGCCTTGCCCACGGCTGCGCCTGCGCGGTTGAACTCATCGATGTCAGTGACGTAGGCCCGCAGCATGATGAGATGCTGAGGCTGACCGCCAGCCGCTTGAAGCACCGTAACCAGTTTTTCAAGCGCCTTGGCCCATTGCGCCCCCATATCGAGGTCGCAAGGGTCGCCCGTCGCAGCGCGCACCACGCCGATCTGGCCCGCAATCCGGATCTGGGTTGTGCCGCGTGCCACGACCGCGTGCGAGAAGCCTCGAGGCCTAGCCCAGCCTTCAGGGAGTACTGCGGTATAGCCAATATCACTCATGGTGTGCTTTCTCTCGTGTGGGGTCGGTCAGGGGGCGCAATGAAGGACGGGATCACAGTCGCAGGAAAGGACGATCGCCTTGAATGGTGATCCGATGCCCGTAGCGTTTCTGAGGGTAGTAGTCCCACATCGCCTGATGCATGGTCGCCCTGTTGTCCCAGAATGCAATGGAATTGGGGCGCCATTTGAAGCGGCACTGGAAGCGCGTCTGTTCGGAATGCTCAAAGAGCAGATCAAGCAGGGCTTTGCTTTCATCGGCCGTGAGCTGGGGGATGCGGGTCGTGAACCCCCGATTGACATACAAGGCCCGACGCCCTGTTTCGGGGTGGGTTCGGACGACTGGATGTTCGTTCTCGGGGAAGGTCATATCCGCGGTCTTGTCGCGGTAGCGATGGTTCGCTGATTTTTCGCTGGAATGAATCGCGGTAAGCCCCGTGAGGAAAGTCTGCAGGGCTGGTGAAAGCGCTTCGTAGGCAGCGACCATGTTGACGAAGCTCGTGTCGCCCCCTCCGTTTTCGGGGATTTGAGTGAGGTAGAGAATCGAGCCCATCGGAGGCTCCGCATCGCAGGAAACATCCGAGTGCCACACCTCGCCCGCGACGCGTTTGGAGTGTTCATCGGCCTTGATGACGAGGACTTCCGGATGCTCGGGCAGGGCCTTCGGTGCATTGGGGTGAATGTGCAAAGGCCCAAATCGCCGACCGAAGGCCTTGTGTTCGTCGATGCTGAGACGCTGATCCCGAAAGAAAATCACCTGATGCTCAAGCAAAGCGCGCCTGATCTGTTCGAAATCCGGCTCGCTCAGCGGAGCACTCAAATCCACATCAAGTATCTCCGCTCCGATGGTAGGCGTCAGTTTGAGGATCTGCACGCGGTGCTCCGCCAGGGCTGTTTGTGAGACGGATTGGATACTCATCCGTGCATGACCCGCCAACAGATCAGGTATAAAACGGAATCACCAGAGCAATCGAGATGATGAACCGAGGAGATACCTGCATGCGAGCTTTTGCGATTCGCCCGGCTTCAGATGCGTCCTTGCCTGATGGCGAGCGACGGCGTTGGCTTGGATTGCTGATCGGCGCCCTGATGGCTGATGCCGCAAGGTCTCAGTCTCAGACCGCGGGCTTTCCCGAGCGGCCGATTACCCTGTACTGCCCCTGGACTGCGGGAGGGCCTACCGATATCGCCCTGAGGGCTTTGGCCGAAGCGCTTGTGAGAACACTGCAGGGCAAGCGTGTCTTGATCGAGAACAAACCTGGAGCGGGGGGGGCGCTAGGTGCGCAGATGATGGCGGCTTCAGCGAAGCCGGATGGCTACACGCTGTCGCAAACGCCGCTTGGGGTGTTTCGGCTGCCGCACATGATCAAGACCACCTTCAATCCCCTGACTGATCTGTCCTGGATCATCTGCGTCTCTGGATATCAGTTCGGCGTGACCGTGCGATCGGATGCTCCCTGGCGAACTTGGAAGGAATTGATCGCACATGTACGGACGAATCCCGGCAAGGTGAGCTATGCAACGCCCGGCATCGGCACGAGCCTGCATCTGACCATGGAAGAGATCGGGCAACGAGAAGGCCTGCAGTGGATTCACGTGCCCTTCAAAGGCAGTGCGGATGCCTTCACGGCACTCAGAGGGGGGCAGGTGGATTGCCTGGCCAGTAGCCCGCAATGGACTGCGCTCGACGCCGGCCAGATCCGGGTCATGAACATCTGGAGCGATCAGCGCAACCCACGCATTCCGGACGTTCCCACCCTGAAGGAACTCTATGGCCTGGTGGCCAATTCACCTTGGGGTATCGCAGGGCCACGCGGTATGGATCCAGCGATTGTGCGTTTTCTGCACGACCAGTTGCGCAAGGCCATGGACGACACCGCGTTTCTTGCTGCGCTGGGCCGGGTGGGCCAGGAGCTTTACTACCTCAACAGCGAGGACTATGCCGCCTTTGCCAGGGAGGCCTTCGAGAAGGAAGGCCAGGTGGTCGCGCGCCTGAACCTCAAGGGCTGACCGATCCGGCGCCCGCAGCTTCGCCGGGCACCAGGCATGGATCCTGCCCTCTTTCGGGTATGACCCTCGTGGTCGTCCGAAACCGCAACCCGGATGGTTGCGATCTCGCCTGGATGCCCCAGGTTGCCCGGGAGGAATGCGTCGTGAAACGCTCGATTCTGTTGTCTT
>JBKCEY010000395.1:0-12824 GCA_046304115.1 Burkholderiales bacterium | reverse complement strand
GCAGGATGAGCGCATCGTCAATGCCAAGAGCCTGGAGACGCAATTCCTGAAGCTTCAGGCCGATTTCGAGTCTTACTCTGGCATCTATTACGCCGATGCCGACGGCCAGACGATCTCCAGTGTGGAAGATGGCCGCCGCGTCGAACTGGGTACCTTCGGTACAGACTCCGGTACCGAAACCTCGCCCACCCGGCAGCATTTCCAGCGCCTGTTTGCACGGATCAAGACCACGCCATCCCTGCTCTCATCGGGTAACATGGAATGGTTCATGCCGCCCCGGGAGATCTCGGTCGAGGGCCCCTTCCAGGATGAGCGCGGTCGATTGTCGTTTCTCGCGGGCCTGCCTTCACTCGACTACGACAACGGCGCATTCAGTGGCGTGGTGATCATCCGGGTCACCCTTGAAGGTTTTGCTGACCGGCTCAAGGCGGTTCAGGTCTTTGATGAGCAGCCGATCTGGCTGTTTTCGCCCGCAGGCAAAATCCTGCTGCGACCTGGCCGGGCGCTGATGACCCTGTCGGGAACCGATTTCCCGAATGACGAAACCCTGAGAGAAACCGCATTCCGGGATCGTTCCGATGGCATGGTCGCAACCCGCGACCTGATTGTGATGGGTAACGACCCTCTGGTGCGTCTGGCCTATGCCGTGCCGGATGATCTGCTCTTCAAGGACTTTCAGCCTGCACTGATGTTCTTCATCGCGGTCATGGGACTGTCGGCGCTTGCCGTCGCCGTGATCGCCTTCTTTGTGGCACGTAACTTCTCGCGCCCGATCATCGAACTCGCTGGTGCAGCGTCCCGTCTGGCCGAAGGCGATCTCGCGACGCGGGTGAAGGTCAATGCCTCCGGTGAGTTGCGGGTCCTGGTCGACAGCTTCAACCAGATGTCCGAGAACCTGCAGCGCGCCAACCGCAATCGTGCAGATGCAATGACGCTGCTGCGCGAAACCGCAGCCAAGATGCAGATCGGGCACGGCCCGGGGCTGGATCTGGCCTCATCCGGTTCGTCTGGCGTGCTGCCGCAGTCCTCAGACTCAGGCAATGACGACAAGGTCGCTCAGGACCTGGTTGCCGTGTCCAATCTGATCACCCGACTGATTGAGGATCGCGAAGACATCCTGCGTAACTACAAGGCCGCCAAGGAGTCCGCCGATCAGGCCAATCTGGCCAAGAGCGAGTTCCTGGCCGTCATGAGCCACGAGATTCGAACCCCCATGAACGGGATCCTGGGTACCGTTCAGTTGCTAGAGCATTCGCCGCTCAGTGATGAGCAGACCCGCGACCTCCTGACGATCCGCAACAGTGGCGATGCTCTGCTCGTGCTGATCGACGAGATCCTGGACTTCTCCAAGATCGAGGCCGGCAAGCTCGAACTGGAATCTCGTGACTTTGACCTGCGCAGCGAGGTCGACACCACGCTGGCGCTCTATCGACCCGTGATTGAAGGCAAGGGTCTGCAACTGCAGGTGCGCTTTGATGAACCCCTGCAACGCTGGGTCAAGGCCGACAGCACCCGCCTGAGACAGATTCTGTCCAACCTGGTGTCCAATGCCACCAAGTTCACCGAGCATGGCGCGATCCGGGTGGAGATCAAGACCCGGCCTCGTGGCGAAGACCGTCTGCGACTGCTGTGCTCCGTCACGGATTCTGGGATCGGAATTCCTCCAGACCGCGTGGGGCGGCTGTTCCAGGCCTTCTCGCAGGTTGATGTGTCAACCACCCGACGCTATGGGGGCACCGGCCTGGGTCTGGCCATCTGCAGTCGTCTGTGCCAGGCGATGAACGGAGAAATCACGGTACGCAGCCAGCCCGGTCTGGGTTCGACCTTTGCCTTCGAGATCGACATGGGTCTAGCCCAGGCGCCAGTCAGCACGGGCGCAAATCCGGCAGTGGCTCCGCCGCAAACCTTGCCCCTGCTCTCGGTACTGGTGGTCGAAGACAACCCGGTCAATCAGAAGATCGCGCTCAGCCTGTTGGCCCGGCTTGGCATCGAGGCTGACCTGGCCGAAGACGGCCGGCAGGCCGTTGATCGTGTGGCGGCAGGGCGTTATGACATCGTCCTGATGGACATGCAGATGCCTGTACTCGACGGCATCGATGCCACCCGGGAGATCCGCAGCCTGAGTCTGGCCCGACAGCCCTGGATCATCGCACTCACTGCGAATGCCTTTGAGACCGATCGCGACCGATGCATTCAGGCGGGCATGGACGACTTCCTGAGCAAGCCCTTCCGGATCGACGTGCTGCGTGAGCGCCTGGCGCGCGGGGCCAGCACGGTTGTGCCCTCTCTCTGAAACGGCCCCTGCTCCGGTTATGAATCGGATCAGAACCGGATTTTGAGCGGTGCTTGAACAGTGCGTGCCCGATGTTGGCGCGCCGCAGCGTCTGGAGGGATCAGCCCGTGGTCATGGGGCGCGCAGGATCTGCAGACCACTCCAGCAAGGAATTGTCGTACACCCGCACATCAGCCCAACCGGCGCGCTCCAATGCAAACGCGGTTGCCGTGGCAGCAATGCCCCCGCCGCAGTACACGATGACCGGCCGGCCATCGTTGACCAGTCCGGCCTGACGGGCACGCTCGCGAACCGATTCAGGATCAAGCCAGCACGCGGGATCGACCTCGACCAGATCGCGCGCAGGCAGGCTGATGCTGCCGGGGATCCGGCCCGGGCGGCCGTAGTGCGCACCACCGGTTCCCAGGAACTGCTCCACAGACAATGCATTGACGAGCCATGCCGAGCCGGTATCGACCGCTTGAGCAACGGCCTGCGCATCGGCCAGGCGATCGGGGCAGGCAGGCTGCGGTTCATGGCCCACGGAACCATGGCCTGAAGCCCCGCCCGGCCCGGCATCGATCGCCCTCAAGGCCGAAGGCGAATGTCCGGGGCGATCCTGATCAAGCTCCGCAGGGCCATCCTGGGGAGGACCCTGATCGACAGGACGACCTTCAGCAAGCCAGGTGGCCCAGCCTCCATCCAGCACGCTCACGCGAGGCCATCCGAGCGCCGTGAACACCCACCAGGCCCGTGTCACGACCATGGGATGGGATGAACCGTAGAGCACCAGGTGCTGGCCCGAATGTATCCCTCGCTCGCCCAGACGACGCCGCAGATCTGCAGCCTGGGGCAAGGTGTAAGGAAATCGCCCGGCAGGATCCGAAAGATCCTCGACCATGCAGACATGCTGTGCCCCGGGGATGCGCGCCTGCGCCCACCGCGCACGGCCGCTCTCGATCCGGGAAGGGCCCACCGGCTGCGGCGTCATGAAGGTGGTGCAGTCGAGCACCTTCAGACCCGGAGCGCCCAGATGATCCTGGAGCCACTGCGTCGTGACCAGATCCGCCCTGTTCGCACCGATGGTCGACATGGCAGGGCCTTCAGCGGTAAACGCCGTCCCAGGGCCCGGACTGGACCTGGGCGGTCAGACGCTCCTTGTCGGTCGTGGGGCGATTCAGCGTGAAGGTGCTTTCACGGGTCACCACCGAGTAATCCATGTAGCCCATGCGGGCCAGGGGCTCCATGCCCGCGGTATCGACCATGCCGTCCTTGATGAAGGCATCGTTGATGTGCACTCCCACCACCTCACCGATCACCACGGTGTAGCAGGTGCCGTGCTTGTTGGCCGGCATGTCGATGGTCTTCCAGAGGCGGCACTCGAAGGCCGAGGGAGCCTCGGCCACCCAGGGCGCCTTGATCAGCCGCGACGGCGCTGCCGTGAGACCCGCCACTGCAAACTCGTCAACCTGCGGCGCAAGGGCCGCCGAGGACAGGTTCATCGCATCGGTCAGGGCCTTGCTCGACATCGAACAGGTGAACTCGCCCGTCTCGAGAATGTTGGCCAGGGAATCCTTGTTTCCGGCCGACGAGAAAAAAACCATGGGCGGCGTGTCACTCACCGCATTGAAAAAACTGTACGGGGCGAGATTTCGTACGCCGGCCTTGCTGACCGAACCGATCCAGCCGATCGGACGAGGCACAACCAAAGCCTTGAAGGGATTGAACTTCAGGCCGTGGTCATCCTTGGCGGTGTCATAGAACATGGGGGCTCCGGTTGAGCTGAGAGAGGAGGAGTAAGAGTTCGAGATCCGTTCGTTCAGCGCCCCTGGAACTGGGGCTCGCGACGTGCAGCCATGGCCGCCACGCCTTCCTTGAAGTCGTCGGTCATGTAGTGCAGGGTCTGCTCATGGCTCTCGCGCGCCACGGCACTGCGCACCTGCTCCACCAGTCCCGCGCGCACGGTGGCCCGGGTGGAGACCACCGCCAACGGGGCCGAGATGGCCATCTCGCGAGCCAGCGCAATCGCCTCGTCACGCACCTTTTCGCGAGTCGTGAGCACTTCGGCCAGTCCCATCTCGGCCGCTTCTTCGCCATTGATACGTCGGCCGGTATAGAACATGAGCGCAGCCTTCTGCACGCCCACCAGACGCGGCAAGGTAGCCGTCAGTCCGAATCCCGGATGAAAGCCCAGCCGATTGAAGTTGGCCGAAAAACGGGCCTCCGGGCAGGTCACCCGAAAATCAGTCACCAGGGACAGGCCCATGCCCCCGCCGATCGCCGGGCCCTGAACCGCGCCGACCGAGGGTTTGGTGCAGGCAAACAGGCGAATCGCCTCGGCATAGATGGGGTTGACCGTGCGTGGGCTTCGGATCGGATCTCGCTTGCCCGAAAAATCAGCACCCGCGCAAAAGGACGTTCCCGAGGCGCAGAGCACGATGCTGCGGCACTGGTCGTTTTTCTCGAGTTGCTCGAAGGCATCGGCCAGACCTACCAACATCCCCATATCGAAGAAGTTGTGCGGAGGGCGACGCATCTCGACGATGCCGACATGGTCATCGCGAAGGCTCACGCCAACGAATTCGCTGCTTGAAGGCAGTTCGGTCATGCTCATGGGGCAACCCTCCTCCGGGTATTTTCTGAATCGTCTGTGATTGGTCACTCAAGACCCGGATTCTGGTTTGAAACGCGGGCCCGAAGCAAATCAGGTACGACTGGACCACGGCTGCCCGACTCGCGGTATCCTGCGTTCAATCATGGAGGAAGCCGGGGATCCCATCCCACAGAGCCCACCCCATGCCCGGATGGAGACTGTCTTGACGCGTACCGGTCCGCTTGCGGGATACCGAATCCTTGATCTGACTGCCGTGGTGCTCGGCCCGCTCGCCACGCAGGTCCTGGGTGACTATGGGGCCGACATCATCAAGGTCGAGCCCACCACGGGTGACCAGATGCGAGCCAATGGCGTGTCCAAAACCCGTGGCATGAGCTCCATCTTTCTGGCCATCAACCGCAACAAGCGATCGCTGGCTGTCGATCTCAAGACGCCCGAAGGACTGGACGCCATCATGCGTCTGCTGCCCACGATCGATGCCGTGGTCCACAACATGAGGGTGCCGGCCATCGAACGGCTGGGTCTGGGCTATGAGGCAGTCAGGCGCATCAAGCCCGACATCGTTTACTGCGTGGCCACGGGCTTCGGGGAATCCGGTGCCCATGCGGGGCGGCCTGCCTTTGACGATGTGATCCAGGCCTCCAGTGGCCTGGCCGATCTGCTGGGTCACGAAAGCGGCGTGCCGGACTATGCGCCCACACTGCTGGCCGACAAGACCTGTGGCATGGCACTGTGCAATGCGGTCCTGGCCGCCCTGCTGCATCGCGAACGCACGGGGCAGGGTCAGTCGGTCGAGGTTCCGATGCTGGAAACCATGGTGGCCTTCAACATGGCCGAACATCTGGGCGGTCTGACCTTTGCAGGTCAGGATGCGCCTGATGCACCCGCAGGCTATGCCCGTCTGCTCGCAGGAGGGCGCAAACCCGCGCCGACCAAAGACGGGTATATCGCCCTGCTGCCCTACAGCAGCGAACACTGGGTCGATTTCTTCCAGGCAGCAGGCCGCGAGGATCTGGCCAGCCAGTTTGACCTGCAGGACAGGCATGCCCGCAACGCCCGCGTGAAGGAGCTCTACGCGGCCATGCACCAGGTCACCCGAACCCTCACGACTGATGAGGCCCTGGCGATGTGCGAGCGCCTGGATATCCCGGCCACCCGACTGTGGTCACTGCAGGAGCTGCCCGACCATCCCCACCTGCAATCGGTTGATCTGTTTCAGCTCGTGGACCACCCCTCCGAGGGCCTGATCCGCAGCGTGCGACCGCCCACGCTCTTTTCTGCTTCACCGGCCGATGTCGTTCGCCAGGCACCCCGCGTGGGCGAGCACACCCGTGAAGTACTTCGCGAGGCCGGACTCACCGACCAGGACATTTCAGCCCTGCAAGAGCAAGGCCGGGTTCATTGCGCCTGACCCTTGCCGATGTCTGTCACCTGCCCTGACCTGATCCCTGCTGTCACCTGATCCCTGCTGTCACCTGATCCCTGCTGTCACTTGATCCCTGATGTCACCTGATCCCTTCAAAACACCTGTGAACACCACCTGCCCCAAGGAGACTTCCGTGTCGAAAGCCATTCAACGCCGTCGCATGATCACTGCCGCCAGCGCCGCCCTGGTGCCAACTGCTCTGCCCCGCCTCGCGAGCGCGCAGGCCTCAAGCTTTCCGTCCAAGCCCATCCGGATCATCGTGCCTTTCAATGCGGGCAGCGGCTCCGACAGTGCCTCGCGCGCCTATGGCGAAGTGATGTCGCGCCTGCTCGGCCAGCCAGTGCTGGTCGAAAATCGTCCGGGCGGCAGTGGCGTGGTGGCCATTCAGATCGTCAAGCAGGCACCCCCCGATGGCCACACCATTCTTCTGGGCAGCACCTCGCCCATGTGCGTGATGCCGGTTCTGTCCAAGAGCCTGCCCTACGATGCCTTCAAGGACTTCCGCCCGGTCCATGGCTTGTCGTACGGGGGAGCCACCTTTGTCGTGAAGGCCGATTCACCCCACAACAGCATTGCCGACTTCATGGCGGCCGCACGCAAGGAGGGACGCACCCTCAACGTCGGAAACTACTCCGACGGCTATATGCTGGTTGCAACCTGGCTGGGTGCCGCAGCAGGCGTGAAGATCAATCACATCACCTACAAGGGTGGCGTGCAGGCTCAGACCGACGTGGCCGCAGGCCAACTCGATCTGGCCGTCAATGATTCAAGCGGCATCGTGCCCTTGTGGAAGTCCGGCAAGATCAAGCCCCTGGCCATCACCAGTGCCAAGCGCGATCCCAAGTACCCGGATCTCAGGACCATGATCGAGCAGGGTTTCGACGGTTTTGAGACCTATGTGTTCGCGTCTCTTTTCGTGCGATCCGAGACCCCCGACGACATCACCAACAAACTCGCTGATGCCGTGCGTGCCGCCATGAACTCCCCCGAAGGCAAGGCCTATCAGGCGGCCAATTCGGGGGAACCCATGCTGATGCACACCAAGGAGCTCGGTGACTTTCAGCGACGTGACTACGAGCGCTTCAAGAAGGTTGCCGAGATGGCGGGCATCCAGCCCAAGTAACCCACTGCCGCCGCCACCATCGATCCGCTTGCTGAACGGAGAATGCCTTCATGAATGCCCGCCGAAAACTGATCGTTCGAAGTGCCGCTCTGGCTTGGCCAGCGACAGCCCTTCTCGCGCCTGCGCCCGCCCTGAGCCAGAGTGCTGCGTCATTTCCAGCCCGACCGATCCGCTTCGTGGTGCCGTTTGCGGCGGGCAGTGGTGCCGACAGCGGCGCCCGTGCCTATGGCGAAGTCATCGCCCGACTCTGGGGCCAGGCGGTGCAGGTCGAGAACCGGCCCGGGGCGAGTGGAGCCGTCGCGGCACTGGCCGTCAAGTCAGCGCCTGCGGATGGGCACACGGTGTTCATCGGCACCAACTCGCCGATGGCCGTCAATCCGGTACTCAGCAAATCACTGCCCTATGATCCATTCAAGGATTTCCGGCCCGTGCACGGCATGCTTGTCGGAACGGCGGCGTTCATCGTGAAGGGCGATTCGCCCATCCGCTCCCTGCGCGATCTGCTCGAAGCGGCCCGGCGTGATCGCAAGACCCTCAATGCGGGCAGCTACTCCGAAGGCTACATGCTGGTGGCCCGCTGGCTCGGACTGGTCGCAGGGGTTCCGATCAACTACGTCAATTACAAGGGCGGCGTGCAATCGCAGACCGATGTGGCGGGCGGACAGTTGGATCTTGGCGTGAATGACCTGAGCGGCACGGCAGCGCTCGTGAAGGATGGTCGACTCCGGGTGCTCGCCATCACCGGAGACAAGCGCGATCCGCGGTTCCCCGAGGTGCCCACCATGCTGGAGCTGGGCTTTGCCGGATTCGAGACCTATACCTTTGCGGCCTTTTTTGTCCGCAGCGAGACGCCCGACGACATCACGGCCAAGCTCGCCGAGGGCATCCGGTTTGCCCTGAACTCACCTGAGGGAAAAACCTACCAGACCAACAACGCAACCGTGCCGCTCATGCTGAGCCTGGATGCCATGCGCGATTTCCAGCGCTCGGAATACGAACGCTTCAAGCGAGTGGCCGAGCAGGCGGGCGTACAACCGCAATAATCCGACCGCTATCCAGGCCGACTGCAGCACGATTTCATCCACCCCAGCCGAAACAACCCACCGACCTCATCAGACCCGTATGTTTCAGACCGATCTCCTTGCAGGCAAGCGCATCCTTGTGACCGGTGGTGGCACCGGACTGGGTGCAGCCATGGCTCGGCGCTTTGCCGAACTGGGAGCCGGACTCGTACTCACGAGCCGGCGCCCCGACGTACTCGAAAAGACCGCAAACGAGATCCGTGAGGCCACGGGCGCTTCGGTTCAGGTGCTGCGCTGTGATGTGCGCGACCCCGCAGCCGTAGAAGACATGATCGAACAGGCCTGGGCTCAGGGGCCGCTCGATATCCTGGTCAACAACGCCGCCGCCAACTTCATCGCGCAGACCGAGCACCTGTCGGCCCGCGCGGCCGACGCCATCCTGGCCTCGACCCTGCACGGCACGCTCTACTGCACGCTGGAGTGTGGCAAGCGCTGGATTGCGAATGGCCGACGTGGCATGGCACTGGGCATTCTGTCGACCTCGACGATCACAGGCCGCGCCTTCACCGTGCCCTCGGCGATGGCCAAGTCCGCACATCTGGCCATGATCCGCAGCCTTGCGGTCGAGTGGGGCCCCAAGGGGATCCGCATGGTCGGCATTGCACCCGGTCCGTTCCCCACGCCAGGGGCCTGGGGCCAGTTGCGCCCGGCCGGTCGCGACAAGGACAACCTGCGCAATCCCATGGGTCGGGTGGGCGAACATATCGAGCTCACCAATCTGGCCAGCTATCTGGTGTCGGACCATGCCAGCTACATCAATGGCGAGATGATCACCATCGATGGCGGTGCGGTACTGCGCAGCTCGGGTGCAGAGGATCTGATCGACTGGACTGAAGAGCAGTGGGCAGCACTGCGACAGCAGCGCGGTGGCAAGGCATGAACTGGGGCGATGACCCATCGGCGGGCGGCGGCCCGCTGGCTGGTGTGCGGGTACTCGACCTCACCGCCGTCCTGATGGGCCCATTTGCCACGCAACTGCTGGGTGACATGGGCGCCGATGTGATCAAGGTGGAGTCGCCCACGGGTGACACCTCACGCGGCATTGGCCCCATGCGCAACCCCGGCATGGGCCCGGGCTTCATCAAGACCAACCGCAACAAGCGCGGCATCGTGCTCGACCTCAAGAGTGAGGCCGGACGCGAGGCCCTGCTGCGGCTGGTCAGGACGGCTGATGTCCTCGTCTACAACATCCGGCCGGCCGCCATGAAACGGCTGCGCCTGGGCTGGGACGATCTCGCATCGATCAATCCCCGACTGATTCATGCCGGCGTCTTCGGCTACGACCAGGAAGGCCCCTATGCCGACTGGCCCGCCTATGACGACCTGATCCAGGGCGCAGCGGGCGTACCCTCCCTTCTCGCACGCATCACCGACGGCACGCCCCGCTATGCGCCGCTGGTGTTCGTCGATCGCGCGGTCGGTGCTTCCGCCGTCAATGCCATCACCGCGGCGCTCTATCAGCGCGAGCGTACCGGGCGAGGACAGTCGCTCGAGATCCCCATGTTCGAGACCATCCTTCCCTTCGTGATGGGCGAACACATGGCCGGCGCCACCTTCGACCCGCCACTGGGCCCCTACGGCTACAGCCGCCTGCTCGCACCCGATCGCCGTCCGTATGCCACTCAGGATGGCTATGTGTGCGCCCTGCTCTACACCGATGCGCACTGGAAGCGCTTTTACGAGATGACCGGGCGTGCAGACCAGCACGCGAGCGACGAGCGCGTGAAAAACATCAGTGCACGCACCCAGTACATGTCGGAGCTTTGCGCCGACAACGCGCGATTCTTTGCGACCGACACCACGGCGAGCTGGATGCAGCGCCTGAAAGACGCCGACATTCCCTGCATGCAGCTCAACTCGCCCGAAACCCTGATGCAGGATCCGCATCTGCAAGCGACACAGTATTTTCAGCGGGTGCAACATCCGAGTGAGGGCGCCCATTGGCAGATGCGCCCGGCCGCCCGCAGCAGCGAAGCCCCCCGGGCTCAGATGCTTCATGCGCCGCGCAAGGGTCAACACACGCGCGACGTGCTCGCGCAAGCCGGCTACAGTGACGAGGAGATCGAAACCCTCATCGCCTCGGGCGCTGCGCAGGCTGAGCCGCCCCAATCCCATTGATCATCGGGCAGCCACGCCCTTCAGAACGAGCGCGCCCTCACCGAACCCGCAGCGCATCACTTCAAGGAGAATCCCCATGGCCTACGTGAACGGACGCCTGATCCACGATGCCGACAGCCACCTCATGGAGCTGTCTGACTGCCTGAATCCCTTCTTCGAAAAACGCCTGCTCGAGCGCTATCTGGCCTCCGACGGCTACCGTCTGCGCGCAGATCGCGGCGATCGCCCCGGTCGCTCGCATGCCGCCCATGAAGAACCGACCTTCAAGGCTGGCGTCGAGGCCAACATCCTGCTGCGCAAGAACTATGAGGCCCATGGGTCGTTCAGACCGCAGGATCGCCCGCAAGCACTGGATCTGCTCGGCTTTGCGAGTCAGTTGGTCTTCACCACCTTTTGCCTGGGCAACTTCGGCTTTGACCAGGGCGATGACCTGGAGCTGGCCTACGGCGCAGCCGATGCGCACAACCGCATGATGACCGACTTCTGCTCGGTCGACCGGCGGCTGCTGGCCACCGCCTACATTCCGCTTGAGGACTTTGCAAAGGCCGAAGCCTGTGCCCGCGAAGCGATCCGCCTGGGTGCCAAGGCCCTCATGGTGCCAAGCCAACGCCCGCAGAAGCATTCCATCAGTCATATCGGACTCTTTCCGGTCTGGGCGCTGGCCCAGGAAGCCGGCATTCCGATCGTGTTCCATGTGGGGGGCGAAGAAAAGCTCGACCCGGTCTGGAAGATCAACGGTCTGCCGCCGGTGCCGGACTTTCATGGGGGCGATGACAACTTCACCTCGGTGAGCTACATGCCCATCCCGAATGCGGCCATGCAGGCCATGGCCACGCTGATCTTCGATGGCATTTTCGATCGCTTTGCGCGCCTGAAGTGGGGTGCCATCGAGCTCGGCGCAGCCTGGCTACCGGGCTGGATGCGCTCGATGGACTCCGCAGCCCATGCCTTTGTGAAGAACGAAACGCGCCTTCAGCGACTGTCCGCCAAACCCTCCGAGATCGTGCAGCGCCAGGTGCGCGTGACACCCTATCCCCATGAGGATGCCGGCTGGATCATCAATCAGGCGGGCGAAGGGATATGCCTGTTTTCCTCCGACTATCCGCATGTCGAAGGCGGGCGCAATCCGCTCAAGCGCTTTGATGAATCGCTGGCGGGCGCCTCGCGCGAGGGCATCCGGCGCTTTTATGCCGACAACTTCATCGATCTGATGGGTGCAGGGCTGGAGTCGGCCCTGCATCATCCGGCGCATCTGCAGGCGGCCTGAACCGGGGGCCGCCTGTCATGCAGGCGAACAGGGTTGGGCTCCCCTGAATCCTCAGGGGCTGCCTTTCAGAGGGCGGGGATGCACTCCAGAGGGCGAGGCTGCCCTTCAGAGGACGAGCCTGCCCACCCGAAGGACGGCAGGCTCGGAGCCACTCAGAGCGGCAGGCTTGGATTGATCAGCACCTTGGCGCCCGTGCCCTTGCGGGCGTAGGCGCTGATCTCTTCAGCCTGCAGCACCTGCGAGAGTGACAACTCACGCGAATAGCTGCTCGCGAAGGTGCTCCGGATCTCACGGGCCACCCGCTCGCGCAAGGCCCTGGCAGCCTGTGAACCGATCTTTTGCAGGAAGGGCGTGAGCAGCCAGCCCCCGACGCTCCAGTACATGCCCATGTTGCGGTTGATCTCGGTCGGACCGATATCCAGGCCACCGTAGATGTAGACCTGCTTGTGCACGGTGGTGCCGTAGCGGCTGTATTCGGTGGCCTTGCGCGCTTGTGCGGCTTCCATGCAGGTCAGGATGGTGCTGGCCAGTCGGCCCCCTCCGATTGCATCGAAGGCAATGGTGGCCCCGGTGGTCATCAGGGCCTCGGTCAGACGATCATTGAAATCGGCCTGGCTACTGTCGACCACATGCTGGGCCCCTTGTCCCTTGAGGAGCGCAGCCTGTTCGGCGCTTCGCACGATACACACGAGTGCAATGCCATCGGCCAGACAGATGCGATTGAGCATCTGGCCCAGATTGGATGCAGCCGCGGTATGAACCAGGGCGGTATGGCCTTCGCGACGCATGGTCTCGGTCATGCCAAGCGCAGTCAACGGATTCACGAAGCAGGAAGCCGCCTCGCGAGCGCTCGTCCCCTCGCCCAGCAACAGACACTGATTGGCCCGTACGGTGCGGTACTGGGCATACATGCTGCCCCCCA
>JBKCEY010000394.1:0-2474 GCA_046304115.1 Burkholderiales bacterium | reverse complement strand
CGATTGCAGGGCCCCATGCGGTACGAAATTCACGTCCTGAACACAATCCTGCGCCCGAAGCTGCGCCTGCGGCAATCAAGCCGTTGCCTGGAGCACTGGGCGTTGATCCCGAGGACGGTCGTGCAGCGACTCAGCAGGAGTTGCAGGCTGCGGCTTCTCCGCCCCTGCCCACCGAGCAACAGGAACTGCAGGATTCGTCTGAAGTGCCGACAGGCGTCGCCTCTGATCCAGGCTCGACATCACCAACCCCTTCAAGACCAGGCTCTGATTCCATTCCGCACGCCGATTCGACTCCTGTCTCCGACTCCATTCCTCACGCCGATTCGATTCCTGCCTCCGATCCGATACCAGCGACTGCCTCTCGATCCGGATCGACCGAGCCCGGGCCTGAACTGGCTGCAGGGAGCAGCCTGAGACGCCTGAGGGTGTATCTGGGCGACTACACCATTGCGCAACCTGTGGCTCGCCTGCAGATTGAGGTCGAGGTTGTGCCGCCGCACTATCGACTGCGCTCAAAGGGTGAGGCCGAAGGTCTGATTGCCCTGTTCTACAGCGGCACCCTGACCCAGGAGAGCCGGGGCCGGATCGGACCGACCGGTTTATTGCCCGAGCAGTATGTCGAGACCCGAGGGGGTCGGCGTCAACGCAGTGTGCGTTTTGACCATGAAGCGATGCAGTTGTTGCCCACGGACGCACCGGAGGTTGTATTGCCTGAAGGAACCCAGGACCGACTGAGCGTGCTGTTTCAGCTGGGCTTGATCGTGCGGGCGAACCCGCAGCGGTTCGTTGCCGGCGCGAGGATTGAACTCCCGGTTGCCACGCTGCGCGAGGTACGCCTCGAGCGCTTCGAAGTCATGGGCGATGAGGTCCTTATCGTGAACGACCGCCCGTGGCGGGCCTTGCATCTCAAACGACCCCTGATCCAGGCGGGTCGCGATCCGTCGGTGCAGGTTTGGCTGGGGTACGATGCCGATCTTCAGCCCATCCGCATCCGTCTGGAGGATGCGAAGGGACAGGTCCTGGATCAGGTGATCGATGAGCCATGAAGACTCGCGCGCCGCAGCGCGCAACGTGCTGGGCGGCCCGCTTGCGGCCTGCTCGTTTGACCCGGTCACGGGGTTTTACCGCGATGGGTGCTGCCAGACGGGTCCTCAGGATCTTGGCAGCCATACCGTGTGCGCCCGTGTCACCGAGTCCTTTCTCGAGTTCAGCATCGCGCAAGGGAACGACCTGTCAACACCCCGGCCGGAGTATCGCTTCAGGGGCCTGCGCCCGGGTGACCGCTGGTGTGTGTGTGCTTCGCGCTGGCTTGAGGCCTACGAAGCAGGCGTTGCGCCGCCCGTGATTCTTGAAGCCACCCATGTTGGCGCATTGCGTCTGGTGCCTCTGCAGGCTTTGCTGTCGCATGCCTGGGCAACACCCCGCAGCCAGTAGACACCCGCACGCGAGCCTCCCATGAAACTCATGATCGTCCCGGTGACGCCCTTTCAGCAGAACTGCTCCATCCTGATCGACGAGGACACGGCACTGGCCGCGGTGGTGGATCCCGGGGGTGATCTCGATCAGATCGATTCAGCCCTTCAGCAGGCTGGTGTCAGTTTGCAGAAAGTTCTGGTCACCCATGGCCATCTCGATCACTGCGGCATGGCTGCCGAATTCGCCCGCAGGCATGGGGTGCCGATTGAAGGGCCGCATGAGGCCGACAAGTTCTGGATTGATCAGCTCGCCACGCAAGGCGCCAAGTATGGGTTTGGCCAATGTGAAGGCTTTGTCCCCTCGCGCTGGCTTGCGCAGGGCGATACGGTACAGGTGGGCAATCTGAGCTTTGAGGTCGCCCATTGTCCAGGTCACACGCCTGGGCATGTGGTGTTCTTTCAGCCCGAAGCCCGGCTCGCGGTCGTGGGAGATGTGCTGTTTCAGGGCTCAATCGGACGCACGGATTTTCCGATGGGTAACCACCAGCAGCTCATCGATGCGATCACGCAGCGGCTTTGGCCCATGGGCGATGACGTGGCCTTCGTGCCCGGGCACGGCCCGATGTCCACGTTTGGCGATGAGCGAAAGACGAACCCATTCGTCTCCGACGACGCGCTGGCCTGATCTAGCGCCCGCGCGAGTCCTTGAGTGTCACGCAACGATTGAAGACCGGCTGCTCGGGCCGATGATCCAGGCGGTCGGCCACGAAATAGCCATGCCGCTCGAACTGGAACCTTGATTCCCGGTCGGCTGCGGCAGCCAGGGGCTCCACCCAGCCCTGAACACGACGCATTGAAGCCGGGTTCAGACCGTCCTTGTAGTCGCCTTCAATGGCATCTGGGTCGGCCGGCGAAAACAGATGCTCATAGAGGCGCACCTCGCAGGCCACCGCATCAAGCGCCGAGAGCCAGTGGATGTTGCCCTTGACCTTGTAATTGTCGGCGCCTGGCGTGCCGGATCTGGAATCGGGGAAGTAGTTGCAATGCACCGCGATGATG
>JBKCEY010000393.1:0-6369 GCA_046304115.1 Burkholderiales bacterium | reverse complement strand
GCGCGCATTCGCCGGCAGGGGCAGACCGATGGCAAGCGACCCATTGTGTTCTCGACCCTGGTGGATACCCCGATCAACGACATCGTGCGTCAGGCCGATGCCCTGTTTCTTGACCTGATCGCTGGCTTCGTCGGTCCCCTTGAAGCCGAGTTCGGCGTCAAGTCGACCCACACCATCGGGCGCTTTCACTCGGTGGCCGAGTCTGAACGCTACAAGCAACGGATTGAGGCCATCCATTTTTCGATGGCCCATGATGACGGACAGATGCATAAGGAACTCGACCAGGCCAATGTCATCCTGGTGGGCGTCTCCCGGTCGGGCAAGACACCCACGAGCCTGTATCTGGCGGTGCAGCACGGCATCAAGGCAGCCAACTACCCGCTCATCCCCGAGGACTTCGACCGCGGCCGACTGCCCTCGGTGCTGTACACCTACCGGCACAAACTGTTCGGGCTGACCATTTCACCCGAGCGACTCGCCGAAGTGCGTAACGAACGGCGCCCGGGTAGCCGCTATGCCTCGCTCGAAACCTGCCGCACCGAGATCAATCAGGCCGAGGCCATGATGAAGCGCGAAGGCATTCCCTGGCTTTCATCGACCACCAAATCGATCGAAGAGATTGCAACGACCATCCTCACCCGGCTGGAACTGGAATGAGCCGGGCGCCGGCTGCTGGTCTCAGGAGGCGGCCGTCACCAGCCGCTGACGGCGCTGCTCAAAGAGGCAGACTGCCGCAGCGGCGCCTACATTGAGCGACTCGACCTTGTCGGTCTGAGGAATCCTGATCCATTGCGTCACCGATCCACGGACGGATTCCGACAGGCCTTCGCCTTCATTGCCCATCAGCCAGAGGGTTGGCCCGCGAAGATCGGCCTCAAAGAGCGTGTCGGCCTGTTCGATGCGGGTGCCGAGCACCGGCCCCTGCGTGCCCCATCGCTCGAGTACGGCCGGCCAGGCCACCGATTCATGGATGTCAAGCTCGAAGTGCGCGCCCATACCCGAACGCAGGACCTTGGGCGCCCAGCAGAACGCTGAGCCTTCCAGCGTGACCAGGGTACCCACGCCTGCAGCCGCGCAGGTGCGAAGGATGGCGCCCACATTGCCGGGATCCTGAACCCGGTCCAGGACCATCAGATCACCCGACCATCGCTCGGGCAAGGCCGGCCTGGGTGTGCGGATCACGGCGAGCAGTCCGACCCCGTGCTGCACGCCACTCAGCGACTGAAAGACCGTGTCAGTCACCCGCACTGCACGACCGACATGCAGGGCGAGCAGCGACTGAACCTCGGGATGGGCACAGGCCGAGTCACTCACCAGCAGTTCATCCGGCGAACCATGCCGGCGCAACCAGGCTTGAACCAGATGGATGCCCTCGATCACCGAGCGTCCCGAACGACGCCGCTCACGGGCCGAGTTGGCGAGTTCGCTGCAGGTGCGAATCAGGGGATTGTCGCGGGAGGTGATGCGCCTATCAATCTGCATGAGTAGCCTTTGACGGCGTGATGTGCGACAACAGGCGTCGCACCGGCGCAAAACTGCGCCGATGAACCGGACTCACTCCGTGACGAACCAGAGCCGCGCGATGCGCAGCCGTCGGGTATCCCTTGTGGACATCGAACCCGTACTGCGGAAATCGCTCATGAAGGCGCAGCATGACGGCATCCCGTTCGGTCTTGGCCAGGATCGATGCGGCTGAAATACTGGGCTCGAGGGTATCGCCTGCGACCAGCGTAATCACCTCGCAGGGCAGCACGGGGGGCCGATTGCCGTCGATCAGGGCGCGCACCGGTCGTTCGGGCAGCAACAAGACCGCGCGGCGCATCGCGAGCAAGGTGGCCTGCAGGATGTTGAGATGGTCAATCTCGTCCACGCTGGCCTCGGCAATCGCCCAGCCACGCGCGGATTCACGAATCTGCTGGGCCAGCCCAGCGCGCTGACGGCTGCTCAGGGCCTTGGAATCTCGCAAGCCCTCGATGGGTCGTGTGGGGTCGAGGATGACTGCTGCGGCCACCACCGGGCCGGCCAGCGGCCCTCGGCCAGCCTCATCGACACCACAGACCCAGCCGACGTCGACGTTCGACAGTGTCAGATTCAAGGCTCCCTGACGCGCTGGAAGCGGCTCGGTTGCATCGGGCATCCGGTCGGTGAGCAGGGAGGGTCGGCGTCTCAAGGCGGCGTTCGTGCTGGTGGCTCGTGCTGGTGGCTCGTGTGTCTGGCTGGGCTGTGGGTCGCGACCGCTCGCAGCTTAAGCCGTCGCGATCTCGAGCACCGCTTGTGCCGCACGCTGTCCGCACTCGCAGCGCAATTCAAGATGCAGGGCTTCAAATCGATCCGCAAGTTCACCCTGGCGACCCCGATCGAGTTGCTCGAACAGAGCCTGGGCCAGTGCCTGGGGAGTGGCCGCATCCTGGATGAACTCGGGTACCAGGGAGGCGTTGCAGAGGATGTTCGGCAATCCGATCCAGGGCAGCATCTGCATCCGGCGCATGATGCGATAGCTTAAGGACGCCATCCGGTAGGCGATCACCATGGGCTTGCGCAGCAAGGCCACTTCAAGGGTGGCCGTGCCACTGGCAACCAGCACTGCATCAGAGGCTGCAATGGCGTCTCGGGCATGCCCATCGAGCAGGACCGCAGTCAGCCCAGAATCAGCCGGACCACTCAAAAGCTGCTGCAGGCGACGATGCAGGTGCGGCGTTGCAGCAGGAATGACGAACTGAATGTCGGGGTGGCTGCGTGCCATGAGCCGCATGGTGGCGATGAACACAGGCGCGATGTACTGGATCTCGCTGCCACGACTTCCCGGCAAGACCGCGACCACCGGGCGGCCGCGATCGAGGCCCAGCACATCCCGTGCAGCCCCTGGGTCGACCTGAAGATCGATCTCGTCGGCCATCGGGTGGCCGACATACGTGGCTGCAATGCCCGCGCGGTCGTAGATCGCCTTTTCGAACGGAAACAGCAGCAGCACATGATCAGCCGCCGCACGGATACGCTCGATGCGTTCCGGACGCCAGGCCCAGATGGAGGGTCCAATGAAATGCACCGTGCGATGCCCCGCCACTCGCAAGCGTCGCTCGAGCTCCAGATTGAAGTCAGGCGCATCAACCCCCACAAACACGGAGGGATGCCACTGGCTCATGCGTTCGGCCAGACGTCTGCGCAGCACTAACAGCTTCGGATAGGCCTTCAGGACCTCGACATAACCGCGGACCGCCAACATCTCGCTTGGCCACCACGCCTCGAAGCCGGCCGCCTTCATGGCAGGCCCACCGATGCCGGCAGTCTGTGCCGCGTCGAGATGGTTCAGAACCGAAGCAGCCAGCAGATCGCCAGAGGTTTCGCCCGCGACCATGCCAACACGCAATGCGCTCAACGCACGATGCCTCGCTCGACCCGGGCCAGAAAACCGTGCAGCAGGGCCACTGAATCCGCCGCAGAAGGGCCCGCCTCAGGGCCCGAAGGACCCGAAGGACCCGAACCCGAGGATCCCGATTCAGAGCCTGACAGTCTCGATCCGGCGGTTTGCGCCTCGCGCAATTCGAGGATCTGCTGGTTCAGGGCCTCCTGGGCCTGGGCCAGCGTCAGGCCCGAACGGTACAGCGTCTTGTAGGCCCGACGCAGCGCTGTCAGGGCGGCTGACCCGAAGCCCCTGCGCTTGAGGCCCTCGGTGTTGAGGCCATGCGCCTGGGCCGTATTGCCCGAGGCCATCACAAAGGGAGGAATGTCGTGCAAAACCACGCTGCCCACACCCGTCATGGCATGGTCGCCAATCTTGCAGAACTGATGCACGCCCGTGTATCCACCCAGAATCACCCAGTCGCCCACCTGCACATGCCCCGCCAGATTGGTGGTGTTGGCGAGGATCACCTGGCTGCCCACACGACAATCATGGGCGATATGAACCGTGGCCATGATCCAGTTGTTGTCACCCACGCGGGTGAGGCCTTCATCCTGCACCGTACCCCGGTTGATCGTGACGAACTCGTGAATGGTGTTGCCTGAGCCGATTTCCAGACGGGTGGGCTCTCCCCTGTACTTCTTGTCCTGCGGAGCGCCGCCAATCACCGAGTGAGCTCGAATGTCGTTGTTCTGACCGATGCGCGTGGGGCCTTCGATGATGCTGTGGGCACCGACCTTGGAGCCTGCACCGATGGTGACCTGAGCGCCCACGATGGCATAAGGCCCGATCGTGACATCGTCGGCCAGCTCCGCCGACGAATCGATCAGTGCGGTGGGATGAATGCGGCCCACGACAGTCTCAGCTCCGAGCCGCGCCATCGGCTGGCGCGGGTATCGACGAAGCACCGGATGATGCTGCGCCATCGAGCGCCGCTGGCGGCTCAACCGTGCGCAGCGTGCACATCAGTTCGGCCTCGGCAGCCACCTGGCCATCCACCGTGGCCACGCCCCGAAACTTGGACAGCGAACGCGCAAAGCGCAGGATCTCGACTTCCAGACGCAGTTGGTCGCCCGGCACCACCGGCCGCTTGAATCGGGCCTTGTCGATACCGACGAAAAAGAACACCGAGTTGGGGTCTGAGACCTGACCCAGTGTTGCACACGACAACACCCCGGCCGCCTGCGCCAGGGCTTCGATGATGAGCACGCCAGGCATGACCGGATAGTGCGGAAAGTGCCCCGTGAAATGCGGCTCATTCATCGTGACATTCTTGATCGCCACCGCTCGCTTGCCCGGCTCGAGCTCGATCACCCGATCCACCAGCAGGAAGGGATAACGATGCGGCAGGGTCTGAAGAATGCCGCGTACATCAATCGGGGTCATGCCTGGGGATCCTTGCTGGAGATGTCTGAAGATTCTAGGGCTCGCAGGCGCTGGCGCATGCGAGGCAATTGCTTGAGGGTCGCTGCAGTGCGCTCCCACTCGGCATGGCCCTGCAACGGCCAGGCGCCTGTGTAAAACCCGGGTTCGGTCACGGAACGCTCGACCAGCGAAAAGCCCCCGATCACGGCACCATCGCAGATCTGCAGATGACCGGCTACGCCCACACCGCCACCGATCATGCAACGTGCCCCGATGACGGCGCTGCCCGCGATTCCGACACATCCTGCGATGACGGTCTGCTCGCCGATCTGAACGTTGTGACCCACCTGCACCTGATTGTCGATCTTGACGCCTGAGCCGATGACCGTGTCATCGAGAGCGCCCCGATCAATCGTGCAGCCCGCACCAATCTCGACGTCGTCGCCGATCCGTACGCTGCCGAGCTGCTCGATCTTGATCCATCCGGCGCGCGATGGCGCGAATCCGAAGCCATCGGCACCAATGACTGTTCCGGCATGAATGATGACCCGAGAGCCGATCTTCACCCCGGCGTAGATCACGACCCCTGGATGCACCACACAGTCCTGACCGATCTCGACGCCGGCTCCGAAGGCGCAACCCGATGCAATCGCACTACCGCGACCGATACGGACGTCCGATTCGATGACGCTCGAAGCCCCGACCGAGACCCCATCACCCAAGGTCGCGCTCGCATGAACGACCGCCTGAGCATGGACGCCCTGACTTGAGACGATCGGCCTGAGCCGGGCCGCAAACCAGGCCGACAGACGTGCGTAGTCGGCATAGGGATCCAGAGAAATGAGGCGGGCCCGACAGGATGCTGTCAGCTGATCGGCCAGTTCCCGATTGACGATCAGTGCACCGATGGACGCACCCTGAGCGCTACGGAGGAATTTGCGCGAGTTCAGAAAGCCAATGCTGGCCTCATCAGCCGACTCCAGAGAGGCCAGGCGATCGATGGAGTGGCCGGTATCGCCCTCGACAGGCAAGCCCAGAACTCGGGCCAGTTCGCCGACCGTGACAGGTTGCAGGAGTCGGGCTGGCATGCGCGATCAGCGCGAACTGTTGAGCAACCGGATGACCTTGTCGGTCAGATCGATGCGAGGCGAGGCATAGACCGCCTCTTGAAGGATGAGATCGATTTTTTCCTGCTCGGCCGTCTGACGGATGATCCGGTTGGCACGCTCGATCACGCTGGCGAGCTCTTCATTGCGACGCTGACTGAGGTCTTCCCGAAACTCCCGCTGTCGGCGCTGAAACTCGCGATCAAGGTCGGCGATCTCACGCTGACGACGCCCACGTTCGGTTTCGCTCATCACCGCCGCATCGCGATCGAGCCGCTCACCTGCGGCTTTGACCCGAGCTGCAGCCTCCTGAAGCTCTTTTTCCCGTCGGGCGAACTCCTGCTCGAGCTTTTGCTGAGCCGCCTTGGCCACAGCCGACTCACGCAGGATGCGTTCGGTATTGACAAACCCAATCCGAATGGCCTCTTGAGCCTGCGCGGGACTGATTGCAACCCAGGAGATTGCAATCACACCCATGAGACCGCCCAGGACCAGCGC
>JBKCEY010000392.1:0-21508 GCA_046304115.1 Burkholderiales bacterium | reverse complement strand
TTTTCATACTTGGGGCGCGCTGAAACCGCCAGGGGGGCGGCGGGCTTGAAACTGGCCGGCATCACGGCAGATTGATGCCGGCCTGCCGGGCCGGGCAATACCGCACAAGCGGGTGCCCGGCCTGATATCGAAGGTGACTCGCGAAGCTCGTCTTCAGGTCGACGACAACGCTCGCGAAGTCGTCGATCCGAGCGGTCTTACTTGATCGCTTCGTTGGCTTTCTTCAGCGCACGGATGCGGATCTTCGAGCTGGCCGGCTTGGCCGCGAACATCTGCTCTTCCTTGGTGAAGGGGTTGATGCCCTTACGTGCCGGACGAGCCGGGGTGGAAACCAGCGAGGCCTTGAAGAGGCCAGGCCACACAAAGCCCTTGGCGCCCTTCTTGTGCAGCGAGGCCAGGATGGTGGCCTCGAGGTTGGCAACCACGGCCTTGACAGCCTTGAGCTCAACGGCGGCATGCTCGGCCACGTGCTGCAGCAGACCCTGCTTGGTGAGGGGCTTGGCGATCGGCTTCATGGCCGCGGGCTTGACATTGGGTGCGGCCGGTTTGGCGGCGGCAGCCTTGGGAGCGGCTTTCTTGGCGGCGGGAGCAGCCTTCTTGGCCGGCGCGGCCTTCTTGGCGGCGGGGGCTGCCTTGGCGGCGGGTTTCTTGGCGGCGGGCTTCTTGGTGGTGGCCATGGGTCGGGGAACTCCTTTAAGTGGGTAGTCGCGTGCGGGTGCGAGAAACATGGGCACAAGCAGGATCGGGAGGGCACGCCTGCACGACAGCGCGATTTTACTCACGAAGTGCGAGGATTGGTGCGGGTTTCGAGGCACGTTGTGCCATTGCCTCGCCCAGACGCGTCGGCCGGCCTGCAAACCATCCATTCTCGAACTGCAGACAGTCTTTCGGCCACAGCACAATGACCGTGGATCCCAACAGGAATCGGCCCATCTCATCACCCTGTTTGAGGCGCACCGCGCCGGGCTCGTAGGACCAGTTGCGGATCGTGCCCGGCCGGGGCGGGTTGACCTGACCATGCCAGGTGGTGGCCATGCTGCCCACGATGGTCGCGCCCACCAGCACCAGTGCCATGGGGCCGTCGGGGGTCTCGAAGTGACAGACCACCCGCTCATTGCGCGCGAAAAGCGCGGGGATGTTCTGCACCGTGAGAGGGTTGACCGAGTACAGCGCTCCCGGCACATGCACCATGCGGCGCAACATGCCATCGCAGGGCATGTGAATGCGGTGATAGTCGCGCGGGCTGAGGTAGATGGTGGCAAAGCGCCCATCGGCATAGGTGCGGGCCTCCTGCTCATCGCCGCCGAGCAATGCGGCGCAGTCGTAGGCATGGCCCTTGGCCTGGAAGATGCGGCCCGACTCGATGGTGCCCACCTGACTCACCGCCCCATCGACCGGGCAGACCCAGTCGGCCTGGGCCAACGGTCGCGCATCTGAACGCAAGGCACGGGTAAAGAAGGCGTTGAAGGACGGATAGGCCTCGGGTCGGGGATCGGCGGCTTCGTTCATATCGACGCGATAGCGCCGGATGAACCACCGGATCGCCGCTGTGGTCAGGGCACCGGCCCGGGCTGCGGCGAGTCGTCCCATGAGTTCGGTGAGGGCGCGCTTGGGCAGCAGATGCTGCAGCAAGATGAAGGGCTCAATCATGGCGGCGCAGGGTATCACCGCAGGCGAGGCCTGACGAATGCCCGGATCGGTCGCATTCAGTCCGGAAGCAAGCCACGAGAGGACGGGGAGCAAGTCCGCAGGCTGGCCGCGTGTGGGTCGGACTGGTGAATGGTATGGTTCGGCTGTTGGTGCCTGGTGCCCCCCTCAAAGGGCCTCGGGTTAAACGGGAAGCAGGAAGGCAGACTCCATCGGAGCGCGCCCGGCCTGCGCTGCCCCCGCAACGGTCAGCGGACGGACATTGCAAGATGTCCCGCTTGTGCAAGCTGCCACTGGAGCATTGCTCTGGGAAGGTCGCACAGGTTGCATCCGCCAGCCCGGATACCGGCCAACGGGTGGTGGGTCGCGCAAGCGACCTGCCGTAAGGTTCGTGCCTGCGGGGAAGCGGGCGCGAGCGACATCAGGGATCCCTACCATCATGGCCTTTTCCCGTTTGCAGTTCCTGCATGCCGCAGGCGCGCTTGCGCTTGCTCCCTTCACGCTCAACCCATCCTCAGTTCAGGCGCAGACCCGCGAAACCAGCGGCCTTGCGCCGGTGGTCGTGACCGCCACACGCGTCGAATCGAAAGTTGACGAGAGCATTGCCGAAGTCACGGTCGTGCCCCGTGCCGAGCTCGAACGTTCTGTGGGGCTGTCGCTCAGCCAGATTCTTGTGCAACAGCCCGGCATCCAGGTAAGCAGCAATGGCGGCCTGGGGCAGTTCAGCAGCCTCTTCATTCGTGGCATGGAGTCGCGCCATACCGTGCTGCTGATTGACGGCGTGCGTCTGGGCTCGGCCACAGCCGGAACGCCATCGCTGGACAATCTGCCCCTGGGGGGCATCGAGCGGATCGAGATCGTGCGCGGCCCGATGTCCGCCATCTATGGCGCAGACCCTGCCGGGGGTGTGATCCAGCTCTTCAGCCGACGCGCTCGAGAGGGCTTGCGCGGCAATGCTTCCCTGACTGTGGGCAGCAAGGGCTTTGGACAGATCGGCGGCGGTGTGGCCTGGGCCGGCAACGGATTTGATGCCGGCATCCAGATCACGCGCACGGATGCCAAGGGATTTTCAGCAACCAATCCGCAGGCTGCATTCGGGGCGCATGACCCCGACCGGGACGGCTTTGGACAGAGCGCAGGGATTGCGCGCCTGGGTTGGCAAGTAAGCCAGGACTGGCGCGTCGAGTGGACCGGCATGCAGGCCAGGGCCAACGTCGATTACGACGACGGTCTGGGCACCAACGCCCGCGCCCGACTCGAACATGATCTGCAGGCGCTACGTGTGAAGGGTGATGTCGGCGCCTTCGGCCGCTCCACCTTCAGTCTGGGGCAATCCAGTGACCGCTACCGCACCGTGCGAAGCGCCTATGGCCCCGACAGCAGTCCGACCCGCACGCGCCAGGTGCAATGGGGTTGGGAGCAGCAGCTCGATACCCGCCTGGGTACAGCCGTTGCACTCATCGAGCGTCTCGAGCAGTCCGTCGCTCAGCCCGTGGAGTACGGCAGCTTTGCCCAGGATCGGCGCAGCATCGACAGCTTCGGACTCGGCTTTGACGGGCAAATCCAGGCCCATCACTGGCAGGTTGCTGTTCGCCATGATCGCAACTCCCAGTTCGGCAATCAGACCACCGGGGGCCTGGGCTTCAGCGCAGCCCTGTCTGCGCAATGGCGTGCAGGCGCTTCATGGGGCAGCAGCTTCGTGATGCCGAGTTTCAATCTGCTCTACAGCACCCCGCCTTACAGCAACCCCAATCTGCGCCCCGAGCAGGGTAACCACGCCGAATGGCATCTGGCCTGGACGCCTGTGCCGACGCAGAAATGGCGACTGGCCTGGGTGGATAACCGCATGCGTGATCTGATCTCGTCGGGGGCCAATCCGGTCAACGTGGCCCGTTCTCGTATCGACGGCCTGGTGATGTCATGGGCAGGGCAGTACGACGGACTGAAAACCGGCCTGTCCTGGGATCATCTCGATGCACGCAACACCACACCGGGTGACCCCAATGAAGGACTGCAGCTGCGGCGTCGGGCTCGTGATGTCCTGCGCGTGAGCGCCGATGCGCCGGTCGGTGTCTGGCAGGTCGGCGCTACCGCATCGATCTGGTCGTCGCGTTTTGATGATGCCGAAAACACCCAGCGGCTCGCCGGATTTGGCACTCTCGATCTGCGTGCCGAGCGTCCCATCGCGCCCGAGTGGGCCCTGGGTCTGCGCGTGGACAATCTGATGGACAAGGTCTACGAGACGGCGCTGGGGTACAACCAGCCCAGGCGCGGGGCTTACCTCACGCTGCGCTGGGCCAGCCGCTGATGAGGGTCAGTGGCTCATTGCGGCGGGTGCTCATTACCGCAGTGGGCCTGCTGACGCTCAACTCGACAGCAGCCCTGGCCTCGAACGGCACGGTCGGCCTGGCCTCGAATGGGACCGTCGCCAAAGCCGCAGGCCCAACAAAAGCCTCGGAGCCCGGGACTGCATCTCCGGGGGTGGATGCCCCGGATACGGGGCGTGCGCCTGCCCCGCAGCGGGTCATCACCCTGCTGCCCTCGCTCACAGAAACCGTCTGCGCGCTCGGCGCCTGCGATCGCCTGGTGGGTATCGATCGATATTCAAACCATCCTGCACGGGTGCTCAGCCTGCCCCGACTCGGCGGGCTGGAGGATCCGCGTATCGAAGCCCTGGTGGCCCTCAGGCCCGATCTGGTCATCGCGCCCCTGTCGTGGCGAGGCATCGAGTCGATGAAGCGCGTGGGCCTGACGGTGCTGGCCGTGGAACCCTCAACGCTTGAACAGACCCGGGCTTCGATGGTGCAGATCGCGGTGGCCTTGGGTCTGGGTGCCGAGCGAGGCCATGAGGCCTGGCAGGCGATGGAAGGTCAATGGCGGGCCGCAGCGTTGCGCATACCGTTACGCTGGCGCGAGGGCTCGGTCTATGTGGAAGTGTCCACAGCGCCCCATGCAGCCAGCGCCGGCTCCTTCGTGGGTGAAGTGCTGCAGCGCATCGGATTGAAGTCCGCGATCGCAGCCGATCTGGGGCCTTTTCCGAGGCTCAACCCCGAAGCGGTCCTGAAGGCCGACCCCACCTGGATCGTGGCCAGCCGCGAGGGCCTTGCGAGCATGCGCCAGCGGCCCGCCCTGCGCGAATTGCGTGCGCTGCGGGAGGGCCGTGCCTGTGGCTTCGAGACGCGTGAGTTTGATCTTCTGGTGCGACCGGGTCCGAGGCTGGGCGAAGGCGCCCTGCTGCTGGCGCAGTGTCTTGCGCAGAAACCCTGAAGCGCGGTCCCCTCAGGTGCCATGACCTTCTTTGATCAACCCCTGTCCGTGCAACTGAGGGCCTGCCATCGGGGCGCGGCAAGCTGCGACCGGCGAGTGCACTATGGGGAGGCATGGTGATGCAGGGCCTCGGACGAACCTGCACCCTGCTGGGCCTGGGCCTGCTCAGTCTGTTGCTCGGCATCTCGGCGGGGGCCGAGGGCTGGTCATGGGGATGGGCGGCCTGGTCGGCCGACCAGAACCTGATCATGCAGTTGCGTCTGCCGCGTGCAGCCAGCGCATGGCTGGCTGGCGCCGCACTGGGGCTCGCAGGTGCCATCGCTCAGGGGCTGTTTCGCAATCCGCTCGCCGACCCCTATCTGCTGGGCTCGGCCGCCGGCGCCCACCTGGCTGTGAGTCTGGTGCTCGCGGCTTCGTCCGCGCTGGCTGGAGCTTCGGCACTCGGCGGCTTTGGTGGGATCGGCATCCCGCTGGCCGCCTTCCTGGGTGCACTCGCAGGCGTGCTGTGCAGTCTGCTGCTGGCGGGCGGCCTGCGCGAAGGCCCCGTGCTGCTGCTGGCCGGCGTGGTGGTGGGCATGCTGATGGCTGCTGCGGCAGAAACCCTCGCCCTGATGGCACCCGACATCCTGCGCGCCCGTCAGGCCTTCCTGTTGGGCACGACGGCGTTTGCGGGCCCGGAGTCGGTGATGACGCTCGGTATTGCCCTTGCCCTGGGCCTGGCGCTCGCTCTGCCCTGCGCACGCGCGCTGGATGCGCTCACGCTGGGCGATGATGCGGCGCGCACGCTCGGCCTGCCTCTTTCAGCCTGCAGGGCGCTGCTGATCGCAGCACTTGCGCTCACCACGGGCGCAGCAGTTGCGCAGGTGGGTCTGGTGGGGTTTGTGGGGCTGGCCGCGCCGCATCTGGTGCGCGCCATGGGGCCGGCGCTGCATCGGGGCCTGCTGATTCAATCGGCGCTGTGTGGTGGCGCATTGCTGGGTCTGGCCGATGCCCTGTGCCGCGGCCTGGCTGCGCCCACCGAATGGCCAACCGGACTTCTGACAGCGCTTCTGGGCGGTGGCTACCTGCTGATCAGGCTGCGCCAGCGCGCCTCCGTGGAGCCCGTGCGATGAGCCCCCTGCCGTGTCACACGGTCGACGAGAACCGGGCTGGAGCCGATCCGATGAGTACCCTGGGGGAACGGATTCGATGAACAACCCGGCGCTCCAGATCAACGCCCTGAAACTGCTGCGGCCCGACCGTTCGGGGCACCCGCTCATGCAGATCGACGACCTGAGTCTTGAGGCGGGTCGATGGACCGCACTGGTAGGACCCAACGGCGCGGGCAAGAGCACGCTGCTGCGTGAACTGATAACCGCCCGACAGCCCGGTGCCTGGCTCGATGGACAGCCTCTCGCAGACTGGAGCCCACGAATCCGTGCCCAGCGGCTGGCATGGTTGCCTCAGACCGGAGCACGCCTGGAAGCGGGGCTTACGGTGCAGCAGCTGGTCATGCTGGGGCGTGCGCCCTGGATGGGGCTGCTTCGCACACCCGATCGCACTGACCTTGAGTCGGTGGCTCGTGCACTCGCCGCGCTGGGCCTGGAAGGCCTGGCCGACCGGCCGGTCGCGGCCCTGTCTGGCGGCGAACAGCAGCTCGCCCTGATTGCGCGAGTGCTGGCCACCGAAGCGGCTGTCCTGTTGCTCGATGAACCGGTCTCGCACCTGGATGCGCCGCATCAGCGCCGACTGATGAGTGCCCTGCGCCAGCGTTGCGCGCAGGGCGCCTGTGCACTGGTGGTCCTGCACGACCTCAACCTCGCCCTGCAGGCCGATGCGGTGATCGTGGTTCATGAAGGAAAGGCGCTGCCCGCGCGCTCACCGGGCGATCCCTCGCTTCAGGCCGATCTGGTTCGGGCCTTCGGTCAGGCCATCGAAGTGCTTCCGCACCCTGATGGCCTGCGATGGATCGCCACGCTGGTGTGAGTTACTGCACCGTCAGCCGGGTCGGGCCAGCGCCCGTCTTCTTGGGCAGCACAAGCTCAAGCACGCCCTGCTCCACCTTCGCCGTGGCGCGGCTGTCGTCGATTTCTTCCGAGAAGGCGAAGCTGCGCGCGTAGTCGCCGGCATGTCGTTCGCTGCGCAACAGGCGCTCATCCGTCTTGGCCGCCTCGCGCTGCACACGGGTACGCAGCGTGACCCGGTTGCCATCGATATCGATCTGAATCGCATCCTTGGGCACACCGGGCAGGTCGGCCCTCACCACATAGCCCTGAGCCGTTTCGCTCACATCAAGTCGCATGGGAGCGGCCGCCTCGGCGGTCGCAGTGCTCACGGTGCGCTCTGCGCCGGCAGGAGCCAGAACGCTGCGAAACAGCGCCGGAAAAACATCTGCAAACGGGTCGTAGATGGAAACACGGGTCATGGAAAACTCCTTGCAGTGAAGTGGTGCGCAGGCACCGATGCACTGAAGATGGGCTCCATGAGCCGGGTTTCAAGGGCTGCCATGAGCTGCTCGCATCATGGGGCAGCAGCATGGCCTGTCACGGATGGCCCTCAGATCAGCGAACAGACCTCATCAAAGGCAAAGCGAGGCAGCCGCTGCATGACCTTGGCCGGATCGCCATGCCCGAGATTGCACAGGAAGTTCGATTTCACCCGGCCATCGGCAAAGAACTCGGCATCGACCTTGGCATTGTCAAAACCCGACATCGGGCCCACGCCCAGGCCGGCGGCGCGGGCAGCCAGCATGAAATACGCGCCCTGCAGCGTGCCGTTGCGAAACGCGAAGGACTCTCTGAACGCCCGCTTCTCATCACCATCGAACATGGCCTTGGCACCCGCGCTGTGCGGAAAGACCTTCGGCAGGTGCTCATGAAAATCGACGTCGTGGCCGATGATGGCCACCACCGGCGCGCTCAGGGTCTTGTCGACATTGCCGGGCGACAGGGCAGGCCGCAGGCGCTCCTTGGACTCGGACGTTCTCAGAAACACGAACCGGGCCGGCTGCGTGTTCATGGAGGTGGGCGCCATCTTCATGAGATCGAAGACCTGCCGCAGTTCATCGTCGGTGACTGGGCGGTCGGTCCAGCCATTTTGCGTGCGTGCTTCAGTGAAGAGTGCAGCCAGCGCACGGGCATCAATCAAGGCCATGGTCGATCCTCAGGCCTGGGGAATCATGACCGAATGCCACGACGCAATGCGCCAGCCCGAGGCATCCTTGCGCCAGACCTGCAGATAGCGGCTGCTGAAGGCCTTGAGCGCGCCGCGCGCCATGACCTCGATCTCGACATCGCCATTGCACAGGGCCGTGTCGCCCCAGGTGCGCCACTCGCGCTTGACGACATTGAGCTTGCGATAGTCGTAATGGCCCGTGCAGGCCCGCTCGATGAAGAGCTCAGCGGATTCATCGGTCGCCGAGGAATGCACGTAATGGCAATCAGGCGCATAGATGCTTTCGAGCGTGGCGCGGTCCTTGGCCAGGGTGGCCGCGGCACGACGGGCGTCGATGGCTTCAAGTTGGGCAACGATTGAGGGATCAGCGGACAAGACAGGCTCCTTGGAAAAAATTGAATTCGATCAGGTCAGGCGCGTTTTAAAGGCGCCCCCGTCAGCGAGGCGAGCTCTTCAAAGCTCATCCCCTCGACCCACTCGCGGGCCACCAGGCCTTCGGGAGTGACATCAATGACGGCCAGGTCGGTATAGATGCGCTTGACGCAGGCGACCCCCGTGAGCGGGTAGGTGCACTGCTCCACGATCTTGTGCTCACCCGACTTGGTGGTGTGTTCCATCATGACGAAGGTGCGCTTGGCACCAATCGCCAGATCCATGGCACCACCCACCGCGGGCATGGCATCGGGCGCACCGGTATGCCAGTTGGCCAGATCGCCGGTGGCCGAGACCTGAAAGGCCCCGAGCACACAGATGTCGAGATGGCCGCCGCGCATCATGGCAAACGAGTCGGCATGGTGAAAATACGCGCCCCCTACCAGCAACGTGACGGGCTGCTTGCCGGCATTGACCAGATCCCAGTCTTCTTCACCGGCCCCCGGCGCGGGCCCCATGCCCAGAATGCCGTTTTCGCTGTGCAGAAAGACTTCGCGATCCTGGGGCAGATGATTGGCCACGAGCGTGGGCAGGCCGATCCCCAGATTCACGTAGGAGCCCTCGGGAATGTCACGGGCCACCAGGGCCGCCATCTGGTCTCGGGTCAGTCGCTTTGCACTCATGGAGCTGCCCTCACTTCGCTGTGGCCGGGACATGAACCACACGGCTCACAAAAATGCCGGGGGTCACGATGGTTTCGGGATCGAGGCTGCCCAGAGGCACCAGCTCGCGGGCCTGGGCAATGGTGCAGCGGGCCGCCATGGCCATGACCGGATTGAAGTTGCGGGCGGCCTTGCGGAAGGTGAGATTGCCCCATCGATCGGCGCGGTCAGCCCTGATCAGTGCCAGATCAGCCCGGATCGGATATTCCAGAACATAGTCACGGCCGTCGATCCGTCGTGTTTCCTTGCCCCGAGCCAGATCGGTGCCGTAGCCGGTGGGCGTGAAGAACCCTCCGATGCCCGCGCCTGCCGCCCGGATGCGTTCGGCCAGATTGCCCTGGGGCACGAGTTCGAGTTCGACCTTGCCCGCCTTGTAGAGGGCTTCAAAGACCTGCCCATCGGCTGCTCTGGGAAACGAGCAGATCAGCTTGCGCACCCGACCGGCCTTGAGCAGGCCCGCCAGGCCTGTCTCTCCGTTACCCGCATTGTTGGCCACGATGGTGAGATCCCGGGCGCCCTGCTCGACCAGCGCATCGAGCAACTCAACCGGCTGACCTGCGCCACCAAATCCGCCCACCAGAACGGTCGCGCCGTCCTGAACATCCTGCAGGGCCTGCGCGAGCGAGGCCACGGTCTTGTCGATCATTGAATCCCCTTGGCAGACAACCCGGCATGGCGCCTGCCCGCGGCCTGCCTTGAGGCGGGCGCGACAGTACGAAGCCGGGCCTGGTGGGTCAGGCCAGCGACCGCAGCACGCGGGCCAGCCCCTCGAACAACTGATCGATCTGCGATTTCTCGACGATCAGCGGCGGCGACAGCGCGATGATGTCGCCGGTCACACGGATCAGCAGACCCTCTTCATGGAAGGCACGCGTGAAGGCCTCATAGGCCCGCACGCCGGGTGCACCCTCGCGGGGGGCGAGTTCGATGGCACCGATCAGACCAATATTGCGAACATCGATCACATTCGGGCAAGCGGCCATCGCATGGACCGCCTGCTCCCAGTAGGCCTCGAGCTCTGCGGCCCGCCCAAGCAGGCCTTCTTCCTCGTAGACATCGAGGGTGGCGAGCGCCGCTGCGCAGGCCAGTGGATGAGCCGAATAGGTATAGCCGTGAAAGAGTTCGATCGATTTTTGCGGGCCCTGCATGAAGGCCTCGTAGATACCCTTGCGAGCAAATACCGCGCCCATGGGCACCGTGCCGCTGGTGATGCCCTTGGCCACGGTCATGAGATCAGGGACCACGCCAAAGTGCTGGGCCGCAAACGGCGAGCCCAGACGGCCAAAGCCGGTGATCACCTCATCAAAGATCAGCAGAATGCCGTGCTTGCTCGTGATCTCGCGCAGCCGCTGCAAGTAGCCCACCGGCGGAATGAGCACACCGGTGGAGCCTGCCACCGGCTCAACGATGACTGCGGCCACCGTGGAGGGATCATGCAGGGCGAGAATCTTCTCGAGCTCGTCGGCCAGATGGGCGCCCCAGGCGGGCTGGCCCCTGGTGAAGGCATTGTGTTCGAGGTTGTGGGTATGGGGCAGGTGGTCCACGCCGGCCAGCAGGGGGCCGAAGTGCTTGCGGTTGCCCGCGATGCCGCCCACCGAGATGCCGCCAAAACCCACGCCGTGATAGCCACGCTCGCGGCCGATCAGCCGGGTGCGCTGGCCCTCGCCCCGCATGCGGTGGTAGGCCAACGCGATCTTGAGCGCAGAATCGACCGCCTCGGATCCCGAGTTGCAAAAGAAGGCCTGACCGAATTCATCGGGCAGGATCTGCATGAGCCTGTCGGACAACTCGAAGGCCAGCGGATGGCCCATCTGGAAGGTGGGCGCGAAATCCAGTTTGGCCGCCTGCTGCTGAATGGCCTTCACGATGCGCGGTCGTGCATGGCCTGCATTGACACACCAAAGACCTGCCGTGCCGTCGAGGATCTCTCGGCCCTCGGGCGTGTAGTAGTGCATACCCTCAGCCCGATCAAGCAGGCGCGGTGCCGACTTGAAATCGCGGTTGGCCGTGAAGGGCATCCAGAAAGACTGCATCTGCTCGGCCGAGAGGGTCTCGGAACCGGTGCTGCGAGCCAGATCCTGCAGGCGGGCAATGTCGTTCATGAAGATCTCCGGAGGCGGCACAGGGCCGCGATGGCAAAGAAGCGTCGGGCGCAACACCAGGACGCGTAGCGGGTCTGGATCACCCGAGGACTATAACAGCGCTCCGCCCGGGGTCGTGATGCGCTCGGGCCCTGCGTTTGTGGAACCCCCGCGCTCTCAGAACCCCATCACAATCCCATGTAGGCCTCACGCACGCGAGGATCATGCAGCAGATCCTGCCCGCTGCCCTGCAGTGCGATCGTGCCGTTCTCAAGCACATAGGCGCGATGGGCCAGGCGCAGCGAGGCCGCGACATTCTGCTCGACCAGCACGATGGTGAGCCCCTCGCGATGAAGATCGCCGATGGTGGCGAGCACCTCGCTCACGATCGCCGGCGCCAGCCCGAGCGAAGGCTCATCAAACATGATCAGGCGCGGCGCACCCATCAGACACCGCCCGATCGCCAGCATCTGTTGCTCACCGCCCGACAGGGTACCCGCCAGCTGACTGCGCCGCTCGGCGAGTCTCGGATACAGGGTAAACACCCTCTCCAGGGTCTGGCGCGCCGTGCTGCGCGCCCGCGGGAGCATGCCGCCGATCTCGAGATTCTCGAGCACGGTCATGCTCGGAAAAACCTGCCGGCCTTCGGCCACCTGACCGATGCCCAGGTCGCAGACCCGGTGGCTGCCCATGCCTGCGATGGGTTGCCCTTCAAAGTCGATGTGGCCCGTGCGCGGGCTCAGGATGCCGGCAATGGTGCGAATCAGCGTGGTTTTGCCTGCCCCGTTGGCCCCGATGATGGCCACGATCTCATGGGCGTGGACAGCGATGGAAACGCCGTCGAGCGCGATGGCGTCGCCATAGGCCACGCTGAGATCACGCACGGCCAGCATCGGCGCCGAACTCACCGATGGCGCTCCGGAACCTGCAGACCGCGCCGCCCCGACAGACGACGCCCCAGAACCCGTAGACGCACCCGCACTCACTCGAAAGCCTCCGCGCCCAGATAACTCTCGAGCACCTTCGGATCCTTGACGACCGCCGCCGGTTCGCCCTGCGCAATGATCTCGCCGAGATGCAGCACATAGACCCGCTGGGCCAGGGCCATCACGGCACGCATGACATGCTCGATCAGGAGAATGGTGATGCCGGTCTCGCGGTTCAGCCGCCGAAAGGCCTCGACCATGCGATCGGTCTCGGTCGGTCTGAGGCCGGCCATCACCTCGTCGAGCAGCAGCAGACGCGGTTCTGTAGCCAGCGCTCGGGCCACCTCCAGACGCTTGCGATCGGGCAGCGTGAGGCTTGCCGCGGGTCGGTCGCGCAGCGCCTGCATGTCGAGGGCCTCGAGCGCCAACTCGGCACGCCGACGGGCCACGCGCAGATCGGCTGTCCCTCTGAACCCCCCCACCATGGCGTTCTCGAGCACGGTCATGTCGGCAAAGGGTTTGACGATCTGAAAGGTTCGGCCAATAC
The DNA here is from genome assembly GCA_046304115.1 of Burkholderiales bacterium. Classification (GTDB taxonomy): domain Bacteria; phylum Pseudomonadota; class Gammaproteobacteria; order Burkholderiales; family Burkholderiaceae_E; genus UBA4615. The sequence continues at coordinate 8,793 of JBKCEY010000392.1, read as the reverse complement.
CGGCTGCACAGACCTGATCAGGACGCAGACCGGTGATCTCGCGACCCTCGAAGCGGATGCTGCCCTCATTGGGGGGGAAGGTGCCGGCAATCAGGTTGAACAGCGTGGTCTTGCCCGCGCCGTTGGGCCCGATCAGCGCCACGATCTCGCCCTGGCGCACCTCAAGACTCGCACCCGAGACCGCTTTGACACCCCGAAAGCGCTTGCTGGCCCCTTGAACTTCAAGCACGGTCTTTCTCCGCAGGCACGACCTTCGGCCGAGTCTGTCGCTCAAAACCGAACCGGGCTGCAATTCTTGGCCAGATGCCATGGGGCATGAACATGATCACCACCCCGAGGGCCACGCCGTACAGGATCTGCTTGACGCCCGGGATTTCGTGGCCGGTGGCTGCCAGTACATGGGTCAGGCCCTCGGAAAGCAGGGTGAGTACCGCCGCCCCGAGCACAGGTCCGAACAGTGTGCCGACGCCGCCAATGATGGGCGCGAGAATGATCTCGATCGAGCGACCCATGTTGAAGATCTGCTCGGGAAAGAGGTTGTTGTAGAAGAACGCGAAGAACACGCCGGCCAGCGCGGTGAGTCCGGCCGACAGCTGCACCGCGATCATCTTGTAGCGGAAGGTATCGACACCGGCAGCCCGTGCGGCTTCTTCGTTGTCGCGGATGGCCCTGAAAAAGTAACCGGCGCGGCCGTGCAGAACGAGCGCCGAAACCACAAACCCCAGCACGGCCAGCGCCAGCGCCAGGTAGTAGAACATCGTGGGCCCACCCCGCAGATTGAGCCAGTCGGCCTGATCCTGCTGCACCACCTTGAGAAAGAAGCCGCCCGATCCGCCGACCCATCCGAAGTGATCAAAGCCGATTCGCGTGAACTCGGCAAACGCGATGGTGAGCAGGGCAAAGTAGGTTCCGGAGATGCCGAACCGGAAGGCCAGCCAGCCAATGAGCGAGGCCACGCCCACGCAGACCGCAATCGCCACGAAGGCGCCCAGCCAGGGAATCACGCCGAAGTGGTGAAACAGCGCAGCCGAGGTGTAGGCCCCGAGCCCGACATACAACGCATGACCCAGCGACAGCTGGCCGCAAAAGCCCATCATGATGTTCCAGGCCTGCCCGACAAAGGCAAAGTACAGCACCAGGATCATGATCGACGTGAGATAGCGATCAAGGCCCAGGGGCAGCACCAGGAGCACGGCGAGCAGGGCAAGCAGCGCATTACGCGAGCGGGCAGGCGATTGGGTCAGCCAGTCCTGCAGCAAAGCGACGAGCTTCATGAATAACCCGCGCTCAGGACGACCGACCGAACAGACCCTGGGGACGCAGGGCGAGCACGGCAATCAGGAGGGCAAACGACAACATGCTCTTGGCCGAGGGCGTGATCAGCAGGCCTGCAACCGCCTCGCTCATGCCAATCAGCACGCCGCCCGCGAGCGCACCCACCATGGACCCCAGCCCGCCGATGATCACGATCACGAAGGCCAGGAGCGTGAAGGCAGGACCGGAGTTGGGCGTGACGTCACCCAGCATGCTGAGCAGACAGCCCGCAATGCCCACGCAGGCTGTTCCCAGGCCGAAGGTGATCGCATACAGATGCCGGACATTGAGGCCGACCACCTCGGCGCCGAGCAGATTATCGGCGCAGGCCCGGATCGCCTTGCCGAAGGACGTGAAGCGAAAGATGGCAAACAGAGCCGCGCAGGCCACCACGGCCACTGCAGCGCAGATCACGCGCACCTTGTCGACGATGATCGGCCCGAAGGCATAGGAATCGAGTGAGTAATCCACCTGCACACTCAGCGCGTCCGGCCCGAAGACCACCAGCAGCCCGTTGACGAGGATCAGGGCCATCGCCATGAGCAGCATGAACTGCGAGTGCTCGGGGCGATGGATGAAAGGGTTGATCAGACCCCGCTGCAGGACATAGCCCAGTCCAAAGAACACCCCGGCCACCGGCAGCAACATCCAGAGCGGATCGATGCCGGCGGTGGCAAAGGCCACCACCGCCGCATACATGGCCACGGCCATCAACTCGCCATGCGCGAAGTTGACGATGCGCACCACGCCATAGATGACCGACAGCCCGAGAGCCATCAGGCCATAGACCAGGCCGGTGAGCAGTCCGCTCAGGACAATGTTGAGTACCGCGTCGAGGGACATGGATCCGGGGCTTCGTTCGGTTGCCTGAGCTCAGCCCCGCTTGGACCAGTCGGGCACCGGGTACACAGGTGCCGCCTGGGCGGAAGCCTTGGGAAGCACCACAACCGGCTTGCCATCGCGGTTCTGGATGCAGGCCGAGGCGAGCGTGGTGTTCTGCCCCTTGGCATCGAAACGGATGGGGCCGCCCAGCATCATGCGCTCGGCGATATCGGTCTTGCGCAGGGCATCGGCAATCGCAGTGCCATCGGCGCTACCCGCACGCTTGAAGGCGTCGGCCGCAATCAGGATGGCCTCGAAGGTAAAGCCCACATTCAGCGCGTGATACATGAGCTTGTCTTTCGGGAAAGCCTTGTTGAAGGCTTTCTCGACGCGATCGGTGAGTGCGCCCTTGGGGTCGTACCAGGGCACGTTCGAGATGCAATAGTCGCTGTACTTGCCCAGAGCCTTGTAGAACTGCGCCTCGTACATGCCGGGTGAGCCGGGGCTCATGATGGCCTGCGGCGACCAGCGCTGCTTGACCAGTTCGCGAACCAGCAAGATGGCGTCATTCAGGCGGCTGACCAGCATGATGAAGTCGGCCTTGGTGGCCTTGGCTTTGGCCACCTCCACCGACAGGTCACGCGCGGCCGGGTCGTAGGAGATGGTGTCGAGCACCTTGAAGGGCAGGTAATCGAGGCGCGGCAAAATGGCTTCGATGGCCTTGCGGTTGGCCTGGCCGAAGGTGTCGTTCACATGCATGAACACTGCTGTGCGAGGCGCGGCATTGGTCGCCTGGAACAGATCGCGATACAGGGCCAGGCCGTTGCGGATCAGGTCGACCGAGGTCGGGAAGTTGCGGAAGGTGTACTTGTAGCCCTGCTCGGTGATCTGGGGCGCAGCCGCGATGTTGACCACGAAGGGCACCTTGCGCTGCTCGGCGACCTGGGCGATGGCGATTGCCGCACCTGAATCAAACGGACCCACCAGAATCTGTGCGCCGTCATTGATGAGCTTTTCGGCGCGCGAGCGTGCCACCTCCACGTTGCTTTCGGTGTCGGCGTTCATGATCTGGACATCGACCCCGTTGATCTGCTTGACGATCTCGGGTGCGATGTCGGCGCCCATCTGGCATGACTGACCAATGAAGGCCTGCACACCCGAGCGGGGCAACAGCACACCGACCTTGAGGGCTCGGGTCTGGGCGCGACTGATGGCCGGTGCCGCAGCGGCCACGGTACCCAGGCCCAGGCTGGCCTGATTGAACTGACGACGATCGAAGCTCATGGGGGTCTCCTCGGGGATGGTTGCCCGGCCGGTATTTCCCGGCAAGGGTCAAGGGGCATTCACGCGCCGGATCATAGCGCCAATCAAGGTGCATGATCCCACTCAGGGGTCGGATCCTTTCTATGCGGCCTGTGCGGCCTGCGCGTCGTTGCTCTGCCGGGCATCGACGGCATCGACAGCCGATCTCAGCCAGTAAAGAAGCGCGAGCCCCGGCAGCGCGGTGAGTACCGTGACCAGAAAGAACGACGGCCAGCCAAAGGCCTCGACCATCACGCCGGCGCTTGGGCCCACATACACCCGCCCCACGGCGGCCAGCGCCGAGAGCAGGGCGTACTGGGCTGCCGAGAATCGGGCATCGGTCAGGGCCATCAGAAACGCCACGAAGGCTGCAGTGCCCAACCCCCCGCACAGGTTTTCGATGCCAATGGCCGCAGCCATTAGGGCATGGCTTTTCGGGCTGACCGCAATCAGCCAGTAGCCCAGATTCGAGACGGCCTGCAGCACGCCGAAGATCATGAGTGCCTGATAGAGCCGGATGCGGGTCAGCAGGGCCCCGCCCGCCAGCGCGCCCACGATGGTGGCCAGCAGGCCCAGGGCCTTGTTGACCGCGCCGACCTCCGTGGCGGTAAAGCCCGCCCCGCGAATCAGAAAGGCGGTGGACAGGCTGCCGGCGAAAGCATCGCCGAGTTTGTAGAGCACGATAAGCGCCAGCAATGCTACGGCCTGAGGGCGCGAAAAGAAGGCATCCCAGGGCTGCACAAAGGACGGAAAACCCGCCCGACGGGCCGCCCAGAGTGCGGCCACGAAGGCGCCCAGGATCATCACGGTATCGGCCCAAAGCCGAACGAACCGTCCCGCATCCGCAGGCAGCAGTGCGGCGGTGATGGCATGCAGGGCCCAGGCCACCGCGCCCCCTGCCGCCAGCATGGCTACAAACCCACGCCATTCGGCAGCTGCATCTGCGCGCACAAGCGGCCCGCCATGCTGCGCAGCCGCGAGCCGGGGCACCAGCAGGGTGATCCCCGCCATGACCACAAAGAGGCCCGCCATGGCCTGATAAGCCCCCTGCCAGCCCAGCCACTGATCGGCCAGGATGAGGGCCAGCCCCCCCGAAACCAACATCGCCAGACGGTATCCGAGCACCGACACCGCGGCTCCTGCGCCTCGCTCTTCGGGTCCGAGCAGGTCGGCCCTGTAGGCATCAAAGACGATGTCCTGAGACGCCGACAGAAAGGCCATCGCTACGGCAAGGCCGCCCAGCAGACCGATCGAGGTCCCGGGATTGACCCCCGACATGGCCAGGCACACGCCGGCCAGAAGGATCTGCGTGATCAGCAGCCAGGCCCGCCGCCGGCCCAGCCAGGTGGGCTCAAACCGGTCGAGCAGGGGCGCCCAGACAAACTTGAAGGTATAGGGCAGACCCACCAGCGCAAAGAGCCCGATGGTCTTGATATCGATGCCCTCGACCGTGAGCCAGGCCTGCAGCGTGCCCGCTGACAAGGCGAGCGGCAAACCGCTGGCAAACCCCAGTCCGAGCATGGCGGCCATGCGCCGCGAAGCAAAGACCTGGGCGAGTGTGCTGCGCGAGGACGGGTTGATATCGTTCATGGGCAAAAAGTCTTGCGCGAGTGTACGCTGCCCCCACCTGTGATCTGTCATGACCTGCATGCGCCTGTTCTCAAGCCTGACTCCGGATCTGCTCGACTCGGCAAGGCGTGCGCTGCCTGTCTTGCTGATGGCGCTCGCCCTTGCAGGGCCCGCAGCGCCTGTCGTTGCGCGCGACAACGCCGTGGGCTCAGGCTCGACGGCTGCGGGGTCTGGCGAACCGGGATCGACAGAGGGCATCCCCGTGCCCAAGCGCAGCCGGGTGGCGGGCCTGGCCTCGTCAGAAGCTCTGGAAAACCAGGGCAACCTGCAATACCGGCAATTGCTCGAGCAGGCCTCGGCCAAGCGTGCCCTCGCTCCGGCCGATCACCCGCAGCGTCAGCGGCTGATCCGGATCGCCAGGAACCTGCTGCCGTTTACCGAGCGGTTCAGCCCCCGGGCGCGGGAATGGAAGTGGGAGGTCAATCTGATTGCCTCAAACACCATCAATGCCTTTGTGATGCCCGGCGGCAAGGTAGTGTTCTTCACCGGCATCATCGAGCGGCTCAAGCTCACTGACGACGAGATCGCCATGATCATGGGTCATGAAATGGCCCATGCCCTGCTCGAGCACGGCCGGGAGCGGGTGGGGCAGGAACGCGTGGCGCAGGCGGCAACGATCGGTGCCTCGGTGCTGTCGCAGGTCCTGGGCTTCGGTGACCTGGGCGGCGTGATTGCGCAAGGCACCTCAAAGCTCACCTTGCTGAGCTTCAATCGTGGCGATGAGACCGATGCTGATCTGGTCGGCATGGATATCGCGGCCCGGGCGGGTTATGACCCTCGAGCGGCAGTCTCGCTCTGGGAAAAGATGTCGGCAGCGAGCAAGGGCGAGCCGCCGCAGTTTCTGTCGACCCATCCGGCCCACGGCACCCGAATCGATACCTTGCGCGCCGCGCTGCCCAAGGTCATGCCGCTCTACGAACGGGCCCGTGCAAAAAGGTGACCGGCCCGGATCAGTCCGTAAGCATGAGCGGCAATCGGGTGCGGCAATCTACTCGGGCTTGATGTTGCCCTTGCGCACCACATCACCCCAATCACGGATGTCGGCCTGCACCTGCTGGGCAAACTCCTCGGGCGTGCGCTGCGGCATATGGGCAAAGCCCAGGGTTTTCCAGCGCTCGGCCTGTTCGGGTGCGCCCACCAGTCGATTGACTTCGCGGTTGACCGCCTCAATGATGGGGCGCGGTGTCCCCTTCGGGGCAAACACACCGTACCAGGCGTTGACGTCAAACTTCACGCCTTGCTCGGTCATGGTGGCGACCTGAGGCAGCGCGGGCACCCGAACGGTGCCACTGATGGCCACTGCCTTCAGGCGTCCGGCCTGGATGTGAGGGAGCGACGCTGCCGTGGCGGCAAAGCCGGCCTGAATATGGCCGGCGATGATGTCCTGGTTGGAAGCGGCTGCAGTTTTGTAGGGTACATGGCGCATCTTCAGACCCGTGGCCTGGCACAACGCCTCCATGCTGAGATGGCCTCCCGAGCCCACGCCCCATGAGCCATAGGCGATCGATCCTTCGGGCTGGCGCCGAGCCCAGGCGATGAATTCCTGAAGGTTATTTGCGGGCACGTCGCTGCGCACGACCAGCAGGTTGCCGCCACCGCCAATCTGGGCGATCGCCTCGAAGTCCCTGGCGCCGTCGTAGCCCGCCTTGTCGTAGAGGGTCTGATTGACCACCTGCGCGGCCGCATAGGTAAACAGCAGGGTGTAGCCATCGGGGGCAGCCGCCTTCGCGATCTGAGAGCCCAGCATGCCGTTGGCGCCGGCCCGGTTATCCACCACGAAGGGCTGCTTGAACGCCTGGCCCAGCAACTCGGCAAAAACCCTCGAGACCACATCGGTCCCGCTGCCCGGCCCGCCCGGAACGATGAGCTTGACCGGCCGTGTGGGCCAGTTCGCCTGGGTCTGGGCTTGAACCTGCCCGCTCAGAGCGAGCGCTGGCGCAAGGCCTGCGAGTCGGGTCAGGGCCCGAAGGGTTGAGCGACGATTCATGGACGGTCTCCTTGGATGTGTTTTGTGCGACTCGCCGGTTACAGCGCGAGGTCGTAATCGATGGTGAGCGGTGCGTGGTCGGAAAACTTCTGCGCCTTGTAGATGCTCGCACTGCGGGCCCTGTCGGCCAGAGCGGCCGTGGCGAGGTGATAGTCAATCCGCCAGCCCACATTGTTGGCATAGGCCGCACCGCGGTTGCTCCACCAGGTGTAGCTGTCTTCGGTGGTGTCGGGATGGAGTCGGCGATAGACATCATGCACGCCAGAGCCGATCAGTGCGGTCATCCAGTCCCGCTCCTGGGGCAGAAATCCGCTGTTCTTCTGATTGCTCTTCCAGTTCTTGAGGTCGATCGGCTGATGCGCGATATTCACATCGCCCACCAGCACGAACTCGCGCTCGGCGCACAGGCTCTGAAGATGGGGGCTCATGGCCTCAAGAAAGCGAAACTTTGAGGCCTGCCGCTCATCACCCGCCGAGCCGCTCGGGAAGTAGCACGAGATGATGCTCAGGCGTCGGCCCGGCGAATCGAAGCGCAATTCGACCCAGCGTCCTTCATCATCAAACTCGGGCACGCCGATGCCGGTGATGACATCGCTTGGCGTATGGCGCGAATACAGACCCACCCCGGAGTAGCCCTTTTTCTGGGCATAGTGAAACCATCCCGCCAGGCCCTGCGGGGCATCAAAAGCCCCTTGCACCTGATCGGCCTGCGCCTTCAGTTCCTGCACACCGACAAAATCGGCCTGCTGCCCTTGAAGCCACTCGAAGAAGCCTTTGCTGGCAGCCGAGCGGATACCATTGAGATTGGCACTGATGATTCGGATCATCCGCGCAGGTTAACGCAGCAGCGCCCGCGTGTCCCTCGGTGGCACCCGATTCCAGAACCACAATCCTCTTGCTGGCATGAACCCTCACGACGACTTCATCACCTTCGCGCTTCAGGCCGACGTACTGCGCTTTGGCAGTTTTCGGACCAAGGCGGGTCGCGACTCGCCCTATTTTTTCAATGCAGGGCTTTTCAATGACGGCGCAAGGCTCGGTCGCATCTCGCACTTCTATGCTGCCCGTCTCATGCAAGCCCGTGCCGAAGGTGCGCAGTTCGACATGCTGTTCGGGCCGGCCTACAAGGGCATCACTCTGGCGAGTGCCACCGCCGTCGAACTCGCCCGCCAGGGCCTGAACCTGCCCTTTGCCTACAACCGCAAGGAGGCCAAGGACCATGGTGAGGGCGGCACGATCGTGGGTGCGCCGCTGGCCGGTCGTGTGGTGATCATCGATGACGTGATCTCGGCCGGCACCTCGGTTCGCGAGTCGGTTGAAATCATCCGGGCCCAGGGCGCGACACCAGCTGCCGTGCTGATCGCGCTCGACCGTCAGGAACGCGGCGGCACCGCTGACGCGCCCACCGCCACCTCTGCCGCACAGGAAGTACAGGCGCTCTATGGAATTCCGGTCTGGTCGATCGCCTCGCTGCAGGATCTGCTGAGCTTTCTGAAAGCCCAGGGAACCGACTCGCCCTTGTCGGCCTTCGGACCGGCGGTGGCGGCCTATCGCACGCGATACGGCGTGGTCTGACCCACCGGGTCGAGTCTGCAGCCCTTGCTGCAGACCTGCCTGAACGGTCGGTTGCGAAAGCTGTCGGTTGCGTGCGCTGTCGGTTGCGTGCGCTGTCGGTTGGTAGCGCTGTCGGTTGCGTGCGCTCCCGGTTTCAGCCCGCCAGCTTGCGACGCAACATGTCA
>JBKCEY010000391.1:0-526 GCA_046304115.1 Burkholderiales bacterium | reverse complement strand
GCGTTGAGTTTGGCGGGCCGCTCGATGCGAAAGATCGCGCCGTCTTCGAGCCACTCCACACTGCAATGGGCATCGGTCGGGGTGTCCTGACTCATGGGGATCTCCTCCTGTATGGGTCTTGCTGGCCGGATGGGCCTGATGCCCGATTATCGCCGAGGCGCTCGATGGCGGTTCAGCACTACCGCAGGAATCCGGGAGGGCCGACCCGAATCCCCGACGAACCGCTACCATCACACCCGTTCGCGCGGCTCCCGTTCGCGCGGCTCCATCAACACGGTTCAGTCGCGCGCTCGCCTGAGTCGCCGATCCTCAGGGCGGATGCCTGCCCTCGGGTACGTGCCTGCCACTTGCCGCGTGCCGTTCACCCCACCTTCCCAGTACAGGTTCATGCATGAGTGCTTCCGGTTCCCAACGTATCAGCTCCGATCAGTTGCGCAGCACCCGCTGGTTCGGCCCCGACGACATGCGCTCCATGGGGCATCGCTCCCGCTTCATGCAGATGGGCTACGGCCCGGAAGACTGGAAG
>JBKCEY010000390.1:0-739 GCA_046304115.1 Burkholderiales bacterium | reverse complement strand
ACGTCAAGGCCTATGCCTATACCGAACCCTTCCGAGGTCGTCGCGAGCCTGGGGACCCGGTGCACGAGATGCTGGTGCGGCTGACTGTCAGCCCCAGCATGAAGGTGCGTGGCATCGCGGTCGACATGCCTCAGACTCCCTCCGGCACCTGGCAGGGCGAACGCGACTACTTTCAGATGCTGGTGGGCTCCAGCTTCGGGCCGGGCTGGCGCAAGGCGGTCAATGAGGCTGTGGGCGGGGTGAGCGGATGCACGCATGTGCGCGAGCTGCTCTTTCCGATGGCGACTGTGGCCTTTCAGACCATCGGCGGCTGGTCATCCGATGAAGCCGGCAATACGAAACAGGGCCAGGCCGCAGAGCAGCCAGTGCAGCGCACGGGCAAACCCTATTTCCTGGATGGCTGCATCTCCTGGGCCTCGGATGGGGAGATCGTGGCCCAGTTGCATCCGGAATATGCGCGCAGGCCTGCAGGCCCCGGCTGATCCAAGACGCGGCCGCTCGAAGATGCGGCTGATTCAAGACGAGGCCGCTCGAAGATGCGGCTGATTCAAGATGCGCGCGCGGGTCCTTGAGACATCCCGCACGCAATCAACCGGCGATGATCTTCAGCGCGACGCCCGGCGCGGCAAAAGCACCTTGAAGCAGCTCCCCTGTTCGGGGCCATCACTGTGTGCGCTGACCGTGCCGCCATGCAACATCACCAACCGTCGGACCAGAGCGAGTCCGATGCCCAGGCCGC
>JBKCEY010000389.1:0-1154 GCA_046304115.1 Burkholderiales bacterium | reverse complement strand
CGCCCAGCCCATGGCCGCAAAACACAATCCATAGAACAGGCTCGGCCAGGGCTGGGCCCGCAGATCGCGGGCGCCGCGCGAAAGCCATCTGAACGGCGCCACGACGTTCACATCGGCAAGCACCGGAAATCGTGAGGGGCGGGGCGTGTCATCTGGGGAAGGTGTCATGGCGCAGCGCCCAGTCCGTAGTCAAAACATTGGCCTCAAGGCTTAACTCGATCGTGCAGGATCGGCTTTGCATTGAGTGTCATTCTGTCGCGAACCTGTTTCTTGCGCAGCCGCGACCCAAAATTCTAAAATACACACTTCTATGTACACACAAGTGAATGCGATGCCTCATGCTCGGTCGCGTGTCTTCATGAATGGCAACAGCCAGGCCATCCGAATTCCAGCCGCATTTCGCCTTGACTGTCAGGACGTCGAGATCGAAAAAACCGAATCGGGGGCACTCATCATCCGGCCCATCCTCAAAGGTCGTGGTCAACAACTGATGGATGCCCTGCGCGACATCGATGCGGACTTCGTCGTTGCACTCGAAGAGGCGAGATCCCATCCTGACCCGGTCCAGGAACGTGATCCGCTGTGAAATCCTCGGGCCGATTGTTTCTTCTGGACACCAACATCCTGATTTACCTCCTCAAAGGGGTACCGGAATCTGTCGCTCGCAAGATTGATCGACTCAAACCCGAGGACCGCCTGGGTATGTCCTGGGTCACCTGGGCCGAATTGCTGCTCGGGGCGCTTCGCAGCACTCGTTCCGAGCAGGTCAGAAAGCAGCTGGAGGGCATCCAGCAGGTCATTCCCGTCCTGCTTCCTGAATCTCCCCTGATCTGCTCGTATCATGCAGAACACGCCGCCCGTTTGCGGGCGGCCGGTACGCCGATTGGGGGCAACGATCTCTGGATTGCGGCCCACGCGCTGGCCCTGGGTGCCACGCTGGTCACCCACAACGTGAAAGAGTTCCGCCGCATTCGCGGCTTGAGCCTCGATGACTGGGTGCACTGACCATGAATTCCCCCGAACACCTCGACGTCCTGATCATCGGTGCCGGCATCTCCGGCATCAGTGCCGGGTATCACCTGCAAAGCATGTGCCCGGAGCGCAGCTGGGCCATTCTCGAGGCGCGCAGCGCCATGGGCGGCACCTGGGATCTG
>JBKCEY010000388.1:0-491 GCA_046304115.1 Burkholderiales bacterium | reverse complement strand
GTGAACTGGTCAAAGCGGGAGAGTCGTCGCGACACCTGTGCCAGTGCATCCCTCAGAGACTGCGCCAGTGCTCGCCCCTGCCCGTCCGATGCGGTGAGCGCCTGCTCCAGTTCGTGCGCGTTCGAGATGGCCTGGCCCAGTGGCGCCTGGATGTCCTGCACCGATCGGGAGGCAGATTGCCGGATGACCGCCAGTTGGTCGGCCATCTGCAGTTCACCGCTCAGGCGTTTGCGGGCGAGCTCGGCCCGTTTGAGTTCAGTGATGTCCGTCTGGCAGCCCACAAAGTGCAGCAGACGCCCCTGCTCATCAAAGCTCGGAAAAATCAGAAAGCGATTCCAGAAGGGTTGGCCATCGCGGCGGTAGTTGAGAATTTCAACCTCCCGGGTCGCGCGGCTGGCAATCGCCTCACGAATGGCGTCAACCGCCTCTGGACTTGTGCCAGCGCCCTGCAGGAAGCGGCAATTGCGTCCGATCACCTCGTCGGCCCGGTA
>JBKCEY010000387.1:0-2913 GCA_046304115.1 Burkholderiales bacterium | reverse complement strand
TCGATGGCACGATGGGTACCGTGCAGGCTGCACTCAGGGCAGCAACGGCCAGGGACAGGGCCTGGACGAGTCGTTTTGCGCCGCAGCCGCGCAGGCCCACTCCGGAGGCGGCGATCACTGATGGTCCCCGTTCAGATGATCCTTGTTCATATGATCCTTGTTCAATGAACCGCTCGTTCGGCGGCCCCTCGTTCAGCGGACCCTCGTTTAACTGTCCACCGCTCAAAAGACCCTTGCTCACAACACCCTTGCTCACAACACCCTTTCTCAGCCCAATTCGAGTGCATCGAGAATCGCATTGATTCCGGCCTTGGCGCAGGCGTCATCCATCTCGCCGCTGGGTGCACCCGACACACCAATTGCGCCAACGATGCTGCCGGCTGCCTGCAACAGCAGGCCACCGCCGAGCACAGCCACCTGAGGCAGGCCGCGAATGGCCGCACTGGCCGTGGCGGGCGAGGTCAGGGGCACGAGTTCGGTCGTGCTGCTCTTGAAGCTGATCGCGGTCCAGGCCTTGCGCGTGGCGGTATCGGCGGTGTGCATACCCGCCATCGGATCTCTCAACAGCGCCAGAGGCGAGCCAAATCGATCCGTCACGACTACAGCCACAGTCGCACCCCGCTTGCGGCAATCGGCCAGGGCCGTCTGTGCGGCCAGCTGAGCGGCCTCAAGACTGACCGAGGTAAAGCGTATCGTGCCCTTGAGATCAGCGGCCCTGGCCTGGGCAAAGGCACTGGAGGCCAGACCCAGAGCACTTGCAAGCGCGATGACCGGCATCAGGGCATTCAGGTGTTTGAAACGGCTCATGATCACGAACTCCTAGGTTGACATCAGGCCGGGGTTGCCTTGTACACCGATCAGACGGGGCTGCTCGGGCGCGCGCGCCGCAATTCGTCCCTTGCTCTTCAGCCAGGTTTCGACCACATCCCAGACAGGCTCACCCTGGGCCCCCTCGCCCACGGGGGCCCATCCGGCCACCTTGTAACGCTTGTCGGCCTGCAGGGGCTCGCCCCCCACACGCATGTCCTGGATGCGTGAACCCATCCTGGCACCAGGTTCACAGGCATAGCTCATGCCACCCACCCGCACCATATCGCCGCCTTGCTGGTAATACGGATCCGGGTTGAAGAGGTTGTCGCCGACATCCTCCAGGATCTCCTTGATCTGAGTCCCGGTGAATTCATTGACGGTGACCTGCGGATAGGTAATGGCTGTCTGATCGAGCAGATGCTCACGCGTGATGGCCTGACCCGACAACAGGCTCGTGCCCCAGCGAAACCCGGGCGAAAACGCAATCTGCGCGCCCTTGACCTCACGAAGCGCATCGAGGATCAGCTGATCAAAGGTGCCGTTGAAATTACCGCGGCGATAGAGCAGTCCCTCGGTGATGGCCAGTGTCTCGGTGAGCCGCGCCTCGTGCGGTGCCCGGATCCGCTGGATCAGCGCTTCCATGGCGGGATCGGCCGGCAACAGATTGGCAAAGACCGGCAGCAGGCGATACCGAAAATCAGCCACCTTGCCGCCTCGCACATCAAAGTCGAGCACGCCGAGAAACTTGCTGTTCGAGCCGGCATTGGTCACCAGCGTGACCCCGCCCGCATTCTTCACAGGGATGGGTTGAGGCACGCCGTCATGGGTATGTCCGCCCAGAATGGCATCGATGCCACGTACGCGCGAGGCCATCTTGAGATCGACATCCATGCCGTTGTGCGAGAGCACCACAACAACCTGCGCCCCCTTGCCTCGCGCTTCATCGACCATCTGCTGCATGCGGTCGTCCTGAATGCCAAAGCTCCAGTCGGGCACCATCCAGCGCGGGTTGGCAATCGGTGTGTACGGAAAGGCCTGCCCGATGATGGCCACCGGTACACCGTTGATGGTGCGCAGGGTGTAGGGCTCAAAGACCGGATCTTCGAAGTCGGTGGTCTTGACGTTCTGGGCCACGAAGGCCAGCTTGCCCTTGAAGTCTTTTTCGATGATCTGCTTGACCCGGTCTGCGCCCAGCGTGAACTCCCAGTGCGCGGTCATGACATCCACACCGAGTGCCAGACAGGCATCGACCATGTCCTGGCCCTTGCTCCAGAGCGCTGTGGCCGAACCCTGCCAGGTATCACCGCCATCGAGCAGCAAGGCCCCGGGCCTTGAAGCCTTCAGGCGCTTGACCAGCGTGGCCAGATGCGCAAAGCCGCCCACCTTGCCGAAGGTGCGGCTGGCCTGCTCGAAGTTCAGTGCCGTAAAGGCATGGGCCTGGGCCGAGCCCGGCTGAACTCCAAAGGCCTTGAGCAGATGTTCGCCCACCAGATGCGGGGCCTTGCCCTGAGCGGCGCCAAGGCCCAGATTGACACTGGGCTCGCGAAACCAGATGGGCTTGAGCTGAGCATGACAGTCGGTGAAATGCAGCAGACTCACATTGCCAAATCGCGGCAGATCGTAGGCCGTGTCGGCCGCAGACTGCGCCTTCGCCATGCGATCGAGCGGAAGCCCGGCAGCCGCTCCGATGGCCAGCAGATTGAGAAAGGCGCGACGCTCCATCAGCGGTTGACCGGTGAGGCGGGATCGAGCAATAGAGCCATGACATGCCTGAGTTGGCTCTCCGTGAGAATGCCGGCATCGCCAAACCGCGGCATGTTGGTGCAGGCATTGAAGGCATGGGCGTTCCAGAGCTTGCCCCAGGTGTACTTGAGGATGGGCTCGGACTGACCGCGCAGCTTGCCGTACTGGTGAAGGCTCGGCCCGATCGTGCCGTGCGAGACCTCGGCCTGGGTGAGCTGATGACAGGCATAGCAGTTGCCGCCTGCCACGGTATTGGGGCCATCGGAGAACTGCAGGCCTCGGCCGCTTTGGGCAATGGTCTCACCCTGCTTCCAGTCGCCCAGATATTTTCCATCGGCCGGGTACTTGACCCGAGCCAGC
>JBKCEY010000386.1:0-543 GCA_046304115.1 Burkholderiales bacterium | reverse complement strand
CACAGCAGGCACGCACGCGGGCTCTTGCGCTGGAGCTGGGCCTGGACGACGAACGTCTGGAGGATCTTCGCATCGAGTGTTTCGACATCAGCCACACCATGGGTGAAGCAACCCAGGCCTCGTGTGTCGTCTACCAGCAGCACGAACTGCGCCGCGGCGAGTATCGCCGCTACAACATCGAGGGCATCACGGGCGGCGATGACTACGCAGCCATGCGTCAGGTGCTCGAGCGGCGATACGGCAAGGTTGAGGAAGAACTCATGCCGGATGTCGTGCTGATCGATGGTGGCGCAGGACAGGTGAATGTGGCGGTGGAAGTCTTTACCGAGCTGGGGCTTGATCTGTCGTTGCTGGTGGGCGTGGCCAAAGGCCCCGAGCGCAAGGTGGGCCTCGAGACGCTGGTCTTTGCCGACGGACGGGCGGTGCGCGACCTGGGCAAGGAGTCCGCAGCGCTGATGCTGATCGCCCAGATCCGCGACGAAGCCCATCGATTTGCGATCACCGGCATGCGCGCCCGTCGGGCCAAGGCGCGCAATGTCTCGT
>JBKCEY010000385.1:0-6095 GCA_046304115.1 Burkholderiales bacterium | reverse complement strand
CACCTGGCAGGTGGCGTGGCGGGCGGCCTCGCAGCAGAGGGCGCGGCAGCCGGTCCTGCAGCGGGCGGGGCAGCCGAGGGCGGCGCGGGCGGAGCTGGCGTCTGGACCCTGGTGATGCTGGCGGCCTCGCCGCTCTTTGCCGCTTCGTTTCTGATCACCAAGTCGCTCACTCGCCATGACTCGCCGTCGGTGATCGTGATGTGGCAGAACATCACGGTGACCGTGATTGCCTTGCCGCTTGCCTTGCCTTTCTGGAGTGCGCCCACCGGGGTTCAGTGGGGCGTGTTCATGGTGTGCGGTCTGCTGGGTAGTGCAGCCCACTGGTGCATGACGCGCGCCTTCAGTCTGGCCGACATTTCAGCCACGCAGCCCATGCGATTTCTGGATCTGATCTGGTCGGCCCTGTTCGGGTTCGTGCTCTTCAGCGACACGCCCACGGCATTCACGCTGGTGGGCGGCGCGGTGATCGTCACCTCCACGGTCTGGATCGCCCGGCGCGAGGCGATGGAGCGCGCTCTCGCCCGTCAGCAGGCCGCAGAACCCTCCAAACCCGCCGTTTAGGGGGTTGGCAGACCCGGGGCCGGGTCGAGCGTGTCACATTCAAGACACGAATTGCTGAATCATCGGTTCAGGGCTCGGTGCGTGTGCGCAGGTCTGCAAGGCCTCGTCCTTCACTCCTTGCCCGCGCCCGAATCCGGAGAACCTGTTGTGAACATCCTGACCCGTCTTCGCATCGGCCCGCGTCTGGGCCTGGCCTTTGCCGCCCTGCTGGTGTTCAACCTCATCGTGGGGGGCTTTGCGGTGTCACGGACCGGCGCGGTGCACGAGGCGACCGACGAGATCGCCACCAACTGGATGGTGGCCACCCGGGCGCTGTCCGACTACCGGTTCTCGATGGGCAATATCCGGCGTGCCGAATCCGAGCATGTTTCAGCGACTGATCCGGCGGCGCTCGAAGCGCTCGAGAGCACGATCCAGGTCTGGAAGATCACGGCCGACACGGCCTGGAAGGCCTATGAGTCGACTGTGGTGCCAGGCGAGGAAGAGTCGATTGCGCAGGCCATCCGGGAGGCGCAGACCGGGTACTACTCGGCGCTGGGCAAGGTGCTCAAGGCCTCGCGCGATGCCGGGTCGGCCAAGGCCCCGGCCCTCGAGATGTATGGCAGTGTCTCCAGACCCGCCTTCGATGAAGTGACCCTCGCGCTTGGCAACAGTTTTGCCTTCCAGATCAAGGGCACCGACGAGACCTACGCGCACTCGCAGACCACCTACACGCAGACCTGGATCGCCGTGCTGGTGCTGACTCTGACGGCTGTCGGTGTGGGTGCCGCAATGGCCTGGCTCATCACCGCATCGATCGTGAAGCCGGTATCGCAGGCGGTGGCGCTGGCCGAAAAAGTGGCGCAAGGCGATCTGACCCAGTCGATGAACAGCAACGGCCAGGATGAGATCAGTCAGCTGATGGCTGCGCTGGGTCGCATGAGTGCCAATCTGCAGACCATCGTGCAGCAGGTGCGTTCGAGCGCCGACTCCATCGCT
The DNA here is from genome assembly GCA_046304115.1 of Burkholderiales bacterium. Classification (GTDB taxonomy): domain Bacteria; phylum Pseudomonadota; class Gammaproteobacteria; order Burkholderiales; family Burkholderiaceae_E; genus UBA4615. The sequence continues at coordinate 4,556 of JBKCEY010000385.1, read as the reverse complement.
TCGGGTTCTTCGGAGATTGCCCTGGGCAATGCCGATCTGAGCCATCGCACAGAGACCCAGGCGGCCAATCTCGAGGAAACCGCCGCCTCCATGGAAGAGCTCACCGCGGCCGTCAAACAGAATGTGGAGTCTGCACGGCAGGCCAGCCAGATCGCGGCAGGCGCTTCGACTGCGGCCAACGAAGGCGGTCGGGTGGTCGATCAGGTGGTTGCCACGATGGCCGACATCACCGAGTCGTCACGCCGGATCGGCGACATCATCGGCGTGATCGATGGCATTGCCTTCCAGACCAATATCCTCGCCCTCAATGCCGCTGTCGAAGCCGCCCGTGCAGGCGAGCAGGGCAGAGGCTTCGCGGTGGTCGCTTCCGAGGTGCGAAGCCTCGCGCAGCGCTCGGCGCAGGCCGCCCATGAGATCAAGGCCCTGATCACCGACAGCACCGGCAAGGTCGAGAACGGCTCGACCCTAGTCAATCAGGCCGGCCAGAGCATGCGTCAGATCGTCACGCATGTGGCGCGCGTCAATGATCTGATCGGCGAGATCAATTCGGCCAGTGTCGAGCAGAGCACGGGCATCAATCAGGTGAGCGATGCCATCACGCAGCTCGACGGGGTCACCCAGCAGAATGCATCGCTGGTCGAGCAAAGCGCCGCCGCGGCCGAAAGCCTGAAGGCTCAGACCGAACAGCTGGTGCAGACGGTGGCCGTCTTTCGGGTGGCCTGACGGTTCAGACTGTCTGATCGACCCATGCGGTTCACCCGATCGATGGGATTCGGGTGAACGGCCCTGCAGCGGTTGAGGGTTGGCACTGGCATCATGCGGGCCATGAACACCCCACCACTGGGCATCATTGAAGGCTATTACGGCAGGGCCTGGGACTGGATCTCCCGGGCCCGTGTCGTTTCGGTGCTGGCGCCTCGGGGCTATCAGTTCTTCATTCACGCACCCAAGGCAGCTTGGGCACTGCGCAAGGGCTGGCGTGAGCCCGTGCCTGATGCCGATCTGCAGAACTGGATTGATTTTGCCCGGCATGCGCGTGCGCAGGGCATGCGCTTCGGGCTGGGCCTGTCGCCCCATGAATTCAACGATGCGCCAGGCCATGCCGACTGGATCCTGCTGCGCGAGCGGATCAGGATGCTGGATGAGGCCGTGGGTATCGATCTGCTGGCCCTGTTGTTTGATGACATTCGCGGCGACGACCCCAGGCTCGCCGAGCGACAAGCGCGTGTGACCGATTTCGTGGCGAGTCATACCCGGGCGTCGCAGCTGTGGGTCTGCCCGAGCTACTACAGCGACGATCCCGTGCTCGATCGGGTCTTTGGTGCACGGCCCGACGGCTATCTGGAGTCACTGGGCCGCAGCCTCGATCCGTCCATCGGACTGTTCTGGACCGGCGAGGAGGTGTGCTCGAGAGCGTTCGATGCGGCCCATCTGGCGCGGGTTGCCGAGCAGATGAGACGACTGCCCGTGCTCTGGGACAACTATCCGGTCAATGACGGCGCACGCATGTCGCAGCGGCTGCATCTGCGAGCCTTTACGGGCCGTGCCGCCGCCACCGCGTCTCGCGTGCAGGCGCATGCCATCAATCCGGCCTCACAGCCCCTGCTCGGCTGCATCCCGGCCATGACGCTCGCGCAGTCTCATGCCCTGGGCGAGCAGGGTTATGCCTATGGGCAGGCGCTCCGCCAGGCCGCCTGCGAGATTCTGGGTGATGCGCTGGCTCGCGATCTGATCGCGGACCTGATCGCCCTGCAGGACACGGGGCTTGATGGACTGATCGCGCAGGACCAGGCGCCGGTATTGCGGGCGCGCTATGGGCGCTGGTCGCTCGATGCCTCGCTGACACCTCTGGCTCGCGATGTCGCCAATGAGGTGGTGGACTGGCTCGACGGTGGGTGGCGCATCACCGACGAAATCGTGCGCACTCAGTAGTCAATCCAGCGCTTCATCGCCCAGCCCGGCTGCGGCCAGTGGGTCGCGCGGCGCCAGTCGATGGACCAGCACCTGGGCGGCAATCGCTTCGCGGGCCGGCAGGTTGGCCTTGCGTGCTTCCCAGCGCAGGGCGGCCAGGGTGGTCACGTTGTAGAGCGCCGTGCCCACCTGACGGGCCAGATCGGCCGAGCCGGCTTTGGCAGCCTGGGCAGCCAGCTCGAAGGCCCGCTCGATGCACTGGGCCTCGAGCGCAGCCCATCGGGCATGGGCAGGCCCTGCCTCGGCGAGCAGCTGATCCACATGGGCACGCAGGGCGGGCAGGGCATCGTCACGATCGATGGCCCTCAGCACATCGAGCGCCACGATGTTGCTCGTGCCCTCCCAGATCGAGCCCAGGTGCGCATCACGCAGCAGGCGTGCATCGGACCATTCCTCGATGTAGCCGCAGCCACCCCGCACTTCCATGGCGTCACCGGTCACGCCACGCGCATCCCTGCAGGCGCGAAACTTGATCAGCGGCGTGAGGATGCGCGCCAGACGCGCGGCCTCCCGATCGCCCTGGTCGGCACGCTCCAGGGCACGGGCTGTCTGGAAGACCATGCTGCGCGCCTGCTCGGTGCGCATGGTCATCTTGGCCAGTTGCCTTCGCATCAGGGGCAGCGCGATCAGCGGCTTGCCAAAGGCAATGCGCTCGCGGGCCACATGCAGGGCTTCGGTCAGGGCACGACGCATCAGACCCGCAGCCCTTACGCCATTGGACAGGCGTGAGTTGTTGACCATGTCGGCCATCTGCTGAAAGCCCCGGCCGCGCTCACCCACCAGAAAGGCCGTGGCGCCTTCCAGCCGGATCTCGCCGCTGGCCATGGAACGGGTGCCGAGCTTGTCCTTCAGGCGAAGGATGCGATAGGCATTGTGGCTGCCATCGGGCAGGTATTTGGGCAGCAGAAACAGCGACACCCCCTTGAGTCCGGGATGCGTGTCCGCGGGCTCGCTGCGCGCGAGCAGCATGGCGAATCCCGCATCGGGGTTGGAGCAGAACCATTTGTCGCCCTGGATGGCCCAGCGCCCCTCGCCGAGCTCGGTGGCCTCGGTTGCGGTACCAGCGACATCGGAGCCTGCACCCTGCTCCGTCATGAACATCGCACCCTGGCGCAGCGCATCGAAGTCGGTGGCCGTGACCTGCGGCAGGACTTCTTCGACCAGCCTGGCGTCGCCGAACTTGCGCAGCGTGCGGGCCAGCGAATCGGTCATCGATACCGGACAGCACAGTCCGAACTCGGCCTGAACCAGCAGGTAGGTGAGTGCGTACTTGGCTGCAGGCGGCATGGCGGCAGGCCAGCCCAGCACGCCCGGTCGATGCGACAGCGCGGCCAGCCCCAGATCGCAAAAGGCGGTCCGCTCGAGTTCGACATAGGCCGGATGCTTGTCGATGCGCGACTCGTCGTTGCCACGCCGATCCCGTACCGACAGGGTGGGCGGGTTCCTGTCGGCGATCAGCGCGAGTTCATCGAGCCGCCCGCCGGCCAGTCCACCCAGCCGCTCAAAGTGCGGTGCGAGATGGGCAAACAGATCGGCTGGCAGGTAGAGCGCAAAGAGCGCTGCAGCCATCGGATCGACCGTGTACAGGTTCAGGCCCCGGCCGTCGGGAATCGCGGCCGAACCCTGGAGCGTGCGGGTACCGGAGGGAGGCGTGGAAAGGTCCATGGCCGTTGGAGGGTGTGTGGGTTGGCGCCTGCAGGTTGGGCGAAGGGCCCGCGAAGCGGGCCAGGATCAGGGCGAGCTCAGTCGACCTTCGCGCCCGAGGCCTTCACGATCGGCGCCCAGCGATCGCGGTCGGCCTTGATGACCGCAGCAAAATCCTCGGGCGTGCTGGTCCATTGCTCAAAGCCCGATGCAGCCATGCGCTGACGAATCTCGGGCGAGCGGATCGCCTGGATCAGGGCTGCATTGAGTTTTTGCACCACCGGCTTGGGGATGCCTGCCGGGCCGACGATGCCGAACCACAGATCGCTGCCCACCTCGGTGAAGCCCTTGATGCCCGACTCGGCCATGGTCGGGATGTCCTTGTAAAAGGGCGAGCGCTTGTCGCTGGCAATGGCCAGAATCTTCACCCGCCCACTCTGCGCTGCGGGCACCGCCGTGATCGGAATATCGAACATGAAGGTGATGTTGCCGCCTATCACATCGGCCAGCGCCAGGGCGCTGCCGCGGTAGGGAATGTGCTGCATGGGTGCGCCACTCACCACCTTGAGGGTTTCGCCCGACAGGTGGTTCGATGATCCATTGCCGGCCGAGCCGAAGGTGACCTTGCCGGGGTTGGCCTTGGCATAGGCCACCAGATCGGCTGCGGTATTCACGGGCAGCTTGGTGTTGACCAGCAGCACGTTCATGTAGCGCAGGGCCAGCGTGAGCGGCGTGAAGTCTCGGGTGGTGTCGTGAGGCAGCTTGGCGCCGTACAGGTGCGGGTTGATGGAATGCGTGCCGGTGGTGGCCAGACCGATGGTGTAGCCATCGGCGGCCGAGCGGGCCACGCGCTCCATGCCGATCGAGGCGCCGGCACCGGGCACGTTTTCGACGATCACCGGCTGGCCAAGGATCTCGCCAAGCTTCTGGGCCACAGGCCG
>JBKCEY010000384.1:0-6424 GCA_046304115.1 Burkholderiales bacterium | reverse complement strand
GCCCTGTCGTGCTGCGCGAGCTGCATGAGTTGCCCTCGCCCAAGGGCCTGCCCCTGATCGGCAACACGCTGCAGATCGATGCGCCGCATTTTCATCAGCAGATCGAGCGCTGGCGGCAGGAGCTTGGCCCCTACTTCACGGTGCAGATCGCGCGGCGTCGGATGCTGGTGATCTCCGACCATGAGGTGATCGCCAAGGCACTGCGCGATCGGCCCGATGGTTTCAGCCGCTCCGACCGGCTGCGCGTGATTGGCACCGAACTGGGCCTGAAGCCCGGTGTGTTTGGCTCCAACGGCGAGGAATGGCGCAGGCAGCGGCGCATGGTGATGGTGGGCTTCGATCCGGCGCATGTGAAGGGCTATTACCCGTCGCTCGCCCGTGTGGGTTCGCGGCTGGCGGGCCGGTGGGACAAAGCCGTAAGTGCCAGCGCGGTGATCGATCTGCAGGCCGATCTCATGCGCTTTACGGTCGACACCATTGCGGGCCTGGCCTTTGGCTCCGAGGTCAATACGCTCGAGTCCGACGAGGATGTGATCCAGAAGCATCTCGACAAGATCTTTCCTTCGCTCTTCAAGCGCATGATGTCGCCGCTGCCGGTGTGGCGCTGGGTCAAGCGCGAGAGCGACCGTCAGCTCGAGCGCGCGATGCAGGAGGTGGATGTCGCGGTTGGGCAGTTCGTGGCTCAGGCCCGCGCCCGGCTGGCTGCGGAGCCTTCGCGTCGCGAGCATCCGCACAACCTGCTCGAGGCCATGATCGTGGCTGCCGATGCACCCGACAGCGGCATCACCGACGAGATCGTGGCGGGCAATGTGCTCACCATGCTGCTGGCCGGCGAAGACACCACAGCCAACACCATTGCCTGGATGATTCATCTGCTCTGGAAGCATCCGCAGGCCCTGGCCCGAGCTCAGCAGGAGGTCCGCGGCGCAATCGCCAACCCCGATGCGCCCACCTTTGCCGAGATCGACGGCCTGGATTACATCGAGGCCTGTGCCCACGAAACGATGCGTCTGAAGCCCGTGGCACCGAACTTGCCCTTGCAGGCCACCCGCGACACGGTGCTCGGCGATGTGCGCGTGCCGGCCGGCACCATGGTGATCAACATGCTGCGCCATGACAGCGTGAGCGAACGCTTCGTGCCCAATGCGACAGCCTTTGAACCCGAACGCTGGCTGGGTGAGCGCGGCCCGGGCGAGCAGGCCAACTCGGCCAAGCGTCTGTCCATGCCCTTTGGCGCGGGCCCGCGCATGTGCCCGGGGCGCTATCTGGCCTTGCTTGAGATGAAGATGGCGATGGCGGTGCTGCTGGGCCGCTTCGATATCGCGGCCGTCGACACGCCCGATGGTCAGGATCCAGATGAGCGACTGTCCTTCACCATGATGCCGGTGGGTCTGTCGATGAAGCTCCGGGCCCGTGCGGCATGACGATGTCTGCTCCCGATGAACGCTGAGCTGCGGTCAGAGCCCGCGCCCAAGATGCCAACAGAGCGTGAACTGCAGCCGGTCCAACCGTTCAGTGCGCTGGTAGTGGGTGCAAGCGGAGGCTTGGGCGCGGCCTGGCTGGAGCACCTGAGGGCACAGCAGGGTTGCGCTGCAGTGTTCGCGAGTCGCAGGCCCGGGGCAAGCCAGCCTGCGATTGACGACCGAATGCAAGGCCAGCCCGATCGTCCAGAGATTGCAACCGGGCGAACGCCGCAAAGGCGGGAGAGCAGCGACACCGCGGGTGCTGCAGTGCACGCGCCGGTGCACCCGGTGTCGCTCGACCTGGAAGACCCGGCCTCGATTGAATCGGTCGCACAGACCGTGCGAGAGACGATCGCGCAGCAAGGCCTGCCGCCGTTGCGCACCGTGATCGTGGCCAGTGGTCTGCTGCATGCGCCGGGTCTGGCACCCGAGAAATCCCTGCGTGCGCTGGATGCCGCCGCACTGCAGCGTCTGATGGCGGTCAATGCCATTGGTCCGGCGCTGTTGGCCCGCCAGGTGCTGCCCCTCATGCCGCGCCAAGGTCGAGTGGTCTTTGCGGCCGTGTCGGCGCGCGTGGGCAGCATCTCCGACAATCGCCTCGGGGGCTGGTATGGCTATCGGGCGTCCAAGGCGGCGCTCAATCAGTTCATTCGCACGCTGGCCATCGAATGGTCCCGCACCGCCAAGGACTCGGTCTGTGTGGGCCTGCATCCGGGCACGGTGGATACCGGCTTGTCGCGGCCTTTTCAGGGCAATGTGCCTGAAGGGAAGCTCTTCACGCCCGAGCAGTCGGTCGGGCATCTCGAGGCCGTGCTGCAGCAGCTTGGTCCGCAGCACAGTGGCCGTTGCTTTGCCTGGGATGGGCAGGAAGTAATGCCCTGAGCTGGTGAGCAAGACCGAGACCGAGACCGAGACTGGGGAACCACGACCAGGGACCCAGGACCAGGGACCCAGGACCAGGGAACTCAAGGCTAATGGCGACTTTTATCCATTCAACTGGAAAATAGTCGCGACTTTCTTCCAGTTGACTGTAAAATAGTCGTGATCAAGTCCTCTCACGCGGATCATGAACCGTTCTCTGGCGCCGCTCATCGCCGCCGACCTGCAGCGCAAGATGGTGTTTCTGACCGGCCCTCGTCAGGCTGGCAAGACGACCCTGGCCCGCGCCCTGGCCCAGGCTGAGCCGGCCTCGCAGGTACTCAACTGGGATGTCCTGCCGGATCGACGGATCATGCTGGCGCAGAGTTGGTTGCCGTCCGTTCGTTTGCTGGTTTTTGATGAACTCCACAAGATGGCCGACTGGAAGGCATGGCTCAAAGGCGTCTACGACGGACGTGCTCCGGGTCAGTCCATTCTGGTGACCGGCAGCGCCCGTCTGGATGCCTTCAGGCACGCAGGCGAATCGCTCGCCGGGCGTTTTTTGGCCTGGCGGCTGCAGCCCGTGAGTGTTCGGGAATGGATGGCCGAACAAGGCGCAAGCGCTGACGAAGCGCTCGAGCGCATCATGGAGCGGGGCGGATTTCCGGAGCCTTTGTTGGCCGATCGCCCTGAAGATGCCCGACGCTGGCGCCAGCAGTACCTCGACGGTCTGATTCGAGATGACATCCTCGAGTTCTCTAGAGTCAGTGAAATCCGGGCCATGCAGACCTTTGTGAGGCTGCTGCGCGAGCGGGTCGGGTCGCCGGTTTCGCTCGCGTCCATGGCCCGCGACCTGCAGGTGTCGCCAACGACGCTGTCCCGCTATCTGGGCATCCTGGAGGCCCTGCACATCGTGTTTACGGTGCGTCCGTTTCATCGGCAGATTGCCCGGGCGCTGCTCAAGGAGCCCAAGGTTTATTTCTATGACAACGGGCTGGTTCAGGGCGATGAAGGGGTGCGCTTTGAAAATGCCTGCGCCCTGATGATGCAGGGGCATGCACAGTTCCTGCAGGACAGTGAAGGTCGCACCCTGTCGCTGCACTACGTGCGCAACAAGGACGGCAAGGAGATCGACCTGGTGCTGTGTGAGGATGGTGAGCCCTTGGAGTTCGCGGAATGCAAGCTCTCGGAGGCCTCGATCCCGCCTTACCTGGCCTCCATGGCCGCGCGCTTTCCTGAGGCTCGATGCAGCCTGGTGGTTCGCTACCTGCGTCAACCCGAGCAGCGCGCAGGGGTGCGCGTGATTCAAGGAGCGCAGTGGCTCGCCGGGCTTGCAGCCTAGAGGCTCAGGTGCTCAGGAGCTCAGGAGCTCAGGTGCTCCGGTGCGCAGGTGCCCAGGGCCCCGGGACCCGTGCCTCTCAGAGGCTTGACGACGGAGTCGCTTCATCGGGGCGAGCAGCGCTGCCTCGCCCGCGCCTGAACAACCGTCCTGCTATCCGCTCCACATCATCCACAAAGGTGAACACCGCGGGCACCACCAGCAGTGACAACAGCGTGGAGGTGATCAGTCCGCCGATCACGGCAATGGCCATCGGGGATCGAAAGCTCGGATCGGTGCCCCAGCCCATGGCGATCGGCACCATGCCCGCACCCATGGCGATGGTGGTCATCACGATCGGACGGGCCCGCTTGTGACAGGCATCCATCAGGGCATCGAAGCGGTTCATGCCCTGGCGTCGCGCCACGATGGCGTACTCCACCAGCAGGATGGAGTTCTTGGTCACGATGCCCATGAGCATGAGCAAGCCGATCAGCGAGGGCATGGAAAAGCTCTTGCCGGTCAGAAGCAGTGCCACGAAGGCGCCACCGATCGACAGCGGCAGGGCGGCCAGGATGGTCACCGGCTGCATGAAGTCCTTGAAGAGCAGCACCAGCACCATGTAGATGCACAGCACGCCGATCGTCATGGCCAGACCAAAACTCGCAAAGAGGGCCTGCATTTCCTGTGCATCGCCGAGCTCGGCCACCTGCACTCCTGCGGGCAGGTTCTTCATGCTCGGCAAGGCCATGGCTTCGGCATTGACAGCACCAATCTCGCGCCCCGCGAGCTCCACCTCGAAGGTGACATTGCGTGATCGATTCAGGCGATCGATCTGCGCAGGCCCGCTGTCGATGCGGATCTCGGCCACCTGAGCGAGCCGCACCGGGCCATTGCGCCCGGGCACGGTGAGTCGGCCCATGGCCTCCAGATCGGCACGTACCGCATCGGGCAGCCTGATGCGGATCGGTACCTGGCGTTCACTCAGATTGAGCTTGGGCAGGTTCACGTCGTAGTCGCCCGCTGTGGCCACGCGCACGGTTTCGGCCAGCGCGGCTGCGGTCACACCCAGATCGGCTGCGCGGGCGAAGTCGGGTTGCACGATGATCTCGGGACGCACCAGGCTCGCGCTCGAACTCACATTGCCGATGTCGGACAGGGTCCGAAGTTCGCGTTCTACTGCGCGCGCGGCCTCCTGCAACGCGAGCGGATCGTCACTGCGCAGTACAAGCTGCATCTTCACGCCGGTGTCTTGAGCACCCACGGTGAGGCGCACGCCCGGCACATCCGACAATCGCTCGCGGATCTCGCGCTCCACCGCCTGCTGGGTGCGATCGCGCTCGGTGCGATGCGACAGCAAAACGGTGAGCACGGCCTTGCGCGCTTCGGGTGCTGCGCCCACGGCAAATACATCGCCCGATGCACCACCGCCCACCGAGCTGAACACCCGTCGCACATCGGGCAGGTCTTGCAGCCGCGCCCGCACGCCTTCGGCAGCCTGCAGGGTCTGCGCGAGCGTGCTGCCGGGTGCGAGCTCGATGCTCACCAGCGTCTGCGCCCGATCGGCGGGCGGCACGAAGCCCTTGGGCAGCAGCGGCACGAGTGCAATCGATCCTGCGAAGAAGGCAAACGACATCAGCGCTGTGAGCACCCGGTGATTCAGGCTCCAGCGCACGGCCTTGAGGTACACGCGCATGATGGCCGAATCGGGTGCACCCGACGCATCGAGCCCGCCTTTCTTGGGCTTGAGCAGATAGGCCGCCATCATGGGGGTGAGCAGCCGGGCCACCACCAGCGAGGCCATGATGGCCAGCACCGCAGTCCATCCAAACTGCTTGAAGAACTTGCCGGGCACACCTGCCATGAAGGCGGTGGGCAGAAACACCGCCACCAGCGCAAAGGTGGTCGCCACCACCGCCAGGCCGATCTCGTCGGCCGCCTCGAGGGCGGCCTGCAGGGGCGTCTTGCCCATGTGCAGATGGCGTTCGATGTTCTCGATCTCGACGATGGCGTCATCGACCAGGATGCCCACCACCAGCGCCATGGAGAGCAGGGTGACGGTATTCAGGGTGAAGCCAAAGAGCGCAATGCCCAGAAACGCCGGAATCACCGACAAAGGCAGGGCCGCAGCACTGACCAGCGTGGCCCGCCAGTCGCGCAGGAAAGCCCACACGACAATGATCGCGAGCAGGGCGCCCTCGTAGAGCAGATTCATCGAGCCCTGGAAGTCGTCTTCCACTGCGCGGGTGTTGTCGATGGCCTCGGCAAAGACGATGTTGGGATGCGCGGCCTTGAGTTCGGCAAAGGCTGCGCGTACCCCGCGCGCCACCTCGATCTCGCCCGCACCGCGATTGCGCATGACTTCCACGGCCACGACCGGCTTGCCATCGAGCAGCGCAATCGCGCGCGGCTCGGCCACGGTGTCCGTGATGCGCGCCACCTCGCCCAGCCGCAGGCTGCGCCCATCGGGCAGGGGCAGATCCAGCGCCGCAAGTTCGTCCGCATTGCGAGCCGTGGCAATCGTGCGCACCGCCTGCTCCAGCCCGCCGACATCGCCCCGGCCACCCGGCGCTTCGAGTTGCACCTGACGCAGCCTGCGAGACACATCGGCCGCGGTCACGCGCAGCGCCGCCATGCGATCGGCGTCGAGCTCGATCTGCACTTCGCGGGTGACGCCACCCAGGCGCTTGACCAGCCCCACGCCCGGCACCCGCAGCAGACGGCGGGCCACGGTGTTGTCGACGAACCAGGAGACCGCCTCGGCATCAAGCCGGTCACTGGCCAC
>JBKCEY010000383.1:0-1571 GCA_046304115.1 Burkholderiales bacterium | reverse complement strand
GGGATGAGATGGATGTGCAGATGGGGCACGGTCTGGCCCGCGGCCGGCCCGTCGTTGATGCCGATATTGAAGCTGTCGGGAGCGCGCTCCTGCAGCAGTTGTGCCCGGGCCTGGTCGAGCAGGGCGAGCAGGTCGGTGCGTTCTGCCTGCGTGGTTTCGAAGAACGAGCCCACATGCCGGGTGGGCACGATCAGCGTATGACCCGGTGAGATCGGATAGGCATCGCGCAGCGCGATAGCGGTGCCGTGGCGGTGCAGGATGCGTTCGGCGGGCAGGGTGCAGAAGGGGCAGGCCATGGGCAGACGATACCGCGAAGGGTTGGCCGGTCATGAGGGCCAGGCAGCTCCTGCTGCCCTGGTTGACATCAAAGGTTAGCCAGACCAGACTAACCCGGTCTGAAAGGATTCCATCGTGATCGTCATCAACATGCTGCAGGCCAAATCCTCGCTGTCGCGCCTTGTCGAGGCGATCGAGCAAGGGCGCGAGCAGGAAATTGTCATCGCGCGAAACGGGCGTCCTGCGGCCCGCCTCGTCCCCCTGGCCCGAGCCAATCCGCAGAAGCGAATCGGCGTAGCCCGTGGGGCCTTCGTCGTTCCAGACTCGATTGACGAGCACAACGAAGAGGTGGCGCGCCTGTTCATCGGTCAGGAGCGTGCTTGAATCTCTTGCTGGATACTCATGTGGCGCTTTGGGCGATCACAGATCATCCGCGGCTATCGAGTCGGGCCAGAGCCCTGATTGAGTCGGCCGAGGCTGACGTGTGGGTCAGTGTTGTCAGCCTCTGGGAGATTGCCATCAAGCACTCGCTGGGCCGTGGCGACATGCCGGTTTCCGCTCGCGATGCGGTCAGATTTTTTCAGCAGGCAGGGTATCGACTACTACCCCTCCAGGCCGAGCATGTGTTGGCCCTGGAAAGCCTTGCCAGTCACCATCAGGATCCCTTTGATCGCTTGCTCGTTGCGCAGGCACTCGCCGAGCCCTTGCGACTGATGACGCATGACCCCATCGTGGCGAAGTACAGCGAGGCAATCGAACGGGTCTAGTCAGGGCTCGGGCGCTGCGCAATCTGCCTGATCGATTGCAGTTCACTGAACCGGCGAAAACGCCGCCGGACTCATGAACACGCTTTCCTGATGCACCAGATCGGGCAGGATGGTGGGCACAAACGCCTGCCATTCAGGATCCTGGGCCAACTTGGCTCGCTGCGCGCTGCGATGTGCAAAGTCGTCGTAGGCCCAGATGAAGACCACCGAATTGAGCGTGCCCGATTCCTTGCTCCAGCAGCCAATGAGTTTTGCGTAGCGGGTGATGATGGCCAGTCCGTTGGCCTGGTAGTGCTTGAGAAACTCAGGGCCACGGCCGGCACGCAGTTGATAGGTTCGCATTTCGAAGATCATCGGGGTCTCCAAAGAAGGGGCGGTATCATCGAACGCGTCGCCGCCCACAACGATGCATTCGACAGCGATGTGCACGACAACGATGGTCAGGCAGCAAGCATCCTACGATGAAAGCCCAATCCTCCCCCGCGCCCAGGCGCCGCACGCCTTCAGAGGCCGCTCTGCGGACTTCAG
>JBKCEY010000382.1:0-2166 GCA_046304115.1 Burkholderiales bacterium | reverse complement strand
CGTCAACCAACCGGCCCGAGCCGGTCAGCGGCCTGTCCGCAAGGACAACCGGCCAACCTGACTGCCGGACAACCTGACTGCCGGACAACCGATCAGCCCTGCGCCAGCATCTCAAGTCAACCCTGGGCCAGCTTCTCGAGCAGGGTGTGCTGAGACACGATGCGCCGCGCACCGCGGGGCTTGCGCCGGGTGTAGTGGCCATCGGCGTCCATGGTCCAGGCCATGGCGTTGTCGCGCAGATGTACGGCGATGCCCTCTGAGAGCACTCGCGCCTTCAGGCGGCGGTCTCGCACCGGAAACGCCACCTCGACACGGCGATGCAGGTTGCGGCCCATCCAGTCGGCCGATGAGAGCCACACCTCGTTGGCCCCATCGGCATGAAAGTGATAGATGCGGCTGTGCTCCAGAAAACGACCCACGATCGAGCGCACACGGATGTTGTCGGACAAGCCCGGTACGCCGGGGCGCAGCGCGCACACCCCGCGCACGATCAGGTCGATCTTCACGCCCGCCTGGCTCGCAGCATAGAGGGCCTCGATCACATGAGGCTCCAGCAGAGCATTGACCTTGGCCGCGATGGTGGCCTTGCGCCCGGCTCGAGCGATGTGGGCCTCGCGGGCGATGGCCCGCAGGATGTGATTGGCCAGCGTGAACGGTGCCTGCAGCAGACAGCGCAAGGGACCGGCCTGACCCGTGCCGGTGAGGCGACGAAACACCTCATGCACATCGGCGCAGATATCGGCGTCGGCGGTGAACATGCCGAAATCCTCGTACAGGCGCGCCGTGCGGGGATGGTAATTGCCCGTGCCCAGGTGTGCGTAGCGCTTGAGGCTGCCGTTTTCCCGGCGCATCAGGAGGGTCATCTTGGCATGGGTCTTGTGACCGACCACGCCATAGATCACATGCGCGCCCACTTCTTCCAGACGTCGGGCCCAATTGATGTTGGCTTCTTCATCGAAGCGCGCCATCAGTTCGAGTACGACGGTCACTTCCTTGCCAGCCCGGGCGGCCGCGACCAGCGACTCCATGAGGACCGAGTCCGCACCCGTGCGATAGATGGTCTGCTTGATGGCAACCACCTGAGCGTCGGTCGCCGCGCTCTTCAGAAACTCGGTCACTGGCGCAAACGATTCGTAAGGATGGTGCAGCAGGATGTCCTGACGCCGGATGGCGGCAAAGAGATCGGCACCCCGGAGCACCGCAGGAATGCCTGGCTCGAACGGTGGGAATTTCAACTCGGGTCGATCCACCAGATCAATCACCTGCTGCAGGCGCACCAGATTGACCGGCCCCTCGACGCGGTAGCAGTCCTGCATCTCGAGATCGAACTCCCGAAGCAGGCGCTGCAACACGCGCTCACCCATGCCTGCAGAGACCTCCAGTCGAACCTCATCGCCATACTGACGCTGCGAGAGTTCGGTGTGCAGGGCCTGGCGCAGGTCGGTGATCTCTTCTTCATCCACAAAGAGTTCGCTGTTGCGGGTGACCCGGAACTGATTGACCGACTTGACCACCAGACCCGGAAAGAGCCGCTCCACGAAACCGGTCACCACTGAAGTCAGCAACATCAGGCCATGGGGCGCACCCGCGACGGCCTTCGGCACACGGATCACGCGGGGCAGCACACGCGGCGCCTGCAGAATCACGATGTCTGCAGGCCGTCCGAAGGCATTGGTCCCTTCGAGTTCGATGACGAAATTCAGGCTCTTGTTGAGAATGCGCGGGAAAGGATGGGCCGGATCCAGCGCGATGGGTGTCAGCAAGGGCTCGATCTGCTCCAGAAAGACCTTCTCGGCCCAGGCTCGCTGGCGATCGGTCCAGTCGGTGCTCATCAGGATGCGGATGCCCTCGCCCGCCAGCGCGGGCAGCAGGGTCTGATTGAGCAGAAGATACTGGCGATCGACGAGATTTCTGGCGCGCTCGGCCACCGAGAACAGTGCTTCGGACACCGGGCCGGAATCGAGCGGCGTCATGGGGTCGGCGCGCATCAGCTCCTTGAGTTCGGCCACCCGCACCTCGAACAGCTCATCGAGGTTGTTGCTCACGATGGTCAGATAACGCAGGCGCTCGAGCAGCGGCAGCGTGTCGTCTTCGGCCTGGGCCAGCACCCGTTCATTGAAGGCGAGCATGCCCAGCTCGCGATTGAGCAATCGGGCGGGTGGGGTT
>JBKCEY010000381.1:0-9255 GCA_046304115.1 Burkholderiales bacterium | reverse complement strand
CTACCAGGTCAATGTGATCGGCACCTGGCAGATGACCCGCGCGGTCACTGATCTGCTGCGGGCCGGTCAGGGTGCCGTGGTCAATGTTTCGTCGGCCTCAGCATTCGATGGGGGCGGCTCATCGCCCGCGTACAGCGCGAGCAAGGGCGCTCTGAACACCCTCACGATGGGCCTGGCGCGCACCCTCGCCCCGCAGGTGCGGGTCAATGCAATCTGCCCGGGCTTCGTTGAAACCGACTGGCATGTGCGCGGCCTCGGCCAGGACCGCTTCGATTCGGTACGCAACACAGTCGCCAAACAGACCGCGCTGCGCTCGACGCTCTCGGCCGATGATGTCGCGCAGGCCATCGTGGCCATGCTGAAGCTGCCGGGCTACACCGGCCAGAGCCTGCTGCTCGACTCGGGGCGGGCGCTCGGCACGTCGCCCGCCCTCCTGCAGGACGCCGCGGCGAAGAAGTAAAAAAGGCCCGGCACTACTGCCGGGCCCCTCGATGCAGGCCGGACGCAGCAGGCGTCCGGCGAGCAGGCGATCTCAGGCCTCGTCGAGCGCTGCAAACCGATCGAGGTGAGCATCCACGTCGCCAAACTGCTGGGCGATCATGGTGAGGCGCCGGAAGGTGTGTGACACCTTCATCTCTTCGGTCATGCCCATGCCACCGTGCAACTGGATCGACTCCTGCGAGATCTGACGGCAGGCATCGGCCACCTTGATACGTGCGGCGGAGATGACACGCGAACGCTCTCGCGCAGCCACCCCTGAATCGACCTTGGAGCAGGCCAGATAGGTCATGGAACGGGCCTGCTCGAGCGTGACATACATCTCGACCATGCGATGCTGCAGTGCCTGAAATGAACCGATGGGCGCGCCAAACTGCTTGCGGGTCTTGAGGTACTCGAGCGTGGTTTCGTTGGCGAACTGCATGGCGCCCACAGCCTCGGCACACAGCAGGGTGCTCGCAAAATCAAGCGCCTCCTCGATCGCGGGCAGTGCGCCTGCCTCGGCACCAATCAGGGCATCAGCCCGGACCTGTACGTTCTCAAGGCGCACATCGCCGGCGCGCTGGTTGTCGATGGTCCTGTAGGGCGTCATTGAAACGCCCTTGGCCCCTGCCGGCACCGCAAACAGCGAAATGCCGGTGGCTTCGGTCGTGGCGCCAGCCGTACGGGCGGATACCACGATGATGTCGGCCAGGGGCGCACCATGCACCACCCGCTTGAGACCATTGAGCACCCAGCCCTCGCCGTTGCGCACTGCGCTGGTCGCGACATGCGAAAGGCTGTAGCGTGCACCGTCTTCGGTATGAGCAAAGGCGAGCTTGCGCGAGCCTTCGATCACCGGACCCAG
The DNA here is from genome assembly GCA_046304115.1 of Burkholderiales bacterium. Taxonomy (GTDB): domain Bacteria; phylum Pseudomonadota; class Gammaproteobacteria; order Burkholderiales; family Burkholderiaceae_E; genus UBA4615. The sequence continues at coordinate 7,910 of JBKCEY010000381.1, read as the reverse complement.
CAGTTCGGCCTGCTGCGATGCCGACCCCGCCCGATCGATCAGTCGGCCAGCGAGCAAGGTGGCCAGCACCGGCTCGACCACCAGCGCCGAGCCGATGGCGTTCATGGAACCCATCAGATCGACCGTGCCGCCACCGAAACCGCCCGCCGCCTCGGAAAAGGGAATGGACAGCACACCGAATTCGGCCAGTTGCTTCCAGAGCGCTTCACTGGACCCGTTGGGCGAATTGAGGATCTTCTTGCGCGACTCGAAGTCGTGCTGGTCGTTGAGATAGCGGCTCACCGATTCGGCAAGCTGGCGCTGTTCGTCATTCAGTTCGAAATTCATCTTGTGTCAGTGTAAGGAGTCAAAGGCACTCGAAGGCCCAGGTGCTGGCAGGCGGATCAGAGTCCGAGCGAGGCCTTGGCGATGATGTTGCGCTGGATCTCGTTGGAGCCTGCGTAGATGCTGGTCTTGCGGTAGTTGGCATAGCGCGGTGCAAGAGCCGCCACGCTGCTGTCGAACTCGGTCGCCTGTGCCTCGCCGGTTGCCTTGAAAGGCGCAGCCAGCGGGCCGGCGGCCTGCATCATGAGTTCCGTGAGTGCCTGCTGAATCTCGGTGCCGCGGATCTTGAGCATCGAGACATCGGCACCTGGCGGCTTGCCCGTGCGGCGCATCTGGTCGAGAAAGCGCAGGTTGGTGATCTCGAGCGCCATGAGCTCGACCTCAACCCTCGACAGGCGATCACGAAACCGCGGATCGTCAATCAGGCGACCGCCGCGACCGTCGGTCTGCTTGGCCGCGAACGCCTTGACCTCGGCCAGCGCACGCTTGGAGCCGCCGATGCGTCCGGTGTTCAGACGCTCATGCCCCAGCAGGTACTTGGCCACTGTCCAGCCTTCGTTTTCCTTGAAGACCAGGTTCTCGGCAGGAACCTCGACATTCTCGAAGAAGACCTCGTTCACCTCATGACCGCCATCCATCAGGATGAGCGGGCGCACGGTGATGCCGGGGGTCTTCATGTCGATCAGCAGAAAACTGATGCCTTCCTGGCGGATGCGGGCCTCGGGGTTGGTGCGAACCAGGCAGAAGATCCAGTCGCCATGGTGGCCCATGGTTGTCCAGATCTTCTGACCATTGACCAGGTATTTGTCGCCCTTGCGCTCGGCGCGGGTCTTGAGCGAAGCCAGGTCGGAGCCCGAACCCGGCTCGGAGTAGCCCTGCACCCAGAAGTCATCCCCGTTGTAGATGCGGGGCAGGTAGCGCTTTTTTTGCTCTTCGGTGCCGAACTTGAGCAACACCTGGGCGCACATGGTCACGCCAAACGGCACGATCGGCGGCGTGCCTGCCAGGCCGCACTCTTCTTCAAAGATGTAGCGCTGGGTCACGTCCCATCCGGGGCCACCCCATTCTTCGGGCCAGGCCGGTGCCACCCAGCCTTTTTTCGCCAGGATCTTGTGCCATTGCAGCAGCTCTTCCTTGGTATAGGACTCGCCGTCCTCGCCTTTTTCTCGCATTGATGCGGGCAGATTGGCCGAGAGCCAGGAGCGGACTTCGTCGCGAAAGGCGAGTTCCTCGGGGGAGTAGTTCAGATCCATCGTGTGTTGCCTCGTGGAAAAAGCGTGTTGCGGATGCAAAAAAGTGACGTTACCGACCGCTGAATTTACCGCACTTCAGTGATCGCCTCTCGTCAGTGGGGCCTGGGGGGCAAGAAGGCCCAGCAGATCCTTCGCGTAGCGGGCGAGCTTGCCGGCACCCAGGCCCGGCACCCGCGCCAGTTCGGCCAGAGAGCCCGGGTTGGCGCGTGCGATGCCAGCCAGATGGGCATCATGAAAAATCACATACGCCGGCACCCCATGATCTCGTGCGATGCCTGCGCGCCAGGCGCGCAGCGCCTCAAAGCGCTCGAGTGCCCTGCCCTGCAGGTCCTGGGCCGCAGCGCTTCGCGAGGCACCCGGCCCGACCTGACCTGGCGCCCCCCGGCGCGAGGGCCGAGATTCGCCACCGGATTCACGCACCCGCTCGATCGTGTGCTCTCCCTTCAGGACGGGTCGCGCCAGATCGGTCAGCTCGAGCACACCATGGCGCTCATGGGCCACACGGACCAGACCTGTGGCAACGAGTTGTCTGACCAGAGCATGCCAGTCGGCGGCTGGAACCGTCGCGCCCAGGCCAAAGGTCGACAGACGATCATGGCCGCGTTCGATCACACGGGCATCCCGCTCGCCGCGCAGCACACTGATGACATGGTGGGCACCATATCCGGTGCCACTGGCCTGCTGCACCCGCCAGATGCAGGAGAGCAACATCCGGGCCTGTTCGGTGGCGTCTTCAAGCTGTGGCGGATGCAGACAGCGGTCGCAGTTGCCACAGGGCTGCGAGGCCTCGCCAAAATAGCGCAGCAGGTGAACGCGACGACAGTGCGCCGACTCGGCCAGACCCACCATGGCATCGAGTTTGGCGCGCGCGATGCGCTGATGCGCTTCGTCGGCCTGCGATTCATCGATCATGCGCCGGTGATTGACCACGTCCTGCAATCCGTAGCTCATCCAGACCTGACCCGGCAACCCGTCGCGACCCGCGCGTCCGCCTTCCTGGACCCAGGCCTCGAGGCTGCGTGGCATGTCGAGGTGAGCCACGAAACGCACATCGGGCTTGTCGATGCCCATGCCAAAGGCCAGCGTGGCCACCATCACCAGCCCATCCTCCTGCAAAAACCGCTCCTGATGGGCAGCCCGCTGCACGCCGTCCATACCCGCGTGATAGGCGAGCGCCTCGATGCCCTTGTCGGACAGCCAGGCCGCAGTGTCCTCGACACGCTTGCGGGTTGCGCAATAGACGATGCCACTGTCGCCCTCATGATCCTTGCGAATGAACTGCAACAGCTGCCGGCGTGGATCGTCCTTGGCAACGATGCTGTAGCGCAGATTCGGGCGATCAAAACTCGAGACGAATTCATGCGCATCGTGCAGCGCCAGGCGGTCGCGGATTTCGGCCCGGGTCAGGGCGTCGGCGGTTGCCGTGAGTGCCACCCGCGGCACCTCGGGAAAGCGCTCATGCAACACCGACAGCCCCAGGTATTCAGGCCTGAAGTCATGGCCCCATTGCGACACGCAGTGGGCTTCATCGATCGCAAAGAGCGACACCCGGATGGATGCGAGCAACTCGAGGCAGCGCTCGGTGAGCAAACGCTCCGGGGCCACATAGAGCAGCTTGAGATCCCCGTTGCGCAGGGCCGACTCCACGCGACGGGCCTGCGCAGGCTCCAGACTCGAGTTGAGAAACTCGGCCGCCACCCCGTTTTCGCGCAGCGCACTCACCTGATCCTGCATGAGGGCAATCAGCGGCGACACCACCACGGCCGTGCCTTCACGAACCAGCGCGGGCACCTGAAAGCACAGCGACTTGCCCCCGCCGGTGGGCATGAGCACCAGCGCATCCCGACCCTCGATCAGGGCCTCGACAATGGCCTGCTGCGGGCCTCGAAACTGCGGGTAGCCGAAAACCTCCTGCAGAACGCCCAGTGCGCTCAGCCCCACTGCAGTACGCCAGCGCCGGTCAGCGCCAGCAAGGCAAGCCCGAACACGATCCGGTACCAGGCAAAGGGCACGAAGTCGTGACGCGACACGTAGCGGATCAGCCAGTGCACGCAGGCGAGCGCACTGACAAACGCCGTGATGAGCCCGACCGCAAAGAGTGGAATATCGCTCGCGCCCAGCAGGGATCGGTACTTCCAGGTGTCGTAGGCCCCGGCGCCGATCAGGGTTGGGATGGCGAGGAAAAACGAGAACTCGGTGGCCACCGGACGGGACAGCCCAAAGAGCATGCCGCCAATGATCGTGGCGCCTGAGCGGCTCGTGCCCGGGATCAGGGCAAAGGACTGCGCGATGCCGAGCTTGAGCGCATCAAGCGGTCCGAGTTCATCGATGTGCTGAATCCGGGCTGCCTGATCGGCACCCCGACGGCGACGCTCCACCCACAGAATGATCAGCCCACCCACCACAAAGGCGATCGCCACCGGAACGGGCTTGAAGAGCACCCGCTTGATCGCGCTGCCAAAGATCAGGCCGAGCAGCGCGGCCGGAAGAAAGGCAATCAGGACATTGGTCGCAAACCGGCGGGCCAGTGCATCCGTGAACAAACCGGCGACAGTGCGGGCAATGCGTACCCGGTAGTACCAGATCACCGCAGCCATCGCACCGGTCTGAATGGCGATCTCGAAGACCTTGGCCTTGTCGTCAGTCCAGCCCAGCAGGCCACCCGCCACGATCAGGTGACCGGTGCTGGAGATCGGGAGAAACTCGGTCAGTCCTTCAACGATGCCGAGTATGGCTGCCTTGAGCAGCAAGGGCAGACCGGCAAGAAAATCCATCAGGCTTGCCCCCAGAGCGAATGAAAGGCGTGGACCGGCCCGTGCCCCGTCCCCACCGTGAGCTCGCCGCTGCGGCGAATGGCCTCGGTGAGCCAGCGCTTGGCGTAGCGTACGGCCTCCTCGACCGGCTCGCGCGGCAGACGATCCTCGACGAGCATCAGACGAGCCAGCAGCGCCGCAAGGGCCGAGGACAGGGTGCATCCGGTGCCATGCGTGTTGCGGGTCTCGATTCGAGGGGCGGTGAGTTCGATCATGCGATCACCGTCATGCAGCAGGTCGGTCGCCTCACCATTCAGATGCCCGCCCTTGAGCAACACCCAGCGAGCGCCGTCGTCGCGCATCAGACGGCGCAGCTTTTCGGCGGCACGACGCATCTCGGCCACGGTCTCGGGTGCGCGAACGCGCAAGAGCACACCCGCCTCGGGCAGGTTGGGGGTGATCACGCTGGCCAGGGGCACCATGGCCTCGATCAGCAGACTCTCGGCGTCGCGCTGCAAAAGCGCATCACCACTCTTGGCGATCATGACCGGATCGAGCACTACGGCCTGCGACGGCAGCGCAGTGCGGCGACGCTCGAGCACCTCGGCCACCACTCGGATCACGGCGGGCGCTCCCAGCATGCCGATCTTGATGGCATCGATCCGGACATCGTCAAAGAGGGTGTCGAGCTGTTGGCGCACAAACCCGGAATCGACCATGGAAATGCCCGTCACCGCCTGAGAGTTCTGCGCGGTGAGGGCCGCGACCACGCCGCACCCATGGGTGCCCATGGCGGCAAAGGCGCGCAGATCGGTGAACAGGCCGGCTCCACCTGAGGGATCAATACCGGCAATCGACAAGGTGTTGGCGATGCGAGCCGGATGCCGTGAACCTGAAGCTGCTGAGGCCCCCGCGGGTGCCGAGGATCCCGCAGAGGCGTTGAATCGTGATGGGGTCATTCGTAGCGCAAAGCGTCGATCGGCTCGAGGCGCGAGGCCTTTCTAGCCGGGTAAAAGCCAAAGAAGATGCCGATCAGCGCGGCAAAACCAAAAGCCATCAAGACGGCCGTGGTCTCGATCTGGATGGTCCAGCCCGCCGAATCCCCCACGATGTGAGCCGCACCGATCCCCAGCAGCACACCGATGCCGCCCCCGATGCAGGACAGGGTCACCGCCTCGACCAGAAACTGGGACAGGATGTCGCGCCCTCGCGCACCCACTGCCATGCGAAGCCCGATCTCGCGCGTACGCTCGGTGACCGAAACCAGCATGATGTTCATGATGCCGATACCCCCCACCATAAGGCTCACCGAGGCAATCGCGGCGAGCAGTGCCGTCATGGCCCGGCTGGCAGCCTCCTGGGCCTGCATGATCTCGGTCAGGTTGCGCAGCGTGAAGTCATCATCCTGCCCAGTCGCCAGGCGATGCCGCTGGCGCAGCAGCGCCCGGATGTTGTCTTCGGCAGCCTTCATGTCCTGACCCGGGTGCACCTTGACCCAGACGGAGTTGACGCGACGCAGCTTGCCCTGGGTCACCCCGAACAGGCGGGTGCGAGCCGTGGACAGGGGGACGAACACAGCATCGTCCTGATCCTGGCCCACCGCACTCTGGCCTTTCTTTTCGGCGATGCCGATCACGGTGAGGGGCACCCTGCGCAGCCGCACGGTGCGGTCGATCATCTCGTCAAAGGGCGTGTCTTCGCCAAAGAGCTGACGGGCCACGGTCTGGCCCAGGATGATGACCTTGCCGCTGCTCGCAATTTCACCCGGCTCGAAGGTACGACCGGCCACCAGCGGCCACTCCCGCACCTCGAAGAAGTCATTGGTGATACCAAACACCGCCGAGAACCAGTTCTGGTTACCGAGAATGACCTGTCCTGACCCCCGGTGCGTGGGCGCTGCGAAGGCCACTTCGGGCACTTCTGTGGCGAGCGCACGGGCATCGTCTTCGGTGAGCGACTGCACGCCGCCCACGCCGGTGCGTACACCCCCGGTGTTGCTCGAGGAATTCCACAACACCATGACGTTGGCACCCAGGCTGCGCACCTGTTCCTCGACCCGGGTCTGAGCGCCCTTGCCCACGCCGATCATGGCAATCACGGCCGCCACACCGATGATGATGCCCAGCATGGTGAGCGCCGAGCGCAGCGTATTGGTGCGCAGCGACTTCAGAGCGATCCGAAGGGTGGCCAGAAGATCCATGGACTAGACGGAGACGAAGTGCGGCAGCGCCTGGATCATGCAGGCTCACCTGCATCGAGTGCGGCCAGCGCGGCGCTTGCATCATTTGCCCCGTTGGGCGTGTCGCTCACCACCCGTCCATCCTTGAACCGGATGATTCGAGAAGCAAACGCCGCGACATCGGCTTCATGGGTGACCAGCACGATGGTGATGCCTTCACGGTTCAGGGTCTGGAGCAGGGCCATGACCTCGATGCTGGTCCGCGAGTCGAGTGCCCCGGTGGGTTCGTCGGCAAGGATCAATTGCGGGTCATTCACCAGAGCCCGGGCGATCGCCACCCGCTGCTGCTGGCCGCCAGACAACTGGGCCGGATGATGGTCGATGCGCTCGCCCAACCCGACCTGCTGCAGCCGCCGCAGGGCTCGGGCCTGTCGTTCGGGACGGGCCACCCCGGCATAGAGCAGGGGCAACTCGACGTTGTCCTGGGCGGTCGTGCGCGGCAGCAGATTGAACTGCTGAAACACGAAGCCAATACGCCGGTTGCGAATGGCTGCGAGCTGATCCCGGTTCATGCGATCCACCGCCTCGCCGGCCAGCCAGTATCGGCCATTGGTGGGCTGATCCAGGCATCCGACGAGATTCATGAAGGTCGATTTGCCTGAGCCGCTGGGGCCCATCACGGCCACGAACTCGCCCGGCAGGATAGACAGGCTCAACTCACGCAGGGCATGCACGGTACCGCCGCCCACCTGATAGCGCTTGGCCAGTTCTTCGCACCGGATCAGGGGCTCGGTCATACCGGTTGCCCCTGGCGCGCGAATGCCGGTCGAAGCGCGCGCATACGCAGATGAAGCGGCGCCCGGATCACAGTCGCGGGCCCGCCGGCCTTGCGGGTCCCTTGGGCGGCGCGGCGCCTGGCGTGTTGCTGGCGCTCACCGTACCGGTGTACACAACATCGCCTTCCTTGAGCTGGGCATCCCCGACCGTGCCGATGACTTCAGTGAAGGCGCCGTCGGAGAGGCCAAGGCGCAATTCAACCGACACCGGTTTGTCGTCGGGGCCCTGAACGAATACCCGCCCACGCGAAACGCTGCGTCCGGCGATCTCGACCAGGATCTCGGCATACTTTTTCTTCTGGCGCTCATCGAGAATGTCGTTGATCGCAGCGCGCAATTCACTGCGGTAGCGTTCCATGAGCTTGGGCCTTTCGGTGGGCTCGGCATCGCGCACCGTGGCGAACTTGGCGCGCATCCCGGCGAAGATGGCCTCGACCTGCGTGCGCTGGGCCTCGTTGAAGTCGAGTTCGCGCTCCAGGCGGGCACGGAAGGCCGCCAGAGGACCGCCACCCGAAGGGGCTGAGCCCTGCTGCGCAGTGCCCGGTTGTGCGCCCGGTTGTGCGCC